>JAKBBE010000023.1 GCA_021826035.1 Pseudomonadota bacterium | reverse complement strand
CGGCCAGCGAGAATACTGCCGCGAGCGCAACAACGTGCTTCATTCGGGTGCTCCTCCTGCGCGCGGCACGAGTTTTGGTGGACTGGTTCGCAGGGCCGGGCGCCGCCGTATCATGCCCCATCCCTCCGTCGTGAGGGTGCAGGCGTCAGGGAGCGCGATGCCATTTGCGGCGAACGCCCCGGACTGTGCGACGAAACGAAGTGCAGCGCCGCGCGCCGCGCGGCCGGCACCGACGGGGAGAGTTTCGAGCGTGAACATCATCTCGGCTGCGTGCGCGTGAGGGCCCGGCAGGGCACCGCCGTGTCCGGTCCCGCTGTCGGTGCGCCGCAACACCGCAGTGTTGTGCGCGGCGTGAGCCTCTGCTGCGCACATCCGACCGCCGCCGTTGCTCCCCGCGCCTCAGTGCGCGGGCCGAGGGCCAGCTCCTGCCGGTCCACCGACCCCCGAGGGGGCGGTGGTTGACGCTGCGGCGGTCGCGGCACACCGGTGCGCCATTGGACGGGCGCGCCGCTGCGCCGCTAAACTCACCCCGTCGCCCCTGAAGCACCGATACCGTCATGAGTTATGTGTTTGCGCCTGCGCCGCCCGTCAGTGCCCCGGTCGTTGGAACGACTGCGCGCTTCCCGGTCCACCGAATCTACTGCGTGGGCTCGAATTACCGGGCGCATGCCCAGGAGATGGGCCGCACGGGCCGTGAGCCGCCGGTGTTCTTCATGAAGCCGGCCGATGCGCTCGTGCCGGTCGAGGCCGGCGCGACGGGCGAGGTGCCTTATCCGAGTCTGACGCACAATTTTCATCACGAAGTCGAGCTGGTGGTCGCCATCGGAATCGGCGGGCGGGACATCGCGGCCGATGAGGCGATGCGGCACGTCTTCGGCTATGCCGTCGGACTGGATATGACCCGACGGGATCTGCAGGCGGAGATGAAGAAGCGCTCGGCCCCCTGGTGCATCGGCAAGGGGTTCGATCATGCCGCGCCGCTCGGACCGATCACCCTCGCGGCGCAGGCGGGGGCGATTCTGGAGGGGCAGATCTCCCTGTGCGTCAACGGCGCGCAACGCCAGAGCAGCGCGCTCGGGGAGATGACCTGGAGCGTGCCGGAGATCATCGCCCACCTGTCGGCGGCGTGGGCGCTCGCGCCGGGCGATCTGATCTACACCGGCACGCCCGCAGGCGTCGGCGCCGTCGAGCGTGGCGATCTGATCGAGGCGGTGAGCACGGGCCTTCAGCCGCTGCGCGTGCGGATCGGCTGAGGGCTCAGAGCCGCTCGAGCAGCAGCGCGATGCCCTGGCCGACGCCGATGCACATCGTGCACAGTGCGAGACGCGCGCCGGTGGCCTCGAGCTGACTCAACGCGGTGGCCACGAGACGTGCACCGCTCGCCCCGAGCGGGTGGCCCACGGCGATGGCACCGCCGTTGGGATTGACGTGCTCTGCATCATCCGGCAGGCCGAGCTCTCGCAGTACGGCCAGGGACTGCGCGGCAAATGCCTCGTTCAACTCGATCACGTCGATGGCGCCGAGGGCGATGCCGGTGCGCTCGAGGAGCTTGCGCGTGGCCGGTGCAGGTCCGATGCCCATGATGCGCGGCGGCACGCCGGCAACGGCGCTGCCGAGGATGCGTGCGCGTGGCCTCAGACCGTACCGCGCCGCCGCAGCCTCGCTCGCCAGCAACACCGCGGCGGCACCGTCGTTGATTCCTGAGGCGTTGCCCGCGGTCACCGATCCGTCCGGGCGGACCACCCCCTTGAGCTTGCCGAGTGACTCGAGCGTCGAGTCGGGACGCGGATGTTCGTCCGCATCGATACGCAGCGCCGGTTGCTTGCGGCGCTCGAGGGTCACGGGAATGAGTTCGCGGGCGAAGAAGCCGCGCGCCTGGGCCCGTGCGTAGCGCTGCTGGCTGCGCAGGGCGAAGGCGTCCTGGTCGGCTCGGGAAATGCCGCGCTCGGCCACCAGGTTCTCCGCGGTCTGCGCCATGGAGTCGATGCCGAAGCGGCTCTGGATGAGGGGGTTGATGAAGCGCCAGCCGAGGGTGGTGTCCTCGAGCTTCGCACTGCGTTCGAACGCCTGTTCGGCTTTGCCCATCACAAATGGGGCGCGGCTCATGCTCTCGACGCCACCGGCGATCATCAACTCCGCCTCCCCGGCGAGGATGGCGCGGGCGGCGATCGCAACGGCATCGAGGCTCGAGCCGCACAACCGGTTCACCGTGGAGGCCGGGACGCTCTCGGGCAGACCCGAGAGCAGCACGGCCATGCGGGCCACGTTGCGGTTGTCCTCGCCGGCCTGATTGGCGCAGCCGAGGGACACATCATCGAGCCGTCCCCAGTCGAGTCCCGGATGGCGCTCCATCAGGGCGCGCAGCGGCAGGGCCGCCAAGTCGTCGGTGCGGACCGAGGCGAGCCCGCCGCCGTAGCGGCCGAACGGTGTGCGCAGGGCGTCGCAGATGAGTGCGTGGGTCATCACAGCTACCCAAGTAATTGAAAAACAAGGCGCGACACACTACTGCATCCGGCCGGGTTTATCCACGGCGGCGTGCCGCGCCGATACAATGGTGCCCTTCGAATTCGCCGGATGCGCCCATGTCCTCGTTCAACGCCATACGTGTCCATCAGGGGCCGGCCGGAGTGCGCGCGACGCTCGAGCCGCTCGTGCGCCAGCCGCTCACCGCCGGGGAGGTGTGCGTCCGGGTGGCCTATTCGGGGCTGAACTACAAGGACGCGCTCGCCATCACCGGCCGCGGCGCCATCATGCGCAGCTATCCGCGCGTGGCCGGCATCGATCTGGCCGGCGTGGTCGAGGCGAGCGAGGATCGCGCTTTCGCGCCAGGGGCGCGGGTGATCGCCACGGGCGCCGGTCTCGGGGAGTGGCTCGATGGCGGGCTCGCCGAGTACGCGCACGTACCGGCCGATGCGCTGCTCGCACTGCCGGCGGGATTGAGTCTGTTCGAAGCGATGGCCTTGGGCACGGCCGGGTTCACCGCGGCGCTCGCGCTGCGGCGCATGCTCGAGAACCATCAGGATCCGGCCCAGGGACCGATCGTGGTGACCGGCGCCACCGGCGGGGTCGGCAGCGTTGCTCTGATGCTCCTCGCCGGGGCGGGCTTCGAGACCGCGGCGCTCACCGGCAAACCGGAGGCGGCCGCGTACCTGCGCGATCTTGGCGCGGCGAGCGTGCTCGAGCGCAGCGCGCTCGATCTGGGCACCAAACCGCTCGAGAAAGCGGTGTGGGGCGGTGCGGTGGACAATCTCGGCGGCGAGGTGTTGGCGTACCTGACTCGCACGGTCAAGCCCTGGGGCAACATCGCCTGCATCGGACTGGCGCAGTCCGCGCAGCTGCACACCTCGGTGATGCCGCTGATTCTGCGCGGCGTGAGTTTGCTCGGCATCCACTCCGTGCAGGTGCCGCGGCCCTGGCGCGAGGCGCTCTGGGGGCTGCTCGCCGGTCCCTGGAAGCCGCCGCACCTCGAGTCGCGGCTGGTGCGCTCGGTGATCTCTCTGGAGCAGGTGGCCGAGGCCGCTCACGAGCTCATCGCCGGCCGGGCGAGAGGCCGCTACGTCGTGCGGATCGGCGCAGAGCTCTGAGCAGGGGGCGCTGCCGGGTGCACGAGGCGGCGCGCGCCGTTATGCTTCGCATCACCGCGCCGTCGCTCGGCGCATCTCGATCCATCGGCAGGCGGAGCAGATGAGCAGGGCATTGACAGCGCGATTCGCTCCGCGGAGCGGTGGGCAGTGCCGTGCACCGGGGGCCGCAGCGCCCGGCGCGGGCCGACGCTGAGCGCCCCGCCCATGGCATCCCTGAAATCTGCGGCGCGCGCCGACGCGCCGGGCGAGCGGCTCAATACCAAGGCGGCCGGAGTCGTCGCGCTGGCGGTGCTGTGCAGCCGCATCCTCGGGCTGGTGCGCCTGCAGGTCTTTGCCGCGCTCTTTGGCGCCGGCCGGCTGATGGACGTCTTCTTCATCGCCTTTCGCATTCCGAATCTGCTGCGCGACATGGTGGGGGAGGGGGCGCTCTCGACCGCGTTCGTCACCACGTTCAGCAAGACCGCGGCGCGCGAGGGCGATGCGACCGCCTGGCAGCTCGCCAACAAGGTCGTGACGTTGACGGCGGTGGTGGTGAGCATCCTGGTGCTGATCGGGATCCTGCTCGCCCCCTGGCTGGTGGCGTTGCTGGGGTGGGGGTTCGGGCCGGCCAAGGCGGCCCTCACCGTCGAGCTGACGCGGATCATGTATCCGTTCATTCTGATCGTGTCGCTCGCCGCGCTCGTCATGGGCATGCTCAATGCGCGCAACGTGTTCGGCGTCCCGGCGCTCGCCTCGACGTTCTTCAACCTCGGTCTGATCCTCACCGGGGCGGGTCTTGGCTGGTGGCTCGATCCGCACTTCGGGCCGAAGGCGACCGTCGCGCTCGCGGTGGGCGTGCTGGTCGGGGGCCTGCTGCAGCTCGGCGTGCAGCTCCCCTCTCTGCGCCGATTCGGCTACCGCTACCGGCCGGACTTCCGCTGGCGCGACCCGGGCGTGAAGGCCATGCTGCTGATCATGGGGCCCTCGGTGATCGCGGCGAGCACCGTGCAGGTGAACGTGGTGGTGAATTCCGCGTTCGCCTCGATGCTCGGCAACGGGCCGATTTCCTGGCTGGGATACGCCTTTCGGCTGATGCAGTTCCCGATCGGGATGTTCGGTGTGGCGCTCGGCACCGTCTCGCTGCCGATGCTCTCGCGCCTGGCGGTGGCCGGCGATCGGGAGCGCTTTCGCAGCGAGCTCGCGCGCGGGCTGCGCATGGTGTTCTTCATGACGATTCCGGCGGCCATCGGCCTGATGGTGCTCTCAGGCCCGATCGTCTCGGTGCTCTATCAACACGGCCGCTTCAGCCCCTACGATGCGCGCCAGACCGCCTCGGCGCTGCGCTTCTACGCGCTCGGATTGTGTGGGTATGCGGCGTTGAAAGTGCTGGTGAATGCGTTCTACGCCATCGACCGGCGCCGCACGCCGATGGTCGTGAGCTTAAGTGCGATGGGGCTGAATCTGCTGCTGTGCTGGTTCACCACCCAGGTTCTGCACTGGGGCGTGCGGGGGCTCGCGCTGTCGGTCGCCGTGGTGGCAACGGTGAACTTCCTCGTGCTCTATGCGCTGATGCGCCGCCACCTCGGCCGGCTCGCCTCGCGCGAGATGTTCTCGATGCTCGCGCGCCTGGGCGTCGCCAGCGCGGTGCTCGCGCTGATCTGCTGGGGCGGACTGCACTGGCCGCTCGCGCACTGGCAGTCCGGGCCGTTCTGGGCGAAACTCGGTGCACTGGCGCTGGTCATCGTCGCCGGCGCCGGTGCGTTCTTTGCTTGTGCGCTGGCGCTCGGTATCGCCGAGATGCGCGACATTGCGCACATCGTCAAACGCAAGCTGCGCGCGGCCTGAGGGCCGCGGCGCGGCGAGCGGCGCAGTGAGGCGCCCGGGAGCGCCCTAAGGAGTCCGTCCCGTGAACCGTCATTTTCTTCCGCTGGGCGCGCTGGCGCTGCTGGGCTTATCCGGCCGCGCGCTGGCGCAGACGTACTATGATCAGACCTTCGCGCCGGTCGAGCCGGTGCACTGGCATCTGCAGATCGGCTACAGCCCGACGGTGGGCTCGACCTCGTCGTACTTTCAGGGCGGGGTTACCTTGGGCGGAGGCTTGAGCTGGAAGCCCGATCCGCAGGGACCGTTCGCGCTGCGGGCCGACCTCGAGTACAGCCGGTTCGATGCCACCCGCAATCTGATCGCCATCAATGAACTCGCCGATCAGACCCAAATCGATGGCGGCTACGGCGAGCTGATCGGCCTGAACATCGATGGGGAGTTCAAGCGGCCCATCACGCCGTGGGTGAGCGCCTTTGCGCTGGCCGGCGTCGGCATCGCTCATCTGCACGTCGCCCTCACTCAAACCGTCGCGTACGGCACGTACGTGTGCGATCCGTGGTTCGGCTACTGCAACTACGGGCTGATCCCCGGGGATATCGTGGTCGCGAGTGGAAATTCCACCCGCATGTCCTGGAATGCGGGGGTGGGGCTCGATTTTCTGCTGCGCGACGGGCAGACCTTCTTCATCGAGGCGCGCTACCAGCGCATCAATACCACCCAGCCGACGGTCTTCGTCCCGCTCACGGTGGGCCTGCGCTTCTGAGCGCTGCACCGCTCGGACTTGCCACCTGCGGCGGCGGGTGCCGCCGCAGGTGGCAAGTGCGCATGCGCGCCGGCGGGAAGCTGCTAAAATTCTTCTTTTTTATTGTGCGCTCGGGGTGAACCGGGCACGAAGGGCTTCCATGGCACTTAAGATCATGATTCTCGGCGCGAATGGGTTCATTGGCAGCGCGCTCACCGGGGCGATCCTGCGCGAGCGCGATTGGGAGGTCTACGGAATCGATCTCTCGGACAACAAGCTCGGGGATCTGCCGAAGGACAATCGCTTCCACTTCGTCGAGGGTGACATCACCATCAACAAGGAGTGGGTCGAGTATCACGTCAAGAAGTGCGATGTGGTGGTGCCGCTGGTCGCCATTGCCAATCCGGCCCAGTACGTGACCCATCCGCTGAAGGTGTTCGAGCTCGATTTCGAGGCGAACGTCGAGATCGTGCGCCACTGCGTCAAGTACGGCAAGCGGCTGATTTTCCCCTCGACCTCAGAGCTCTACGGCATGTCCCCCGATCCGCTGCTCGACGAGGAGAGCAGTCCGCTCGTGTACGGACCGATCAACAAGCAGCGCTGGATCTATGCGGCCTCGAAGCAGCTGCTCGACCGGGTGATCTACGCCTACGGCGTGCGCGACAGCCTCGACTACACGCTGTTCCGGCCGTTCAACTTCATCGGTCCGAACCTCGACAACATCGAGGAGCCGAAGGAGGGCAGCTCGCGGGTGTTCACGCAGTTCCTCTCCAACGTGCTGTACCGCCGGCCGATCAAACTGGTCGACGGCGGCAATCAGAAGCGCTCGTTCACCTACATCGATGATGCCATCGAGTGCCTGCTCACCATCCTCGAGAACACCGACGGGCGCGCCACGCGTCGGATCTTCAATATCGGCAATCCCGACAACTGCGTTTCGATCCGCGATCTCGCCGAGCGCACCATCCGCATCGCCCAGGAGTTCCCCGATCTGCGCGATGCCGCCAAGGGCACGGAGATCATCGAGGTGTCGGCCGGGGAGTACTACGGCAAGTACTATCAGGACATCCAGGTGCGGGTGCCGGCGATCGAGGCGGCCAAGCGAGATCTCGGCTGGCGCCCGCGCACCGACATGGACACTGCGATCCGCCGCACGATCGATTTCTACGTCAAGCTCGGCAGCTTCAACGCGTTGAACGCCTCGGCGTCGGGGCTGTGAGCGGTTGGCGGCGGTGACGGGGGGAGTGCGTCTATGAGTGCGGCGCAAGCGCGGACGCAGCGGTTGCGGTGGTGGGCCTGGGTGCTGATGGCGGCCGTCTGGTTCGTCACGGTGCAGGTGCGCCCGATGTTCGACCCGGACGAGGGCCGCTACGCGGAGATCCCGCGTGAGATGGTGGCCAGTGGCAACTGGGTAACGCCGCGCCTCGATGGGCTGAAGTACTTCGAGAAGCCGGTGCTGCAGTACTGGGCGACCGCCACCGTGTACTCGGTGTTCGGGCTGAGCAACTGGTCCTCGCGCCTGTGGACCGTCGGGCTCGGCTTCGGCTGCCTGGCGCTGATCTATGCGTGGCTCGCACGCCTCTACGACCGACGCGCGGCCATCTTCGCGGTCGCGCTGCTCGCGATGAGTCCGTATTTCGGCATCATTGGTCATCTCGACCTGCTCGATGCGGGACTGACCTTCTGGCTCACCGCAATGGTGCTCGCCTTCACCCGCGCGCAATGCTCGCCGGAGGGCTCGGGCGCGGAGCGCAACTGGATGCTGCTGTCCTGGGCGATGGCGGCACTTGCGCTGCTCACCAAGGGGCTGGAGGTGTACGTGCTCGCGGGGCTCGCACTCGTCAGCTACACCGCGATCGAGCGCGACGCACGTCCCTGGCGGCGGCTGCATCTGCTGACCGGGATCCCGCTGATGGTGCTCATCGCCGCGCCGTGGTTCGTCGCCGTCTCCCTGCGCAATCACGTGTTCGCCGAGTACTTCTTCATCCACGAGCACTTCCAGCGCTTTCTCACCGATGAGGCGCGGCGAGTCGAGCCGTGGTGGTACTTCATCGCGCTGTTGGTGATCGGGGCGTTCGCGTGGCTCGCCCCGCTCGCGCGCGCCGCGCGCGCGGCCTGGCACGAGCCCGGTCCGGTGGCGCACTTCAAACCACTGAAGTTCCTGCTGCTGTATTCGCTCCTGACGGTGATCTTCTTCTCCCTCTCGGACTCGAAGCTCGCCACCTACATCCTGCCGGTGTTCCCGCCGCTCGCGGCGCTCACCGGGGTGTACCTGACGCGCCGCCCGCGCGTGCTCGAGCGCTCGGTGTGGGCCGCGGCGGGGCTCGCGGTGTTCCTGGCCGCCGGACTGCTCGTGTACTCGCATCACCGCGACGGGTTCATCCCGCCGCATGCCATCGGCTGGGGCGCCGCGGCGCTCGCCGCCGTGCTGGCGGCGGTGGCGGCCTGCGCGTTTGGCGGACGCACTGCGCCGAATGCCGATGAGGCTGGGGCGGGCGGTATCGCCACCCCGCTCATCGTCACGCTCGCCTTCATCTTCGCCTGGCAGGCGCTGCTCTGTCAGTACGCGGTCATCCCGCCGTCGCGCTCGGCCTATCAGCTGGTGCAGCAGATCAAGTCCGAGGTGCATCCGGACACGAAGCTCTACAGCGTCAACCAGTACCGCCAGACCATTCCGCCGTACCTCGGCCGGCTGCTGACGCTGGTGAATTACTCCGGGGAGCTCGGACCGGGAGAGCGCTGGCAGCCGGGACTGCTGACCGCCACACCGGCGCAGTTCGTGCAGCAGTGGGATGCCAGCCGCAACGCCGTGGCGTTCTTCCCGCCGGCCGTGTGGCGGCGCTATCACGCCCAGGGTCTGCCGGGTCGGGTGATTGGCGAGGACAGTTTCACCGTGGCGGTGGCCCGCCAATGAAATGGTCGGTGTATGGATTTCTGCTCGCCGGGATTTTGCTGAATCTCGCCGCGCAGCTCGGTCTGAAGGCCGCCACCGATGCGACCGGACCGCTGTTCGGCGGCGGCGTGGACGTGCCGAAGCGCATGCTGCAGCTGCTGACGGTTCCGTGGCTGTGGCTCGCGCTCGCCTGCTACGGCATCTCGGTGATCGCCTGGGTGGTGGGCCTCTCGCGCATCCCGGTGAGCCAGGCCTACCCGATGCTCTCGCTGAACTACGTGCTGATGGTGCCGCTTGCCTGGTGGCTGCTCGGGGAAGCGCCGAATGCCGAGCGCCTGGGCGGTATCGTCGTGATCATTTTCGGTGTGTTCCTGGTGGCTCGCTCATAACTCTATGAACTCATTCCTGCCTTTCACCCGCCCCAGCATCGATGAGCAGACGATCGCCGAGGTCGCCGACGTGCTGCGTTCCGGCTGGCTTGCCAGCGGCCCGAAGGTCAAGGCATTCGAAGCGGCGCTCTCGCAGTACTGCGGCGGGCGTCCGGTGCGCAGCCAGACCTCGGCGACGGCCAGTCTCGAACATGCGCTGCTCGTGTGCGGCGTCGGCGCCGGCGATGAGGTGATCGTGCCGGCCATGAGCTTCGTCGCCAGCGCCAACGTGGTGGTGCGCACCGGAGCACGGCCGGTGTTCGTCGATGTCGATCTGCACACCCGCAACATCGATCTGGCGCAGGCCGAGGCGGCGGTGAGCGCGCGCACCCGCGCCATCATGCCGGTGCACCTGTGCGGTCTGCCGGTCGATCTGGAGCGCATCTACGCGCTCGCCGAACGGCACCGGTTGCGGGTGATCGAGGATGCGGCCCAGGCGATGGGCTCGAGTTATCGCGGCCAGCGCATCGGCAGCTTCGGTGACCTGGTGTGCTTCAGCTTCCATCCGAACAAGAACATCACCAGCATCGAGGGCGGCGCGGTGGTCGGCGGCTCCCCGGAGGAGGTGCACGAGCTCGAGCTGCAGCGCTTCCACGGTCAGGAGAAAACCGCCGCCGATGCGTTCGAGACATTCTTCGCCGGCGGCAAGGCCAATCTGTCCGACGTGGCCGCCTGCGTCGGCCTCGGCCAGCTGCGCCAGCTCGAGGCGTTCAATGCGCGCCGGCGCGAACTCGCGGCGCGCTACTTCGAACTGTGGGGTGAGGCGGCGCCGCTGGCGCTGCCGGCCCGGGGCGATGCCGGACACAACTGGCACATGTTCGCCGCCCGGCTGCCGCTCGGGGAGATGCGCATCAGCCGGCTCGAGTTCATCGAGGCGATGGCCGCGCGCGGCATCGGCATCGGGGTGCATTATCCGGCCATGCACCTCTTCAGCGCCTATCGCGCACTCGGGTACCGCGAGGGGCAGTTCCCCAACGCCGAGCGCATCGGCCGTGAGACGGTGACCCTGCCGCTGTTCCCGGCGATGAGCTTCGCGGACGTCGAGCGCGTCGTGGCCGCGGTGAACGAGGTGCTGCGCGGAGTGATCCGATGAGCGCAACGCTCTCGATCGTCATTCCCGTCTACAACGAGGAGGCGGGGCTCGCGGAGCTGTTCGAGCGGCTGTATCCGGCGCTCGATGCGCTCTCGCGCCAGTACGAAGTGATTTTCGTCGATGACGGCAGCCGTGACCGCTCCGCGGCGGTGCTGCGCGAGCAGTTCACCCGCCGCCCGGATCACACTCGCGTGGTTCTCCTGACGCGCAACGCCGGCCAGCACATGGCGATTCTGGCCGGCTTCGCGCACGCGCGCGGGGACTACATCATCACCCTCGATGCGGACCTGCAGAACCCGCCGGAGGAGGTCGCCAAGGTGGTCGCGGCCATGGACCAGGGCGCGGACTACGTCGGCACGGTGCGTGCCCGGCGCCACGATGTCTACTGGCGCAAGATGGCCTCGCGGCTGATGAACCGGATCCGCGAGCGCACCACGCAGATCCGCATCACCGATCAGGGCTGCATGCTGCGCGGCTATCATCGCTCGATCGTCGAGGCCATCAATCGCTGCGTCGAGGTGAGCACGTTCGTGCCCGCCCTCGGTTACACCTTCGCCCGTCATCCCACCGAGGTGGAAGTGGCACATGCCGAGCGTGCCGCCGGCCAGTCGAAATATTCGCTCTACCGGCTGATCCGCCTGAACTTCGATCTGATGACCGGCTTCTCGGTCGCGCCGCTGCAGTTCTTCACGATGTTCGGCATTCTGATTGCGCTGATCTCACTCGGCTTCGTGGTCGTGCTGGCGATCCGCCGTCTGTTCATCGGTCCGGAAGTGCAGGGCGTGTTCACGTTGTTCGGCCTCGCGTTCTTCTTCATCGGCGTGCTGCTGGTGAGCGTCGGGATGGTCGGGGAGTACGTCGGGCGCATTTACGAGCAGGTGCGCCAGCGTCCGCGCTACACCGTCACGGCCATCCTCGAGCAGGGTGCGGGACTGGAGCGCGGCGAGCGCCCGGCGCGCCCGGCGCTGGTGCTGCCGCCGGCCGTGCAGGCCGAGATCGATCACAGCGAGATGCTGCGCGCCGAGCACGAACCCGGTGAGCGCCGGTGAGCCGGCGCGCCCGCGCGGTCGTCTTCGCCTACCACGATGTCGGTGTCCGCTGCTTGAAGGCGCTGCTCTCGGGCGGTGTCGAGGTGGTGCAGGTGGTCACGGTGGCGGACGACCCGAAGGAGACGCAGTGGTTCGCGAGCGTCGCGCAGACGGCGCACGATTACGGGCTGCCGGTGGAGAGGCCCGAAGATCCCAACGACGCGGCGTTCGTCGAGCGGATCGCGGCCCTCGATGCGGATTTTCTCTTCTCGTTCTACTACCGCTCCATGCTCGGCGCGCCGCTGCTGAAGTGTGCGCGGCGCGGGGCTCTCAACATGCACGGCTCGCTGCTGCCGAACTATCGTGGCCGCGCGCCGGTGAACTGGGCGATCCTCAATGGCGAGCGCGAGATCGGCGCGACGCTGCACTACATGGTGGACCGTGCCGATGCCGGGGACATCGTCGATCAGCAGGCGGTGCCGATTCTCGCCGACGATGAGGCGCGCGAGGTGTATGCCAAGGTCACGACCGCCGCCGAAATGGTGCTGGTGCGCTCGCTGCCGGGCCTGATCGAGGGCCGTGCGCCGCGGCGCGTGCAGCCGATCGTGCCCGGGCAGTATTTCGGGCGGCGCCGTCCGGAGGATGGGCGCATCAACTGGCGCTGGCCGGCCGAGCGCATCCATAACCTGGTGCGGGCCCTCGCCCCGCCGTTCCCCGGCGCGTTCGGGGAGGTGGGCGCCGAGCGCTGGTGGTTGCATCGCACGCGCCTCGCGCCGCAGACGCTGACCCCGGGGGAGCCGCGGTTGATCGGTGCGCACGGCGAGTGCCAGTTGATCTGCGCCGACGGCTCGGTGCTACGGATTCTGCAGGCGGCCGGCGCGTCCGGGGCGCTCGATCTGCCGCGCCTGGCGCACGATTTCGAGCGCCGTCCGGTGACGCTGGGCTGAGCGGGCAGTGCCGTCCGCTGCGGGGGTGCCGTGACCACGATCGCGCTGAAAATCGACGTCGACACCTATCGCGGAACGCTCGAGGGCGTGCCGCGGCTCGCCGCTGCGCTCGAGCGCAGCGGGGCGCGGGCGACGTTTCTCTTTTCGCTCGGCCCCGATCACACCGGCCGGGCCCTGAAGCGGGTGTTTCGCCGCGGCTTTCTCGGCAAGGTGCGCCGCACCTCGGTCGTCAGCCATTATGGCGTGCGCACGCTGCTCTACGGCGTGCTCCTGCCGGGCCCGCGCATCGGCCGGCGCTGCGAGGGCGAGTTGCAGGCGATCGAAGCCCGCGGCTTCGAGGTCGGTGTGCACACCTGGGATCACGTCAAGTGGCAGGACGGGGTGGCGCGCGCCGAGCGGCAATGGACCCGCCGGCAGTTCGAACTGGCCTGCGAGGAGTTCGCCCGTGTGTTCGGGCACGCCCCGGCGACCCACGGCGCGGCCGGTTGGCAGATGAACGCGCACGTGCCCGCGCTGCAGGCCGAGCGCGGCATGTCGTACGCCTCCGATACCCGCGGTCGCGGTCCCTTCGTTCCGCTCATCGGGGGGCGCGAAGTGCCGGTATTGCAACTGCCGACCACGCTGCCGACGCTCGATGAGCTGATCGGCCGTGAGGACCTCGGGGGGGCCGATCCGATCGAGCATCTGCTGCGCGTGAGCGCCGATGGCGCCGATCACGTCTTCACGCTTCATGCGGAGCTCGAGGGCGGGGCGTACCTGGAGGGTTTCGAGCGGTTGCTCGGCGCGTGGCGCGCGCGTGGGGTGGTCCTGACGGATCTGGCCACGTACGCCTCGGGTCTGGACCTGGCACGGCTGCCGCGCTGCCCGATCGACTCCGGCCGCGTGCCGGGACGCGCCGGCACGCTGGCGGTGCAGGGGGAGGTGCGGACATGACCGTGTTGCCCGAGAGCATGCAGGTGATCGAGATCACCGCACCCGGGGGACCGCAGGTGCTGCAGCCGGCGCAGCGTCCGCTGCCGACCCCCGGTCCGAACGAGGTGTTGATCCGGGTGCGCGCCGCGGGCGTCAATCGACCGGATGTGCTGCAGCGGCGCGGTGCGTATCCGCCGCCGCCCGGGGCGAGCGACATCCCGGGGCTCGAGATCGCCGGGGAAGTGGTCGCACTCGGAGCCGAGGTGCACCAGTGGCAGCGCGGCGATGCCGTCTGCGCGCTGCTGGCCGGGGGCGGGTATGCCGAGTACGCGCTCGCCCCGGCCGTGCAATGCCTGCCGGTGCCCCAGGGGTTCAGCCTCGAGCAGGCTGCGGTCCTGCCCGAGACGGTCTTTACCGTGTATTACAACGTCTGGGAGCGCTCGCATCTGCGCCCCGGGGAGTGGCTGCTGGTGCATGGCGGCACGAGCGGCATCGGCACGACGGCGATCCTGCTGGCCAAGGCATTCGGGGCGCACGTCATTGCGACCGCCGGCAGTGCGCAGAAATGCGCCGCCTGTGTACGCCTCGGCGCCGATGTCGCGATCGATTACAAGAACGCGGACTTCGTCGCCGGTGCGCTCGAGGCGACGCAGGGGCGCGGCGTGGATGTCATTCTCGACATGGTGGGCGGGACGTACGTGGCGCGCGACATCGCCGCGGCGGCGCCGGAAGGGCGCATCGCCGTCATCGCGACGCAGGGCGGGCGACTGGCGGAAATTGATCTGGGCGCGCTCATGGGCAAACGGCTCACGATCGGAGGTTCGACGCTGCGGCCGCAGACGGTCGCGCGCAAGGGTGAACTCGCCGCGGCGCTGCGCCGGGAGATCTGGCCGCTACTCGAGGCCGGTGCACTGCGCCTGCCGATCCATGCCCGATTCCCTCTGACCCAAGCCGCGCAGGCGCATGCGCTGATGGAATCCGGCGAGCACGTCGGCAAGATCGTCCTTGAGCCCTAGTGGCTGGCCGGGCGCAGGGGCAACACCGCCGAGTGCGTGACGGTGCGCATCGCGAAGCTCGACTGCACGCGCACGACACTCGGTAGGCGCGTCAGGTGCTGGCTGTGGATGCGCTCGAAGTCATCCAGATCGGCGACCACCAGGCGCAGCAGATAGTCGTGCTCGCCGGTCATCAGGTAGCACTCCATCACTTGCGGGATGCGGCGCACCGCCGCCTCGAATGCCTCGAGTCCCGATTGGCTCTGCCGATCGAGCGTGATGTTGACGAACACGTTCACCGGATAGCCCGCCCGGTGCTGGTTCACCAGTGCCGTATAGCCCTCGATCAGCCCGCAGTCCTCGAGCGCCTTGACGCGCCGCAGGCAGGCCGACTCGGACAGGTTCACCTCACTCGCCAGCCGGGCGTTGGTGATGCGGGCATCCTGTTGCAGCCGGCGCAGGATGGCGTGATCGTAGCGGTCGAGCTCCATATGAGAAATATTCTGCCATAAAAAGACAATAAAGTCGCAGATTCTGCCGTCATCGCCGGCCGGCACGGCCATTTTGCAAGTTCCCGCCAGCGACGCCCCTTAATCTCTTCCCCATCCAAAACCTGGGGGACTCTCCTATGCGTATCGGCGTTCCGCGCGAAATCAAAGTGCATGAATATCGGGTCGGTCTGGTTCCGGCCGGTGTGCGCGAGCTCACCGCCGCCGGCCACGAGGTCCTGATCGAGACCGGCGCAGGCGCCGGGATCGGCATCGCGGACGCGGAGTACGTGGCCGTCGGGGCCCGGATCGTCTCGAGTGCCGCGGAGGTATTCGCCGGCGCCGAACTCATCGTGAAGGTGAAGGAGCCGCAGCCGGCCGAGTGCGCGATGCTGCGCCGCGAGCAGGTGCTGTTCACCTATCTGCACCTCGCGCCCGATCCGCAGCAGGCCCGCGCGCTGATGAATTCCGGCGTCACCGCCATTGCCTATGAGACCGTGACGCGCCGCGGCGCGCTGCCGTTGCTGACGCCGATGAGCGAGGTCGCCGGGCGCATGTCCGTGCAGGTCGGGGCGAGCGGTCTGCAGAAGGCGAACGGCGGGCGCGGCGTGCTGCTCGGGGGCGTGCCGGGCGTGCTGCCGGCGAAAGTGGTGATCCTCGGCGGCGGTGTCGCCGGGACCCATGCGGCGCAGATGGCCGTCGGCATGCATGCCGACGTCACGGTCGTCGACCGCTCGATCGAGCGGTTGCGCGAGCTGTCGGATCTGTTCGGCTCCTCGCTGCGCACGGCGTACTCGACCGCTGCGACCATCGAGCGGCTGGTGAAGGAGGCGGATCTGGTCATCGGCGCGGTGTTGATCGCCGGGGCCGCGGCCCCGAAGCTGGTCACGCGCGCGATGCTCTCGAGCATGCAGCCGGGCTCGGTGCTGGTGGACATCGCGATCGATCAGGGCGGGTGTTTCGAGACGAGCAAGCCGACCACGCACGCCGAGCCGACCTTCATCGTCGAGGGCATCGTGCATTACTGCGTGGCCAACATGCCGGGCGCGGTGGCCCGTACCTCCACGTTCGCGCTCACCAATGCGACGCTGCCGTACGTGCGCCAGCTCGCCGATCTGGGCTGGCAGGAGGCCCTGCGTCAGGATGCGGGCTTCGCCGCCGGTCTGAACGTGCATGCCGGTGGCATCACCCATGCGGCGGTGGCCGACTCCCTCGGGGTGGCGCTGGCGGCCTCGCCGATCCAGGCTGGTTAAACGCATGTAACGTCTGGCGCGCCGCGGGCCGCTGCCGGTAGGCTAGCGGCTCGCGTCGTGCCCGGCGGTGTATCGTCTCCGCCGGCAGACGCGTCAGTTCAACCTGGAGGATCTCGATGCGTCTCACCAAGCTGATTATCCCGATGGCGCTGCTCGCGCTGTATGCGGGCGCGGCATTCGCCAAACCGGTCACCTATGTGTGCGATCCGACGCACACGCACCCGAGCTTCTCGACCGACCACTTCGGCGGGCTGTCGGTGTGGCGCGGGGTGTTCCGCAAATCCACCTGCACCATCGTGCTCGATCGCAAGGCCCACACCGGCACGGTGCACGTGACGGTGCAGACCGCCTCGGATGACTTCGGCGAGTCACAGCTGAACAAGGATGCGCGCGGCGCGCAGATCCTCGATGTGGCCCAATACCCGACCGCGACCTACGTCGGGCGTCTGGCGGACTTCAAAAACGGCGCACCGACGCGCGTGCTCGGCACCTTCACTCTGCACGGGGTGACCCGACCGCTGACGCTCGTCATCCGCCATTTCGAGTGCAAGGAAGTCGTCTTCTTCCACCAGTACCGCTGCGGCGCGGATGCCTACGCCGAGTTCAACCGGGCCGATTACGGCATCAGCTACGGCAAGGCCTTCGGGTTCCAGATGTGGGTGCGGCTGCACATCCAGGTCGAGGCGGTGCGCCAGGGCTGAGCCCCGATCCGGGTGAGAGCCTATTCACATAGCCGGAAAGTCTGAGCGGCGAGCCGCCCCGTGGCCGGACCCGGGGCGGCTCTTTGTGTAGACTTGGGCACTGGATTTCCTCAGGAACGATCCGGTGCCACCGACTGACGATTCGAATTTGCTCGAGGCGCTGCTGCCCGTGGCGGTGGCCGCCGGGCGCGAAGCCCACGCGATTTACCTGCGCGGCTGCCCGGTCGAGCACAAGGCGGACCACACGCCCGTGACCGAAGCGGATCGGGCCGCCGAGGCCGTGATCCTCGCGCATCTGGCCAAGCTCGCACCGCACATCCCGGTGGTCGCCGAGGAGTCCTGCGCGGTGGGAGGGATTCCCGAGGTTGGCGCGACGTTCTTTCTGGTCGACCCGCTCGATGGCACCAAGGAGTTCATCGCGCGGCGCGGGGATTTCACCGTCAACATCGCATTGGTGCGCGCCGGCATGCCGGTGATCGGCGTCGTCTACGCACCCGTGGGCGGGATGCTCTACGCCGGCGACGTCGCCGCGCACCGCGCCTTTCGCTGCGCGCAGCCGGCCGACGGGAGTGGCACCGGTGCGCGTCAGGCGCTGCACGTGCGCCCCGTCCCATCGGCCGGATTGACGGCCGTGGTGTCGCGCTCGCATGCGACGCCGCAGACCGAGCAGTACCTCGAGGGCTACTCGGTGCACGAGCGCGTGTCGGTCGGCTCGTCGCTGAAGTTCTGCCTGGTGGCGAGCGGCGAGGCGGATCTGTATCCGCGCCTCGGTCCGACCATGGAGTGGGATACGGCCGCGGGCCATGCGGTGCTCAGCGCCGCCGGCGGGCAGGTGCTCGCCCCGGGCGGCGGGCCGCTGTGCTACGGCAAACCCGATTTTCGCAACACCTACTTCGTCGCCGCAGGGGCGTTCCCGCTCGTGCCGCTGGCGGCCTGAACCGATGAGCACCCAATCCCGCATGGCTCTCACGCCCCATCTGCGCCAACTCGAATCCGAGTCGATCGGCATCATCCGCGAGGTGGCCGCGGAGTTCCGCAACCCGGTGATGCTCTACTCCATCGGCAAGGACTCAGGTGTGATGCTGCACCTGGCGATGAAGGCGTTCCATCCCTCCAAGCCGCCGTTCCCGCTGCTGCACATCGATACGCGCTGGAAGTTCCGCGCGATGATCGAGCACCGCGACGCGATCGCCGAGCGCTACGGGGTGAAGCTGCTGGTGCACACCAACCCCGACGGAGTGGCGCGCGACATCAACCCGATCAGTTCCGGCTCGCAACTGCACACGCAGGTGATGAAGACCGAGGCGCTGAAGCAGGCACTCGACAAGTGGCAGTTCGATGCCGCCTTCGGCGGCGCGCGCCGCGACGAGGAGAAGAGCCGCGCCAAGGAGCGCGTCTTCTCGTTCCGCTCCGCCGGTCACGTCTGGGATCCGCGCAACCAGCGGCCGGAGCTGTGGAATCTGTACAACACCCGGATCAGCCAGGGCGAGACCATCCGAGTGTTTCCGCTCTCGAATTGGACGGAACTCGACATCTGGCAGTACACGCGCGCGGAGCAGATCCCGGTCGTGCCGCTGTACTTCGCCGCACCGCGCCCGGTCATCGAGCGTGACGGGCAGCTGATCATGCGCGACGATGAGCGCATGGCGCTGAAGCCCGGGGAGCGCGAGCAGGTGCGCATGGTGCGCTTCCGCTCGCTCGGATGTTATCCGCTCTCGGCGGCGATCGAGAGCCGTGCGGCGACGCTCGATGAGATCATCGCGGAGATGCTCGCCTCGCGCACCTCGGAGCGTTCCGGGCGACTGATCGACAGCGACGAGGCGGCCTCGATGGAGAAGAAGAAACGTGACGGCTACTTCTGACGACGCGCGCACCCGCAAGGGGTTGCTGCGCTTTCTCACCTGCGGCTCGGTGGATGATGGCAAGTCGACCCTGATCGGGCGGCTGCTGTACGACACCCAACTCGTGCTCGAGGATCAGCTCGCCGCGCTCGAGCGCGACAGCGCCAAGCACGGCACCACGGGCGAGGACCTCGATCTGGCGCTGCTCGTCGATGGTCTGCAGGCCGAGCGTGAGCAGGGCATCACCATTGACGTGGCCTACCGGTTCTTCTCCACGCCGCGGCGCGCGTTCATCGTGGCGGACACCCCGGGGCACGAGCAGTACACGCGCAACATGGCCACCGGCGCATCGAACAGCCAGGCCGCCGTGATCCTGATCGACGCGCGCAAGGGTGTGCTCACGCAGACGCGCCGGCACAGCTACATCTGTGCGCTGCTCGGCATCAAGAATGTCGTGCTCGCGGTCAACAAGATCGACCTGGTGGAGTTCTCCGGTGAGCGCTTCCATCGGATCGTCGCCGACTATCTCGGCTTCGCCGCGCCGCTGAAGTTCGCCGCGGTCACCAGCATTCCGCTCTCGGCGCGCTTTGGCGACAACGTGATCCGCCGCTCCGAGCACACCCCCTGGTACGATGGCCCGACGCTGATCGAGCATCTGGAGTCGATCGACGTCCGCGAGGGTCTGGAGGAGAAGCCGTGGCGCTTCCCGGTCCAGTGGGTGAATCGCCCGAATCTCGATTTTCGCGGCTTCTCCGGCACCGTGGCCTCGGGCGTGGTCCGCCCGGGCGAGCGGGTGGTGGTCGCCGCCTCGGGTCGCGAGAGCGTCATCCAGCGCATCGTCACGGCGGATGGAGATCTGCCCGAGGCGCGGGCCGGCGATGCGGTCACCCTGACGCTCGCCGATGAGGTCGACGTGGCGCGCGGGGACGTGCTGGCCCATGCCGATGCACGCCCCGAGGTGGTCGATCAGTTCGCCGCCGAAGTGCTGTGGATGATCGAGGAGCCGATGCTGCCCGGGCGCTCGTATCTGATGCGCATCGGCACGCAGTACGTGCCGGCGCGCGTGACCAGCCTGAAGCACAAGACCGACGTCAACACGCTCGAGCACATGGCGGCCAAGACGCTCGCGCTGAACGAGATCGGTTTCTGCAACCTCGCCACCGCCACCCCGGTGGCGCTCGATCCGTACGCCGACAACCGCGCCACCGGCGCGTTCGTACTGATCGACCGCTTCACCAATGCCACCGCCGGCGCCGGCATGATCAGTTTCGGGTTGCGCCGCGCAACCAACATCCATCGCCAGGCGCTGCTGGTCGACAAATCCGCGCGGGTGCGCCTCAATGGCCATCGGCCCGCGGTGCTGTGGTTCACCGGTCTGTCCGGGTCCGGCAAGAGCACCATCGCCAACGTCGTCGAGCGTGAGTTGCACGCCCTCGGGGTGCACACCTACATGCTCGACGGCGACAACGTCCGGCACGGCTTGAACCGCGACCTGGGGTTCACCGACGCCGATCGCGTCGAGAACATCCGGCGCGTGGGCGAAGTGGCCAAGCTGTTCGTCGACGCCGGTGCGGTCGTGTTGTGCTCGTTCATCTCCCCGTTCCGCGCCGAGCGGCGCATGGTGCGCGAGTTGCTCGCCGCCGAGGAGTTCATCGAGATCTTCGTCGACACGTCGCTCGAGGAGTGCCAGCGACGCGATCCGAAGGGCCTCTACGCGCGTGCGCTCGAGGGCAAGATCAAGAACTTCACCGGCATCGATTCGCCCTACGAGGCGCCGCAGAATGCGGAGGTCGTGCTGACGCCGAGTCCGCTCGGACCGGAAGAAGAGGCGCGCCGCGTGCTCGAGGCTCTCAGGGCGCGCCAGATCATCGGCAGCTGACCGCGGCGCGCCGCCGCGGCGGCTCGATAAGGCGCACGCGCCGCGCTACCATCGCCCGATCGTTGCGTTGGGGAATGCCGTGCCGACTCATTACCGTTGCGACGGCGACGTCGCTGTCCTTGAAATCGACCACCCGCCGGTCAATGCGCTCAGTCTCGAGGTGCGCCGTGGGCTGATGGAGGGTTTGAACCGAGCCGCGAGTGACCCGGCGGTGCGGGCGGTGGTCCTCAGTGGGGCGAACGGCTCGTTCCCCGCCGGCGCGGACATCCGCGAGATTGCCTCCGGTGCCGCCTTCGAGCCGCCGATCCTGCTCGAGGTGATCGCGCGGATCGAATCGCTCGGCAAGCCGGTCGTGGCGGCCCTCGAGGGCGTGGCGCTCGGCGGCGGCTTCGAACTCGCACTCGCCTGTCATGCGCGCATCGCCGCGAGCGGGGCCCGCGTGGGCCTGCCGGAGGTGAAGCTCGGTCTGATTCCCGGGGCCGGCGGCACGCAGCGATTCACGCGGCTCGCCGGTCCGCAGGCGGCGCTCGAGGTGATCTCGACGGGCGAGGCGCTTGCGGCGGCGCGCGCCCGCACGCTCGGGGTGCTCGATGCGCTCGCCGATGTGCCGCTGCCCGAGGCGCTCGCCTGGGCGCGCCGTCTCGCCGAGGAGGGCGTCCCGCCGCTCGCCCGTGAGCGCGAGGAGAAGATCACCGCCGTCGACCCTCAGCTCTTTGACGCCTGGCGCGCGGCGCATGCGCGCAAGTTCCAGGGCCAGCTCGCCCCCTGGCGCATCGCCGATGCGATCGAGGCGGCCTGTACCCGCGGGCGCGAGGAGGCGTTCGCGCTCGAGCGTCAGTATTACCTGGAGTGCCGCGAGAGTCCGCAACGCAAGGCGCTGATGCACGTGTTCGAGGCGGAGCGGGCCGCCCGCAAGATCGAGGGGGTGGGACCCGAGGTCGCGCCGCTGCCGATCCGGCGCGCCGCCGTGGTCGGTGGCGGCACCATGGGCGCCGGGATTGCGGTGCTGTTCGCCAATGCGGACATCCCGGTGACGCTGCTCGATGTCTCGGCGGCGGCGCTCGCCGCCGCGATGGAGCGCATCCGCGCGGTGTATGCGCAAACCGTCGAGCGCGGGCGGCTGACGCGCCCGCAGGCCGATGCCGCGCTGCAGCGGATCTGCGCCACCACCGACTACGCATCGCTCGGGCAGACCGACATTGCCATTGAGGCCGTATTCGAGGACCCGGCGCTGAAGCGCACCGTGTTCGAGCAGCTCGATCGGAATCTGCCGGCGCACGCCATTCTCGCCACCAACACCTCGACGCTCGACATCGATGCGCTCGCGCGGGTGACCGGCCGGCCCGAGCAGGTGGTCGGCACCCATTTCTTCAGTCCCGCGCACGTGATGAAGCTGATGGAGAACGTGCGCGGCGCGCAGAGTGCCCCGCAGACGCTCGCCACCGTGATGGCGCTCGCCAAGCGCCTGGGCAAGATCCCGGTGATGGCGGGCAATTGCGACGGGTTCATCGGCAACCGGATGCTGCTCTACTACGGTGTGGAGGCCGAGCGGCTGCTCGAGGAAGGCGCGACTCCAGAGCAGGTCGACGGGGTGATCGAGGCGTTCGGGTTTGCCATGGGGCCGCTGGCGATGCGCGATCTGGCGGGCAATGACGTCGGCTGGGCCATCCGCCGCAATCGCACGCTGCCGCCGGATGAGCGCTGGTCGCCGATCCTGCAGCGCATGGCCGAGGAGGGCCGTCTGGGGCGCAAGAGCGCTCAGGGGTTCTACCGCTACGAGGGCGGCAAGCGTCATCACAACCCCGAGGCGCTCGCCTTGATCGAGTCCGTGTCGCGCTCGCTCGGTATCGAGCGGCGATCGATTGCCGATGCGGAAATTCTGGCGCGGTTGCTGCATCCGCTGGTCAACGAAGGGGCGAAGATCCTCACCGAGCGGATCGCGAGCCGCTCGGGCGACATCGACGTGGTCTATATCCACGGGTACGGCTTTCCGGCCTACAAGGGCGGACCGATGTACTGGGGCCTTCAGGAGGGCCTGGAGAAGGTGATCGCGACGATGGAGCGGCTCGCACCGAGTCACGGCGCACGCTGGGCGGCGACGCCGCGACTGCGCGAAGCGGCGGCGCGCGGCCGCTGGGAGTGACCCGGCGGGGCGGGGCGGCGGCTTGACCTGGCCATAAAATAAATGTACGTTTAAAACAGACGTTTGAGACGCTGCCCGGTGAAATCCCCCTCGCTATCCGATGACGGTACGCCCGTTGAGCCGAAGTACTCGGAGACCGCTTTGCGGATTCTCGAGGCGGCCGAGCGGCTGTTCGTCGAGCTCGGGCTGGAGGCAACCTCGCTGCGGCTGATTACCCAGCAGGCGGGGGTGAATCTCGCCGCGGTCAACTACCACTTCCGGTCCAAGGCTGCGCTGTTCGAGGCGGTCTTCGCCCGCCGTTTCGAGCCCTGGGCGCGTGAGTGCCTGCGCGAACTCGGGCGGCTCGAGGCGCGCGCCTCGGCGGGGACTGCGCGATTTGACGCCGAGGCAGTGATGATGTGCTACGTGCGTCCGGCGCTCGCGCTCTCGAAGGACCCCGCACGCGGCGGCGCGCTGTTCGTGCGCCTGTTCTCACGCGTGCTCGTGGAGAATCACCGGGTGTTGCGCGAGACGCTCTCGCGCGATTGGGGGCACCTGGTCACGCGCTACAGCGAAGCGCTGGGGCGCGCCCTGCCGGGGCTCTCGGCCGAGGAGGTCGCCTGGCGGCTGCACCTGGGCTTCAGCGTGATGTTCCACGCCTTCGCCGGCAACGACATTTTGAAACTCTTCGGCCGTTCGGCCGTTTCGGCGCGTGATCCGGATTTGATCGTCAAGCACGTCGTGCCGTTCGTGCTGGCCGGCATGGGGGCCGTGCCCCGTGCCGGGAGTTCCGCGCAGTGAACGGACCGCAGGCCCCACGAGCGGCCCGGCGCTGAGGGCCGCGCCATGAACGGTCCGCCGCGCGGACCGCAGCAGCAGAGGAAGTCATGTCTGAGACGAATTTCATGATCCGCAAGGTCGCCGTGCTCGGCGCGGGCGTGATGGGTGCGCAGATCGCCGCGCACCTGCTCAACGCGCAGGTGCCGACGCTGCTCTACGATCTGCCCGATCCCAACGGTGG
The DNA here is from genome assembly GCA_021826035.1 of Pseudomonadota bacterium. Next base: position 9,137 of record JAKBBE010000023.1, on the reverse strand, counting down.
CAGCGGCATCGCCGCGAAGGCCATCGCCGCGCTGCGCAAGCAGCAGCCGGCGCCGCTCGCCGCGGCCGGCCTCGCCGAGCTCATCCAACCGGCCAACTATGCCGAGGACCTCGGCCGGCTCGCCGAGTGTGATCTGGTCATCGAGGCGATTGCCGAGCGGCTCGAGTGGAAGCGCGAGCTGTACCACAAGGTAGCCCCCGTGCTCGGGGCGCGGACGATCTTCGCCACCAACACCTCGGGGTTGTCGATCGAGGCGCTCGCCGCGGCCTGTCCGCCGGGGCTGCGGACGCGCTTTTGCGGGGTGCACTTCTTCAACCCGCCGCGCTACATGCATCTGGCCGAGCTGATTCCGTGCAGCGCCTCGGATGCCCCGATGCTCGATCATCTCGAGACGTTCCTGGTCAGCACTCTCGGCAAGGGCGTGATCCGCGCCAAGGACACCCCGAATTTCGTCGCCAACCGCGTCGGGGTCTTCTCGTTGCTCGCCACGCTCGCCAACGCGGCGAAATACCAACTTCGATTCGACGTCGTCGATGATCTGACCGGACCGCGCCTCGGGCGGCCGAAGTCCGCGACGTTTCGCACCGCCGACGTGGTGGGGCTGGACACCTTTGCCCACGTGGTGCGCACGATGCGCGAGGGCCTGGCGGAGGATCCCTGGCATGACCTGTTCGTCTGCCCGCCGTGGCTCGAGAAGCTGATCGCCGCCGGGGCGCTCGGGGCCAAGACCCACGGTGGCATCTACCTGAAGAAGGGACAGGATCTCTCGGTGCTCGATCCGACCCGCGGCACGCATGTGCCGGCCGGCGAGAAGGCCGATGCCGCGGTCACCGAGATGCTCAAGATCGAAGAGGCCGGGGCGCGCCTCGAGGCGCTGCGCTTAAGCGATCACCCGCAGGCGAAGTTCCTCTGGGCCTGCTGGCGCGACACGTTTCACTACATCGCCTGCCACCTCGGGCAGATCGCCCATTCGGCGCGCGATGTGGATCTGGCCATGCGCTGGGGCTTCGGCTGGCAGCGCGGACCGTTCGAGGTGTGGCAGGCGGCCGGCTGGGCGCGCGTGGCGGGGTGGATCGAGGCGGACATCCGTGCCGGGGAGACGCTCGCCTCGGCGCCGCTGCCGGCGTGGGTGCTCGAGGCGGGCCGCACGGGGGTGCATGCGCCCGAGGGCTCCTACGATGCGGCTCAGCAGCGCCTCGTGGGGCGCTCGCAGTTGCCGGTGTACCGGCGCCAGCTGTGGCCCGTGGCGCTCGTCGGGGAGCGGCGCGAGCTCGGCGAGACGGTGTACGAGAACGCGGCCGTACGGGCCTTCACCAGCGGCGATGGCGTGCTGGTGGCCTCACTGAAGACCAAGGCGCACTCGATCTCCCCCGAGGCGCTCGAGGGGCTGAACCAGGCGATCGACCTCGCCGAGGCGCACTACCGCGCGCTCGTGTTCTGGCAGAGCGAGCCCCCGTTTTCCGTCGGCGCGAATCTCGAGGCACTGCGCCCGGCGCTCGCCGCCGGGGACTGGAAGACGCTCGAGGCGGTGATCGCACGCTTCCAGAGCACCTCGATGCGCCTGCGCTACAGCCTCATCCCGACCGTCGCGGCCACGCAGGGCTACGTGTTTGGCGGGGGCTGCGAGTTCATGCTGCACTGCGACCGGGTGGTCGCGGCGCTGGAGTCCTACGTCGGTCTGGTCGAGGCCGGCGTCGGGCTGCTGCCGGGGGGCGGGGGCTGCAAGGAGTTCGCGCGCCGCGCGGCGCACGAGAGCCGCGGCGATCTGTTCGCGGCGCTGAAGGACTACTACATGGCGATCGGCACCGCCAAGGTCGCCGGCAGCGGCCTCGAGGCACGCCAGCTCGGTTTCCTGCGCGCCAGCGATCCGGTGGTGTTCAACGCCGATGAGCTGTTGTATGTCGCGAAGCAGCAGGCGCTCGCGCTGGCCGAGGCAGGCTATCGGCCGCCGCTCGCCGGGGCGCGCTTCCCGGTGGCCGGACGCACCGGTGCGGCCTCGATCAAAGCACAGCTGGTGAATCTGCTCGAGGGACACTTCATCAGTCCGTACGACTTCGAGATCGGCTCGCGCATCGCCGAGGTCATGACGGGCGGGGACGTGGAGGCGGGCACCGAGGTCGATGAGGACTGGATCCTCGCACTCGAGCGGCGCCACTTCCTCGCCCTGCTCGGCAACGCGAAGACCCAGGAGCGCATCGTGCACACGCTGAAGACCGGCAAGCCGCTGCGCAATTGAGGCGGTACGGGAGAGTTTTGTCATGACGAAACAGATTCAAGACGCTTACATCGTTGCCGCCACCCGTACTCCGGTGGGCAAGGCCCCGCGCGGCATGCTGCGCCAGGTGCGCCCCGATGACCTGCTGGTGCACGCCCTGCGCAGCGTACTGGCGCAGGCCCCGGGGCTCGAGCCCTCGAGCATCGAGGACGTGGTGGTCGGCTGCGCGTTTCCGGAGGCCGAGCAGGGCCTGAACATGGCGCGGGTCGCCGCGCTCCTCGCCGGTCTGCCCGACACCGTGCCGGGCGTGACCGTGAACCGCTACTGCTCCTCGGGCTTGAATGCCGTGCAGATCGCCGCCGACCGCATCCGTCTCGGCGAGGCCGACGTGGTGATCGCAGGCGGCGCCGAGTCGATGTCGATGGTGCCCATGATGGGCAACAAAGTCGCGATCAATCCGCAGGTGTTCGCGCACGAGGAGAATTACGCGATCGCCTACGGCATGGGCATCACCGCGGAGAAGGTCGCGCGCCAGTGGAAGGTCTCGCGCGAGGACCAGGACGCGTTCGCCCTCGAATCGCACCGGCGCGCGCTCGCGGCCCGGGCCGCCGGCGGCTTCGGCGCCGAGATCTCCCCGCTCGAGGTGACCTACCGGATCGCGGATCTGGCCGCCGGTGAGGTACGCCACGAGGTGAAGCGTCTGGCCGAGGACGAGGGGCCGCGGGCGGACACCTCGCTCGAGGCGCTGGGGAAATTGCGGCCGGTGTTTGATGCCAAGGGCAGCGTCACGGCGGGCAACAGCTCGCAGACCTCCGACGGCGCTGCCGCGGTGCTGCTGGTCTCAGAGACCATGCTCAAGCGCTACCACCTCACGCCGCTCGCCCGCTACGTGACGTTCGCGGTCAAAGGGGTGCCGCCGCAGATCATGGGCATCGGCCCGAAGGAAGCGGTTCCGGCGGCGCTGCGGGGCGCTGGCTTGAAACAGGACGCGCTCGAGTGGATCGAGCTCAACGAAGCCTTCGCCGCGCAGTCACTCGCCGTGATTCGCGATCTCGGCCTCGATCCGCAGCGGGTCAACCCGCACGGTGGTGCCATTGCGCTCGGTCACCCGCTCGGGGCCACCGGGGCGATTCGCACCGCGACGCTGGTGCACGGCATGCGCCACAAGGCACAGAAGGGCTACGGCATGGTCACGATGTGCATCGGGACCGGCATGGGTGCCGCCGGCATCTTCGAAGTGTACTGAGCGAGGCGACTGCGGGTGCGCGGTCGCGCAGGAGCGCAGTAGCGCCGTGGCGCGAGCGGTGGGCGAGGCGGGCCGAGTGAGCCTGCGCGCCCACCCGTCTTGTGCGCGCAGGCGCCGCCCTGCGAGACTGCCGCCTCCGGGGCCCGTCGGGGAGCAGCGCGAAGTGGAGCACACCGTTTCATCGAACCCATGGGCTTCGCTCTGGAGGCTCGATCCGAAGGTTCTCTATCTGAACCACGGATCGTTCGGCGCCTGCCCCACCGCGGTGCTGCGCGCGCAGTCGCGGCTGCGCGCCGAGATGGAGCGCGAGCCGGTGGATTTCCTCGACGGCGCGCTCCCCGAGCGGCTGGCGCGCACACGCGTGGCTCTGGCGGGGTTTCTCGGCGCGGACCCTGCCGATCTGGTGTTCGTTCCCAACGCGACCACCGCGGTGAATGCGGTATTGCAGTCGCTGCCGCTCGCGCCGGGCGATGAGCTGCTGCTGACGAGCCAGACCTACGGCGCGTGCCGCAAGAGCGCCGAGTTCGTGGCCGCGCGCACCGGTGCGCGCATCGTGACGGTGCCGTTGCCGTTCCCCGTCGCGCACGAGGAGGAGTTGATCGAGCCGGTGCTCGCCGCCGTCACGCCGCGCACGCGCCTCGCGCTGCTCGATCACGTGACGAGCCCGACGGCGCTCATCATGCCGATCGAACGGTGGGTGCGCGAACTCGATGCGCGTGGGGTCGATACGCTCATCGATGGCGCGCATGCCCCGGGCATGGTGCCCCTCGATTTGCGCCGCCTCGGCGCATCGTTCTATACCGGCAACGCCCATAAGTGGCTGTGCGCCCCGAAGGGCGCGGCGTTTCTGCACGTGCGCGCCGATCGCCACGGACAGGTGCACCCCACGGTCATCAGTCACGGGTACGGCGGCCGATGGCAGGCGCAGTTCGACTGGACCGGGACCACGGACCCCTCGCCATGGCTGTGCATTCCCGCGGCGCTGGAGCACCTCGGTGCGCAGCTGCCCGGGGGGTGGCCGGCCCTGATGGCGCGCAACCACGCGCTCGCGCTCGAGGCGCGCGCACTGTTGCTCGCGGCGCTCGAGCTGCCCGCACCGTGTCCGGCGCAGATGATCGGCTCGATGGCCTCGGTCCTGCTGCCCGTCCCGCGGCTGGGCACAGCGGCTGCCGGGCGCGATTGCCGGCAGCTGCACGCTTGGTTCCGGGCGCGTGGGATCGAGACGTGGCTGTTCCCGGAACCGGCGCCGCTGCTGCGCATCTCGGCGCAGCTGTACAACGATCGGGAGCAGTTCGTGCGCCTCGCCGAGCAGGTTCGGGAGTGCTTCCGCGGCGGCTGAGCGCTCGACGTTCGACACCGCGAGGGTGGTGTTCAGTCTGGTGGTCGGTATCGGCATCTTCCGCACCCCGGCGATCGTGGCGCGCGCCGCCGGCAGTACCGCGGTGTTCTTCACCGCGTGGATCCTCGCCGGCGTGGTCAGCCTCATCGGGGCGTTCGTGTTCGCGGAGATCGGCGCCCGTCATCCGCGCGCCGGCGGTTACTACCGGGTCGTCGCGGACTGTTATCACCCTGCGCTCGCGTTCATGCTCAACTGGTCACAGACGCTGATGCAGGGGGCGGGAGCCGCCGGCGTGGCGTTCATCGGTGCGGACTACCTCGCCCCGATGGTGCTGCCGGCCGCGCAGGTGACCCCGCACACGAAGCTGGTGGTGGCGTGTGTGAGCATGCTGGTGCTGCTGGCGCTGAACTATCGCGGCGTGCGCATGGGTGCGCGGGCGCAGAATGTGCTCTCGGTGCTGAAGATCGCGCTCATGGCGGCGCTCGTGATCTGCGCGTTCGTCCTCGGTGCGCACGGCGCGCCGGCGCGCGCGATGCTGCCGGTGGCGCACGGCTCTTCGGTGCTGCGGCTCGCCACGGCGCGGGTGCTCGGCTCGTTCGGCACGTGGCTCGATGACCTCATCCGGGTCGACACGGTGACCCTCGCCGTGGTCGCATCGACGCTGTTCGTGCTGCGGCGCCGATCGGGCGGCGCGGCGGGATTTGCCCTCTGGGGCGATCCGCTGTTCCGGTTCGGACGGCGGCTGTTCGGCACGGGTGCCTGAGCGGCATCAGGCGAGCGGCAGCTGCGTGGTGAATTTCTTCGTGCGCAGCACGAAGCTGGTGTTGACCGAGCGGACCGCCGCCTGTTGCAGCAGGTGCGTGGAGAGAAAGTGCTCGTAAGCCTCCATGCTGGCCGCGACGATGCGCAGCAGATAATCGTTGGTGCCGCTCATCGAGTGGCACTCGAGTACCTCGGGACGGTCGCGCACGAGTCGATCGAACGCCGCGACGGTCTCGGTGTGGTGATTCTCCAGCGACACCTGTGCGTAGGCCAGGATGGGCAGTCCGATCGCCGGCGCCGACAGCAGCGTCGCATAGCCGTCGATGATCCCTTCACTCTCCAGCCGCTTCAGCCGCCGCCAGCACGGGGCGGGCGAGAGACCCACCCGCTTGGCGAGGTCCTGGTTCGTGATCCGGGCTTCGAGCTGCAGCGTGGCGAGGATGCGGCGATCGATCCGATCGAGCGGGCGGGACACGGCGGGACTCCAGTGAGGCCAGATTGGCAATAATATTGCCAGAAATGCCCGGAAGCGAGCAAGAAAGGCAAGCCTATTTCCCGGACGAGGGCATACGCTTACCGAATCGACTCATTCGGGGGGTTTTCATGGCGGCACCTGCCACTTCCTCTGCGCCGGCGGGGTACGAGGACGCGCCTGCGTCTCAGCCCGACTGGCACCGCGTCACGCGACTGCTGCGCCACTCGCGGGCGCTCGATGACCTGGAGGAGACGCGCCTGCTGCCGGCGCGAGAGGTGCTCTACCAGTTCTCTGCGCGTGGCCACGATCTGGCGCAGATTCTGCTCGGGCTGCAGCTGACCGATCCGCACGATGCGGTGACGGTGTACTACCGCTCCCGGCCGATCATGCTTGCCCTTGGCGTCGACCTGGAGGAGGCGGCGGCCGGCCCGCTGGCGCGTGCCGGCTCGTTCAGCGATGGCCGGGACATCGGCGTGGTGTTCAACAAGCCCGCCCGGGGCGCCGCGACGGTGTTGCCGGCCTGTGGTGGCGTCGGTGCGCAGTACACGCCGGCGGCCGGCTGGGCGCAGGCGATCGGATATCACCGCGACGTGCTCGGCGAGGCCGCCTACGGGCGCAGCATCGCGGTCGTCCTCGGCGGGGACGGATCGGTGGCGACGGGCGGATTCTGGTCCGCGCTCACCCTGGCGACGACGCTGAAGTTGCCGCTGCTGATCTACATCGAGGACAACGGGTTCGGCATTTCGGTCAGCTCGCGCATGCAGACCCCGGGTGGCAACATCGCGGCCAACCTGCGGTCGTTCGCGGGTCTGACGATTTTCGAGGGCGACGGTGCCGACCCGCAGGAGGCCGCCGAGCGCATCGGCGCGGCCGTCGGCTTCGTGCGCGAGCAGCGCGCTCCGGCACTGCTGCGCCTGACGGTGCCGCGTCTGAACGGGCATTCCGGTCAGGATACGCAGACGTACAAGACGCCGGAGATCATCGCGGGCGAACGGGCCAGCGATCCGCTGCGCCGGCTCGAGCGCTATCTCGTGCCGCAGCGCATGAGCGAGCGCGAGTGGCGCGAGATCGGCGAAAGCGCCGAGCGCGAGGTCGAGCAGGCGGTCGAGCGCGCCTTGATGCGCCCGCGGCCGGATCCCAGCGGAGTCACTCGGCACGTGTTCACGGAGTTCGATGCCGCGGGCCGGGCGCAGTTGCAGGAGCAGGGCGGGCTCGCCCCACTCGGCATCGCCGCGCCGCGCTCGAGCAGCGTGGCGCACCCTGAGCCGACCCGCATCAACATGCTGACGGCGATCCGGCGCACACTCGATGCCGAACTCACGGCCAATCCGCGCATGATGGTGTTCGGCGAGGACGTCGGACCGAAGGGCGGCGTGCACGGGGCGACGCTCGGGCTGCAGGAGAAGCACGGCGTCGGCCGAGTGTTCGATACCAGTCTCTCGGAGGAAGGCATCATCGGTCGGGCCGTCGGGATGGCGCTCGCCGGGCTCCTGCCGGTGCCCGAGATCCAGTTCCGCAAGTACGCCGATCCGGCCACCGAACAGATGAATGATTGCGGCACCATGCGCTGGCGCACCGCGAACCGCTTCGCCGCGCCGATGGTGGTGCGCATGCCGGGCGGGTTCTTCAAGTGCGGCGATCCGTGGCACAGCCAGACCAACGAGGTCGCCTGGGTGCACGGGATCGGCTGGCAGGTGGCCGTGCCGTCGAACGCCGAGGATGCCGTCGGGCTGCTGCGCGCGGCGCTGCGCGGCAACGAACCGACCCTGTTCTTCGAGCACCGCGCGCTGCTCGATGGCGCCTGGGCGCGGCGGCCGTACCCGGGCGATGAGTACCTCGTCCCCTTCGGCAAGGCGCACTGCGTGTGCGAGGGCTCGGAACTCACCGTGGTGACCTGGGGTGCGATGGTCGAGCGCTGCGAGCGGGCCGCGCAGGTCTCCGGGGTGCTCGCCGAGGTGCTCGATCTGCGCACGCTGGCGCCTTGGGACCGTGAGACGGTGTTGACCTCGGTGCGCAAGACGCGCCGCTGTCTGATCGTGCACGAAGACAACCTCACGGCCGGGTTCGGTGCCGAAGTGGCCGCCGTGCTCGCCCGGGAGGCGTTCTTCAGCCTCGAGGCGCCGATCGAGCGGCTGACCATGCCGGACATCCCGAGTCCGCATGCCCCGGTGCTGCTCGAGGCGGTCGTGCCCAGCGTCGAATCCATCACGCGCGCCATCCGCGCGCTGGCGAGCGTGTAGTCATGTCGAACGAGATCGTGGCGGTTCGGGCCCCTGAGGAGCAGGAGGAGGGCACCCGCTCGCAGGTGCTGCGCTGGCTCAAGGCGCCCGGTGAGCCGGTGAGTGCGCACGAGCCGCTGATCGAGCTCGAGACCGACAAGGTGACCGTGGAGGTGGCCGCACCGGTGTCGGGGGTGCTCGCCGAAGTGTTGAAGCGCGAGCGGGAAGAGGTGGCCCCCGGGGAGGTGCTCGGGCGCATCGCGACGGGCGCAGAACCTCACCTCGCCGCGGCGCACACGTCACGGCCGTCCGCACCCGAGGAGCGTGCGCTCCCCGGCGCTGCGGCACTCCCCGCCGCAGCCCCCGTGGCGGCGCATCCGGCGTCGGGCGCCGGCACGTCGTGCAGTCCAGCGGTGCGCCGGCTGCTCGCCGAGCGGGGCCTCGAGCCCGCCGACGTGCGCGGCACAGGCCCGGCCGGAAGAATCACCGTGGAGGATGTGCTCGGCGCCGCGGCGCGCGGCCCCGAATCGGCAAGTGTCTCGCCGCCGCCGCCGCAACAACAGCAGCAGGCCGAACCGTCGGGCATCACGGTGCGTCGGGTTGCGCACAGCGCGGTCCGCCAGCGGATCGCGGCCCGTATGGTCGAGAGCCTGCTGCACACCGCGCCGCACGTCACCACCGTGTTCGAAGTCGATCTCACCGCCGTGCTCGATCACCGCGAGCGTCACCGCCCGTCCTTCGCCGCGCGCGGCGTGCCGTTGACCCTCTCGGCGTATTTCGTGCGGGCCGCGGTCGCGGCCATCGAGGAGGTGCCGGAGGCCAACAGCCGCTGGAGCGAGGCGGCGCTCGAGATCTACCAGACCGTGAACTTCGGCATCGGC
>JAKBBE010000135.1 GCA_021826035.1 Pseudomonadota bacterium | reverse complement strand
CTGCACCAGACGCTGCGCGAGGCGGGGGCGCTGCGCGAGCTGAGCGCGGTCCCGGACGGCTACGCGGCGCACATCGTCCTCGGCTTCCCGGTCGGGGGGTACCAGGAGCGCCTCGCCGCCGCACTCGCTGCGCACGTCGCGGCCGCAGGCGTTTCCGCCTCGGTGCACTTTCGCATCGAGGCGCAGATCCGCCCGCACGGCGTGCAGCGGCCGCTGCAGCCGCTCGCGGGCATCAAGAACGTCGTGGCGGTCGCCTCGGGCAAGGGCGGAGTGGGCAAGTCCACCGTCGCGGCGAATCTCGCGCTCGCCTGGGCCGCCCAGGGAGCGAGCGTCGGGGTGCTCGATGCGGACATCTACGGCCCGAGCCAGCCGCTGATGCTCGGACTCGCCGGCGAGCAGCCGACGTCCCCGGACGGTAAGCACATCCTGCCGCTGCGCAACCACGGCGTGGCGGCGATGTCGATCGGGTTCATGGTCGACTCCGAGCAGCCCATGGTCTGGCGCGGCCCGATGGTGACTCAGGCGCTGCAGCAGCTGCTCTCGCAGACGCAATGGGGCGAACTCGATTACCTGGTGGTGGATCTGCCGCCGGGCACCGGGGACATCCAGCTCACGCTGGCGCAGAAGGTGCCGGTCGCCGGCGCCGTGATCGTCACGACCCCTCAGGACATTGCGCTCGCCGACGCCCGCAAGGGGCTGAAGATGTTCGAGAAGGTCTCCGTGCCGGTGCTCGGGATCGTCGAGAACATGAGCCTGTACGTGTGCACCAACTGCGGCCACGTCGATCACATCTTCGGGATCGGCGGCGGGGCGCGCATGGCCGAGCAGTACGGCGTGCGTCTGCTCGGGGAGTTGCCACTCGATGCGCGCGTGCGCGAGGAAGCCGACGGCGGCCGTCCGACCGTGGCGGCCGAGCCGGAATCGGCGCGCGCGGACGCGTACCTGCAGATGGCGCGGCGCACCGCCGCGGCGCTCTCCCTGCGGCCGCTCGATCGCAGCGGGGTATTTCCGAAGATCGTAGTGGAAAAGGGCTGAAGCCCGGACACGCACGCGCAACCGGCCCGAGCCGACGGCCGTTACGGGCAATCATTCAAGGTAGTGTCAGCCGATGAGCATCAAATCCGACCATTGGATCCGGCGCATGGCGCGCGAGCAGAGCATGATCGAGCCGTTTGCGGCCGAGCAGGTGCGCTACGTCGATGGCCACAAGATCGTCTCCTACGGCACGTCGAGCTACGGCTACGACGTTCGCTGTGCGGATGAGTTCAAGATTTTCACCAACATCAACTCGACCATCGTCGATCCGAAAGCCTTCGACGAGAAGAGTTTCGTCGACCTGAAGGCCGATGTGTGCGTGATCCCGCCGAATTCCTTTGCGCTGGCGCGCACGGTCGAGTACTTCCGCATTCCGCGCAGCGTGCTCACGGTGTGTCTTGGGAAATCGACCTACGCGCGCTGCTTCCGGGGTGATACCCGCGTGGCCCTTGTCGACGGCACCGCTGCGACGCTCGAGGAGATGGCGCGGCGGCATGATTGCGGCGAGTCCTTCTGGGGGTACAGCATCGGACCGAACGGCCGGCTGATCGTGTCTTTGCTCGATGCACCCCGATTCATCGGGCGCGACTCGCTCATCGAGATCGAGCTGGATGACGGGCGGTTCATCCATGCGACGGCGGATCATCAGTTTATGCGGCGCGATGGCCGGATGGCTGCGGCGCAGACACTGCGCCCGGGCGATGCACTCATGCCGCTGTACCGTGATGTCGTGCGCGGCGAGGAGTGCGTGTATCAACCGATCGACGGGCAGATGTCTGCCACGCATCGTCTGGCCGATGAGTGGCTCCTCCGACACGGCATCTGCGCGCAAGCCGTGGATACCGATCACTCCCCCGTGGATTTCAATCCCCGGAACCATCGGCCGACAAACCCGATCGGGATGGCCGCAGCGGATCCCATGCGGCGGCACACCGGTTGGACTGCCGAGGATGACTCCCGTCGACGCCCGCAGGCGGATGGGGCGAGGCGGAGCAACCGGCGAGGTGAGATCCCGGCCGATCGCGTACGCGCTGCACACGATGAGACAGGTTTCAACCGGGGTGCGGCGGCATCGCGGCAATACGATCGTTCGGTCTTCGGTCGATTCCCGGATGCGCTTGAGCGCCTTCATGCTTCCCCCGTGTATCGCAATCACAAAGTCGCTGCGATCCGCGAGATGTCCGGCGATCACGATGTTTACTGTCTGACGGTCCCCGAAGCGGGCAACTTCGCCCTGGACGCCGGAGTCTTCGTCCATAATTGCGGCATCATCGTGAACGTAACGCCCTTGGAGCCGGAGTGGGAAGGGCACGTCACGCTGGAGTTTTCCAATACCACGCCGCTGCCTGCCAAGATCTACGCTAACGAAGGCGTCGCCCAGATGTTGTTTTTCGAGTCGGACGAGGTGTGCGCGACGTCCTACAAGGACCGGGGTGGCAAGTACCAGGGGCAGAAGGGCGTGACGTTGCCCAAGACCTGACGCACGGAGCGGACCTGCCCCGACGGGGTTCGGGGTGTGCTACTGAAGTGGTGCGCTCAGAAGCGGTCAATGCGGGTGCCGGCGCGCGCCGCGGCTTTCAGATCGCGACGACATCTGTCTTCGCTGTGCTTCAATTGCCGCGCGCCTACAGAACACTCCGAAGGAATGGGCCCGCCGTGCGCGCGCTACGGGGAACGGTGATGGGCAGGGTCAAGTCTGGGGGGCGATAGGCCAGGATTCCGACCGCGTGCACCGTCGTGCCTCTCCTCGCCGATCCCGACAATGGGTCGTTATTGTTTCTTGAAGGCGCGGATGTTGAGCGAGAAGATCACTTCCTCACCGCGGCGCTGCTCGAGGCGCGCCGGCAGGTAATCGAGCGACGGGGCGAGCCACATGTAGGTTGTGCGCCGCGCGCCCTGATGATGGCTGGTGTAGAGCAGGGTGTGCAGTTCACCGAGCGGAGTGTGCAGCGTTGCTGCGCCGCGCCGGACGAACTCGAACCGGTTGATCACGTCCGTGTTGAGCATCCAGAAGCTCGCCGGCGGCTTGCCGGCGAGGAATCCGAGCATCAGGGCGATCTGCACCGAGCCCGGATCCTGAGTGGCGGACTCGAGTTTCAGGTCGATCTGCTTGTGTTTGGCGGTGCCCGTCACCCGACCGCTCGTCCAGTCGAAATGCACGTCCTCGGGCGGACCGCCGCCCTGGGAACGGAAGCTCAGCGGCTGCACCGCGCCGTTCACCAGCCGGAAGCGGCTCTCCTGGGTGATGTCGTGGGGCAGGAAGAGATGGAACAGTCCGCCCGCCCGATCGACCGAGCTGTAGCGGTATTCGTCGGGGCCGGTCTGCGCGAGAGTCAGCGTCGAGCGCCCGGCGGTGATGCCATGCCAGGCCACCGAGTAGGTGGCGAGGAAGGTCGGCGGCTTCACGGCGGCCGGCGCCGGCGGCGGACTGCTCGCGCGCGCCAGCGTCAGGACTGCGAGCAGCGCGAGCGCCGCCGGCAGGATCTGCAGGCGCATCGAGACTCTCTTACGCATCGAACTCCTCGAGCACCGGGGTGAGCAACGGCGCGCCATCGAGCCACGGGCGCTCCTCGCGCCACTGGAGCCGTCCTTCGGCGCACCAGCCGATCGCCTTCGGGTAGATGATGTGCTCGGTCGCCTGAACCCGCGCTGAGAGACTCTCCTCGCTGTCGGCGCTGCGCACGGCGATCCTCGCCTGCAGCACGCGCGGGCCGCCATCGAGTTCGGGTGTGACGTAATGCACGGTGGCCCCGTGGGAGCGTTCACCCGCCTCGAGCACGCGCCGGTGGGTATGCAGCCCGGGAAACTTCGGCAGCAGCGACGGATGGATGTTGAGGATGCGGCCGGCGCGGGCCGTCACGAACTCGGCCGACAAGATGCGCATGAACCCGGCGAGCACGATGAGTTCGATGCCGGCTGCATCGAGTGCCGCAGCCGCTTCCTGTTCAAACTCGCAGCGCTGCGCCGCACCGGGCCACGGGATCGCGCGCGTCGCCAGCCCGAGCCCGCGGGCCGTCTCCAGGCCCGCGGCTGCGGGCTGCTCGGACAGGACGAGCGCAACTTCGGCGCCGAGGCGCCCGCTGCGGCAGTCCTGCGCGATCGCCGCCATGTTCGAGCCGCGGCCGGAGATCAGGATCCCGAGCCGCAGTGCACCGCGCGCGCTCACTCGATGACGACGCCACGCGTACCGGAGCGGATCTCCCCGATCAGCTGCGCCTGCTCGCCGTGTGCGGCGAGGAACTCGAGCGCGGCGGTCTCGTGCCCGGCCGGCACGACCACCACCATGCCGATGCCGCAGTTGAAGGTGCGGTACATCTCGGCCGCCTCGATCCGGCCGGTGCGCTGCAGCCAGTCGAACACCGGGTCGTGCGGCCAGTTGCGCCGCTTGAGCACCGCTTCCAGTCCCTCGGGCAACACGCGCGGGATGTTGTCCGTCAGTCCGCCGCCGGTGATGTGGGCCATGGCGCGCAGCGGCACCGCGCGCGCCAGCGCGAGCAGCGGTTTGACATAGATGCGCGTCGGGGCGAGCAGCCGCTCGAGGAGCGGTCGGTCCTCGAGCATGGTGTGTGCATCGGCGCCGCTCGTGGCGAGGAGCTTACGGATCAGCGAGTAGCCGTTCGAGTGCGGCCCGGAGGCGGTGAGGCCGATGACCACATCGCCCGGGCGGGTGTGGCGGCCGTCGATGATGGCGTCCTTCTCCACCACGCCGACGCAGAACCCAGCCAGGTCGTAATCTTCACCGTGGTACATGCCCGGCATTTCGGCGGTCTCGCCGCCGACCAGGGCGCAGCCGGCCTGCGCGCAGCCCTCGGCGATGCCGCGCACGACCGCCTCGGCGACCTCGACCCGTAATTTTCCGGTGGCGTAGTAATCGAGGAAGAACAGCGGCTCGGCACCCTGCACCAGCACGTCATTGACGCACATGGCGACCAGATCGATGCCGATGGTGTCGTGCCGGCCGGTGTCGATGGCCAGACGCAGTTTGGTGCCGACCCCGTCGGTGCCCGAGACGAGCACCGGCCGACGATAACCGGCCGGGATCTCCACCTGCGCTCCGAACCCGCCGACTCCGGCCAGCACCTCCGGCCGGCGTGTGCGCGCAACATGCGGTTTGATGCGTTCGACGAGCTCGTCTCCGGCGTCGATGTCGACGCCAGCGTCGCGGTACGTCATGCCGCGCGAGACTTTCGGATCAGTCATGCAGTGGTCTTTCCGAGGCTGGGGGCTGCCGCCTTGCGGCCGGTTCGCATATGGTATTGTACATTCCGTCCGGCGCCGTGGCGCGGTACAAACACCAGGATCGAAGGCTCGTTCGCATGACCACCGCATTGCGCCGCGTAGGGCGCTTGTTGACGCTGCTGACCTGCGCAGCACTTCCGGCGGTGTGCCTGGCGAGCCGCGAGGTGCCGGTGTTCACCGTGGATACGGCGGCGCAGACGCCCGCCGCACTGGCCCAGGCGCTGCAGGCCGTGCTGGTGCGGGCCACGGGTCATACCGCCGCGGCCGAGGATCCGCCGCTCGCCGCGCTGACGACCCATGCGGCGCAGTACGTGCAAGGCTATCAGCAGGGGCCGACGGGCACGCTGCAGGTGACCTTCCAGGCCGGCCCGCTCGAGCAGGCGATCCGCGCCGCCGGCCGCAATCTCTGGAACGCCGATCGTCCCTTCACCCTCGTCGTACTGAGTCCCCCGCCGGCGGCGCTCGAGCAGGCCGCGGACGGCGCCTCGGTGCAGCAGGCGGCCGAGCGGCGCGGGCTGCCGATCAGTATCGTGCCGTTGACGGTGCGCACGGCGGACGGGCCGCTGCTGCCCTCCACGGCACTGCTGGCGATGGCGCGCAACTTCGGCGCCGAGCAGCTGCTCATCGGCCGGGCTAGGACCGCGGCCGCGGTGGCTTCGTCGGGCTCGACGTCCGCCGCGGTCCCGGCGCCCGAGACGTGGCATTGGACACTCGTCACCCCGTTCGCCACGCGCCAGTTCACCGGCTCGGTCACCTCGGGCATCGATCAGACCGTCGAATGGCTGGCGCCGCCGCTGCAGGCCGCCCCGGGGGGCGGGATTGCCAAGACGACGGTTCGCATCGTGGGACTGCGGACCCTCGCCGACTATGCGCGGGCGGAGACCATGCTGGCGGCGGTGCCGGGGGTCCACCAGAGCACCGTCCGGGAGATCGACGGCAGCACCGTGGAATTCGAACTCTGGGCGCGCGGTGGTGCGGCGAGCCTGCGCCAGAGGCTCTCGTTGTCGCCGCGCTTGAAGCCGCAGGCTTCGGACCGGGTGCTGACCTACCGGTACGTGCCGCCGCCGCCCGCGCCGCCGGCCCCGACCCCGCTCGGCGCGGCGGCGCCGAGCGGGGCACCGCCTCCTGCCCCTTACTCTCCGGCGGCGCCTTCGCCCTGAGCCGTGCGCCACATACCCAACCTGATCTGTCTGATCCGGCTGGCGTTGATCTGGCCGGTGGCCGGTGCGTTGCACGCGCATCGGTACGAGCTGGCCCTGGCACTGTTCGTGGTCGCGGCGGTCTCCGACGGTCTCGACGGGTTTCTCGCCAAGCGCTTCAACTGGGTCTCGGAACTCGGCAAGGTACTCGATCCGGCGGCCGACAAGCTGCTGTTGGTCGTGGTCTTCGTCGAGTCGGCCTGGCTCGGCCTCGTCCCGTGGTGGGTGACCGCCGCCGCCGTGGCCCGCGACGTGATGATCGCCCTCGGGGCGCTCATCTATCGGGTCTGGTTCGGCCCGCTGCGCGGCCGCCCGACGGTGATCAGCAAGATCAACACCGCCGCGCAGCTGCTGTACCTCGCCAGTGTGATGCTAGTGGCCGCCTCGCGTCTGCCGATTGCCGGCGAGCTGCGTGCGTTTGCGCTCATTGTGTTCTTCACCACGGCACTGTCGGGCTTTGACTATGGGGCGACCTTCACGCGCCGTGCGTGGAACGCTGCGCAGCGGGCGGCCTGAACCATGACGATGCAGCAGCTGCCGCTCGGAGTACGCCTGGCCGATCGCGCCGTGTTCGAGAGCTTCCTGCCGGCGCGCAACGCCGAGGCGCTCGAACATGCGCGCCGCGCGGCACTCGGGGAGCCCGGGGTCAGCTGGTTCTGCGGCCCCGCGGGGGCGGGCAAGACGCATCTGCTGCAGGCGATCTGCGCCGCCGCGGGCAGCGTCCGGCGCACCGCCTACGTGCCGCTCGGCGAATTGG
>JAKBBE010000134.1 GCA_021826035.1 Pseudomonadota bacterium | reverse complement strand
GCGCGCCGATGCGCCCGAAGCGCCCGGTGCGGTGCCAGGCGCGCAGATCGAACCCGCGGATGGCGAGTTCGCTCTGTGTGCTCCAGCGGCCGCGCTGCTCGCGCAGCGTCCCGTGCAGCCCCGCAGAGAAGGGCGCGCTCAGGTGCGCCTCGAGCGTCATGGCCGCGATGTTCCCGTGCAGCGCCAGATGCCCTTGCCACCGCGGCTGGCGCGGCGGGCTCCAGGTGAACTCGCCGCCCACGGAGAGCTTCAGTGGCCGGGCGGCCTGCAGCGCCGCGGCGAGCCGGTACCGGGCCTGCCCCATGCGCAGCGTGAAATCCGTCACGTGCAGGTCCCGGTAGCCGATCTGCACCGCGCCGCGCAGCTCAGTGCCATCGAGGCGCCGGCCGTTCTCCAGCACCAGCCGCACGGCGCCGACCTGTGCGTGCGTCACGCGGATTCTCAGTCCCCAGGGCAGAAACTTAGGCCGGATGACCGGCAGCGGCCGGACCGGCTTGATCCGGATGTAAGCCGTACGGATGCGGGTCTCGGGACTGACCAGGGTGCGCCAGGAGAGCGCCGAGAGATGCACGCGCGTGTCGACGTCATCGAACTGCAGGTAGACGTGCCGCTGATTGATCACCACGCGCTCGGCGTGCACGCCCGTGGCGAGCGTGCCGCTCACCTGTTCGATGCGCACCTCGGCGGAGCCGAAGCGTGCCGGCAGGTGCGCCACGACGAAGCGCAGACCGCCCTGGGTATAGAACACGGCGTAGGCGGCCGCGGCGAGCAGCACTGCGAGCAGACCGATCAGCACCCCGCCCCAGATCAGAACTCGGCGCATCGCTCAGCGTTCCTCATAGCCGCGGCGAGAAGTTGATGTACAGCCGCGGGCTGCCCGGCGCGGAGAGCGGCTCGCCGACGTCGATGCCGAGCGTCATCACCGGCAGGCGCACGCGAAACCCGATACCGGCACCGTACTGCAACAGGTGCGGAATATGGAAGCTGTTGAACACGTTGCCGTAGTCGAAGAATGCCGCCACGCCGAAGTTGTGCGGCAGATTCCGATCGATCTCCACCGAGCCGCTGATCAGATCCTTGCCACCGGCCTGGATCGGCTGCAGGGGGCACAGCTGCGGGTTCGGCACGTTCTGCGGGGCCGCCGCGCCGCTATAGCAGGTGTAGGTGGTGTTGTTCACCTGGTAGGCACCCGTCGCGTAGAAGATCTGGGTCGGGGAGAGCGAGTTGTACTCGAAGCCGCGCACGCTGCCCTCGCCGCCGGCGAAGAAGCGCAGCACCGGCGGCACATTGTCGAAGTGCGAGGCCGCAGTCGCGCCGAACTCATCGCGCAGCAGCAAATGCCAGCCCGGGGCGAAGTTGAACACCCGCTCGAGCTGCACGCGCAGCTGCAGGAAGTCCGCCCGCGAGCCGAGCGCACCATGCGAGCCGCGCAGCTCGATCGACACCCCGTGCTCGAAGATCGGCTCGCCGAAGTAGCCGCTCGGCACCGAGGTGATTTCGACGCCCGGCACGAGCATGTTGCCGACCACGCTGGCAACGGCGATGGGCGCCGCCACGCTCACCCCGGCGAGCCCGCACTGAGTCGCGGCCGTATTGAGGACCCCGCCGGGGCAGATCGGACCGCTGACCGATCCGGTGGCATGCATCGCATCGAGAAACCACACGGTCTGCCAGCGGCCCGTGACCCGGGTGAGGTGCACCCCGAGCGTCATGGTGCGCGCATCCACCGCCGCGAGCTGGCGCTGCTCGACGCTCGCGATGAAGGCGAGATTCTCGGTGGCCGGGTCGCCGATCGGGATGATGTAGCGGCTCTGCAGGCTGTATTTGGTCAGCTGCGCGGCCTCCAGATCGACGCTCATCCGATCGCCCTCGCGGTTCACTCGTCGATCCTGCCAGCTGACGATGCCGCGCGCGCCGGTGTCGGTGGCGTAGCCGGCGGCGAAGGAATAGACGTTGCGCCGGCTCGAATTGGCGCGGATGTGCACCGGCACGAGGTGCCGGGCTTTGTCGGGCTTGCCGGGCACCACTTCCAGATCGGAGAAGTAGCCCGTGTCATCGAGCACGAATTGGGTGCGCAGCAGCTGCGTCAGATCGAACGGTTGCCCGTGCCGATAGCGCAGGTAGCGCCGGACCAGCGCGTCGGTGAGCGCGTGCTGCTCGATCTGTGTCGGACCGAATCGGTAGCGCACGCCCGTGGCGAGCGTGAGAAAGACGCTGGCGCGGCGCTGACCAGGGTCGACCTGGATCTGGTGGCGGGTGAGGCGCGCATCGAGGTACCCATAGGTCGCGGCCGTTTGCAGCAGCTCGCCCTTGAGCCGCTCGTAGGCCGCCTCGTCCAAGCGCTGGCCACGCTGCAGCGGCACGTGGTCCGTGATGCGGGTGAAGCGCGGGTCGGCCGCGCCCGCTCCGGTCACCTTGACGTCCACCGCCTGCAGCAGCACCGGTGGGCCGGGATCGATCCGCAGGACCACCCGCCAGTGATTCGGGCCGCTGCGTCGGACGGTCGGATGGACGGTGGGCTGGAAGTACCCGTATGGCTCGAGTGCCGAGTCCACCTCGCTCTGCACTCGGTTCTCGAGCCGCTCGATGATCGCGCCATCCAGGTGCTTGCTGTCCTTGTAGCGCTCGAAGCTGAGGTACGCGAGCACGTTGGCGCGCAGCGCGCCCCGCACGCCCTGGAGCGTCAGCGCAATGCCGGCATGCGCGACGGTGGCGAGCAGCAACAGCAGCGCGAGCGGGACTCGCACCCACCGAGCCCCGCGGAACCGTTCGCGACTCGCCATCTAACGTTGAAACTCCGACCCGTACGCCATCAACGCATCATTGTAATCTGAGCGGACTGCGTTTCATGGCACCCGATTCCCGCGCGCGCTCAGCACCACTGCTGCGCACCCAGGCGGTACTCGCGCTGCGCGCTGGGTCGGCCGTGCCGGTCGAAGCCCTGCTCGCGCATCCACAGCGCCCCGTCCGCCTCGAGCAGCAGCACCGTGGAGCAGCGCGTTCCGAACTGCGGGTGTTCGACGAACGGAGCGGCCAGTGCTCGCTCCCGCGAGCCGCTCGGGTACTCGCACGGGCCGGCCGGACGGCGGTCATCGAGCAGCGCCAGCAGCCCGGCCGGCGCATCGACCGGCGTCGCCTCGGTCAGCCACTGCTCGAAGCCGGCCCGCACCCGGGTCAGTTTGGGCCAGGGCGTATCGAGGCGGTGATTCGAGAGCCCGTAGATCCCCGGCGCCAAGCGCCGCTCGAACGGCGCGATGCGGTTCGAGGCGTACCAGAGGGCGTCGCCGTCAGCGAGCAGCAGGTTGAACCCGCCGTAGCGCTCCGCCTGCGGTTCGAGCGCGCGCAGGTAGTCCGCCGGGTCCTGCGCCTCGAGCAGGTAGCCCGGAATCAGCGCGCCGCGCGAGGGCGCACCGGACGCGGCGCCCGGCTGCTCGCGATAGTTGGTGAGCACGCCGAAGCGGCGGCGCCGATCGACGCCGAGCCAGGTGCCGCCGGCACGCAGATCCCGGCCCGCGAGCACGTCGCCCGCGTCCGCCCAGGGCGCGAGCGCCGTGGAGGGCCGGTCATGATATTCGTCGCGGTTGGCCGCGACGATCAGGCGATAGCGTGGATGGACGTTCCACGCCAGGACCAGCAGGCACACTAGAGCGGCGCTCCGAGCCAGGCCTCGATCAACCGGCGGGAAATGGAGTGCGCCGGCGGCAGCGTGATCGCCCCGCTGCGCACCTCGGCGCGGGAAAACCAGCGCGCATCCTCGAGTTCCCGACCGACCTGCACGGCCCCGGCAGCCCCGACCGCCTGGAATCCCAGCATCAGCGAGGCGGGGAACGGCCAGGGCTGCGAGGAATCGTACCGGCACCCGAGGACGTGGATGCCGGTCTCCTCCATCACTTCGCGCCGCACGGCGTCCTCGAGGCTCTCACCCGGCTCGACGAAACCCGCGATGGTCGAGTACCGGCCGGTCGGCCAACTCGATTGGCGCCCGAGCAACGCCCGTTCACCGTCGGTCACGAGCACGATGATCGCCGGATCAATGCGCGGGAAGTATTCCTCGGCGCACGCCGGATCGGCGCAGATCAGGCTGTGGCCGGCACGGGCCGGCACCGTCGGCCCACCGCATACGCCGCAGTAGCGCCGGCGGACCCGCCAGAGCGCGAGCGCGCGGGCATAGGCGAGCAGGCCCGCCTCCTCGGCATCGAGCTGCGGGGAGAGCGGGCGCAGCTCCTCGAACGCGCTGCCCTCGGGCAAGTCGGCGTCCGGCCATTCAGGTGCGAGCGACAGCAGCACGCAGCGACGCTCGCGAAACCAGCCGAGCAACACGAAGCGCTCCGGCTCGGCCGCCGCCACCGCCGGGTGGCGGCCGGACACGAACGCGACATGCGGCTGCGGCGCAGCGTGCACCAGCTGACGCGTGCCGCGCGCAAGCAGGAACTGGCAGTGCGGATCGGCCAATGCGCGCTCCAGCCAGTCGGCCTCCTCGCGCACCTCGGTGCGACGGTCGATATACGTGCCGGCAAAGAAATTCGGGCGAACGGGATTCATGGCGAAGCTGCGATGCGTTCAGGCGCCGCGCGGGGTCCGGACTCCTTTGAGGGGGAGACAATGATCGCACCAGCGGCGGCGAATCGGGAAGCGCTCGAGGACCATCGGACCGTGGCACTTGGCGCAGCGGCGCACCGTGAGCTGCTCGCCCCCGCGCAGGCACTCGGCGAGGAATACCGCATGCTCGAATGAGATTGCCGGCTCGGGCACCAGGGTGCGGTAGTAGTCATAGATGTCGCACAGCAGCGTTCCGACCCGCAGCCCCCCGGCGGCGGGTCGGGTCCGCCGTACGGCGGGCTCCTCGCGGGCCAGACCGCAGGCGCAGTACGCCGCGGCGAGCAGCGAGGCCTCCAGGCGTACCCGCGCCGAGCGGGTGAAAAAGCCGGCCTGCTGCGGGGACTTGCCGCGATGGCGCGGTAATTCGCGCGCACCGCCGCAATACCGCTGCCAGAGCTTGCGGATGCGGTGATCGGTGAGCCCGGTGAAGGTGCGGATGGTGCGGGTGCGCGCCTCGTAGCGCACGAAGCGCAGCGCCAAATGGAAGCTCTCAAGCTCCCCCTCGTAGCGATCCTCGACGATACGCATGGCGCTTCCTTCCCGGTCGAACCGTGCCGTGCATTCCCCCCAGAACGCCATTGTCGGCCTTTGCGCGCCGGGCGCAATGGCGCGAATCTTCGAAATTTAATGCAAATGCAGGGGTGCAGCCGGCCGCGGCAGCGCTACCATCGGTGCCGGGACGAGGGTCAAACGAAGGTCACACGGAGGATGCGTGATGTCCGACCACGAATGGGATACTCGCGACGGGCACGGTCCATGGGTTGCAGGACCGCCGCGGGAAGTGATCGAGGCGCTGCCCGAACTGAACGGATTCTGCTTCCAGGTGCTCGCCGAGCAGGCGCGTGCGGGCAGCCCGCACCGCGCCGCGCAGCAGATCGCCGAGGGGTGGCTGGCGCTCGATGGACCGGCCCGGCGGCGCGCGGCCGCGTACCCGTACCTGTTGTTCGATGCGGGTTTCGCCGATCCGCATCGCTGGCAGAACCTTGACCTTGCACGCCAGATCAATGACCTGCCGCCGGAATCCGCCTATGAGCGCGTGTTCACCGTAACGCAAGCAGTCTCGGCCACGGAACTGGTGTTCGTCTACGCATGGTCGCTCGCCCGCCGCCACGCCGTCCAGGCGCGCCTGGTGCTCGGCATGCACCCGCTGTGCGCCGAGTGGCTCGCAGCGCGCAGCGTGCTCGGCGCCCATCAGCTGGGCCAGCGCTTGTGGACATGGCTGCGCCCACGCTGGCTGAACACCCCGGAGCTGTGGGCAGAGCTGCTGCAGGGCGCCGCCGAGGGCGGTGCTGCGCACCAGCGCGCACGCGTCCAGGGGATGCGGCTGTTGGCCGCGGAGACCGCCGCCGCCCTCCGTCACAGCGGGCACGACGCACTCTGAAGGGCACGACGCGCACCGTGCCCCCGGCGGTGGCCCTTCGGGCCACCGCCGGGGGTGCCAGGCTGCGGTGGTGGAGCGCCGGGTCAGCGCTCGGCGGCGCCGCTCGCCACCACGCGCAGCCCGGTCGAGTCGCGGGCGGCGCGGAACATCCCCTCGGTGCTGAAGTCGAGGCAGATCCGCCCCTCGCCATCCACCGCGATGATGCCGCCCGTGCCGCCGAGGTCACGCAAGCGCTCGTGCAGAGTCTCGCGCACCGCCGCAGCCAGGTCGACGCCCCGATACTCCACCGACGCAGCGATGTGGTGGGCGGCGACTAGGCGCATGAAGTACTCCCCGTGCCCGGTCGCTGATACCGCGCATACGCCGTCCTTCGCATACGTGCCGGCGCCGATGATGGGCGAGTCGCCGACGCGCCCGGGCCGCTTGTTGGCCATGCCACCGGTCGAGGTGGCTGCGGCGAGATGGCCGGCCGCATCGCGCGCGACCGCCCCGACCGTGCCCTGCGATGAGGGCATCAACTCCGAAACGCTGCGCCCGCTGCGCAGGTGCTCGAGTTCCGCATGGCGCTCGGCGGTGCGAAAATAGGTGTTTGGCACGAGCTCGAGGCCTTCCTCGAGCGCGAATTCCTCGGCACCGGCGCCGACCAGCAGCACGTGGCGGGATTTTTCCATCACGCGGCGCGCCAGCTCGATCGGATTCTTCACGTGCCGCACCGTGGCGACCGCCCCGGCGCGCAGGGTGTGCCCATCCATCAGCGCCGCGTCGAGCTCCGCGCCGCCCTCGCGGGTGAGCGCCGCGCCGCGAGCCGAGTTGAACAGCGGATCGTCCTCCAGGGTACGCACCGCGGCCGTGACGGCCTCGAGACTCGAGCCGCCCCGCTCGAGCACGGCATAGCCGCAATCGAGCGCCGCGGCGAGCCCGTCATGGTAGAGCCGCTGCCGCTCGCTCGACAGTCCGTGTGCGGGTAGCGCTCCGGCGCCCCCATGAATCGCAATGGCATACATATAGAACGAGTACCCCGCGCGCACCGCGCCTGCAGCCGTTATGATCGGGACGGATTTTACCGGTGAACGAACGCATGCCACACAGAATTCGCAGCATTCTCATCGCCAATCGGGGCGAAATTGCCATTCGCGTGATGCGAGCCGCGAACGAGCTCGGACTGCGGACCGTGGCGATCTATTCGCGCGAGGACCGCTTCTCGCTGCACCGCACCAAGGCCGACGAGGCCTACCTGGTCGGTCAGGGCAAGGGCCCGATCGAGGCGTATC
>JAKBBE010000001.1 GCA_021826035.1 Pseudomonadota bacterium | reverse complement strand
GCAATGCTGCCGTTGCCCTTGGCGCAGTACGCCGCGGATTTCGAGGCTGCCGCGCTGCGTGATCTCCAGACGCTGCTCGCCCACCCGAAGGTGCACTGCACGGAACTGCCACTGACGCATGATCCGGTCAGCGGTCGCACCGAGGCCGAGCACAGGAACGCGCACTACCTGAACCTCACGCGCGAATTGGCCGGCAGCTGTCATCTGCTCCTGGCGCTCTGGGACGGGGAATCCTCGACCCGGCCCGGCGGTACCGCCGATACCGTGTTGCGCTACCTTGGCCTGCGCTCCGATCGCAGCGCTGAGGACAGCCCGATGCTCTTCAGCGACGCCTCCGCGGAGCAGGATCCGGATTCGCGGCTGGTGTATTGGATCCCGACGGCGCGCCGCGGCACCGGCGCCGTAGGCGAGCCCGCCGCGCCCTGCTACCTGTCCGGTCTGGGTGACAACGTCCTGCAACGCTGGACCGCAATGCCGCGCTCACTGCATGAGCAGCTCGGCGAGCTCGACACCTACAATTGCGAGTACCGTCGGCTCGCGAATGACGGACGGACACGGGCGGCGGCGGACTCATTGATGAATTCACTGTCGGGTGACGTTCCGTTGCCAGCCGATGCCCGCCCGTGGCTCGCGCGTATCGATGCGCAGTACGGCAAGGCAGATGCCCTGGCGTTGCACTTCCAGGTGCGCTCCGACCGCCTTTTCGTGTTCTTCACGGCCACCACGTTCCTGATGGGATTTGCCTACCTGGCGTACGACAAGTTCATCGAGAGCCGCATACTGCTCTTTGCCTACCTGCTCGTGCTGCTCTCGGGCTTCGGGTTATATCTCCTTCTCGACGGGCGCCACTGGTTCAGCAAACACCTGATGTACCGCGCGCTGGCCGAGACGCTGCGCGCGAAATTCTATCTGTCCGTCGCCGGAGCAGATCATCTGGTCGACGCCGATGAAGTGATCTCCCTGTCCGGAATCAATCGCTTCCACGGATTCAATTGGATCGCGCACGTGATCACCGGACTCGGTCGCCCGGCGGGTGGGGCACGGGAGGTGTCGCATGAGCCGCATCTCGACAGCGTCGAGAACGCTTGGATCGAAAGTCAGTGCCGCTATTTCGCGGGCAAAATTTCCCGGCTGGAACGCAGTGGGCGTCGGACCCGCCTACTGAAGCGGGGCCTGTTCGGGGTCATCCTCGTGGCCATCGCCTGCCTGATCGTGCTCGGCCGCGGTCAGGCGCCACTGGGCCTCAGACTCGACGTTCCGCTCCGAAACGTGCTGACGTTTGTGCTGGGGCTGCCGGCTCTGGTGCTGGGCGTATGGGAATTACACCAGAACAAGATGGCGGTGCGAGAACTTCTCTGGCAATACCGCAATCAACTCGATCATTTCGCACGCGCTCGCGCCCGCCTGGTCCAGACTTCCTCGGCCGTGCGCCGTCGTCACGTCCTGGCCCGATTGGGCAAGGACTCCCTGATGGAGAGTTACCTCTGGACGATTCATCGCTACCACCGGGAACACGAACCCGGTCGGGGCTGACGGTCCGCTGAGCGCGCACAGGTCCGACGCAGTACCGATCCCTCTGGTTCACATCGGCCAACGCCCCTCGGGCAGTTCATCGGAGCACTGAGCCACGGCTACCGTGGTGAACCGCCGATAGAGTACCCCATCAGAATGGGAGACTTCGACGTGAGCGTTCGGCGCGAACCGCGACATCACCCGCACCGCCATCGTATCGATAATCTGCTGAGCGGCGTGCTGGTTCGGCCGTAACCGGGCACACCCGCCGTCGAGACGTCGAATTCAGGCGTGAGTGCGCAAACCACCAGCATCCAGCACGCGCCATATGAAGTCCATCCATAGAGCAGAATCAGCGTCGGTCTCGCGCTTGCGACTCTCAGATCCGGTATGCTCGCGTCGCCTGCCTGACAGATTCTGATGGTCTAATTGAATTGTCGAAT
Organism: Pseudomonadota bacterium; assembly: GCA_021826035.1. The sequence continues at coordinate 210,528 of JAKBBE010000001.1, read as the reverse complement.
TTGATGCGATGGCGGGTCTCGCTGATCAGAATCGGTGATTGCGCCGCTGATAAAATTAAGAATCCCAGATGAACAAGCATCCCGCGGATGACAGCGATGAGACGCGCCCCGCCAAAGCGTACTTGCCCGACGTTCGAGATGGATTGACCCGTCGCGAACGCGTCGTGTTACACGTGCTGCATGAAGCACAAGTCGAACGCGGCGACCGCAACGTGCCGACTGTGATGCTCTGGGGGCGGGTCTGCGAGCATTTCTACATCAGCCCTGAGGAACTCTCAGAGATGCTGTCTCGCCTTGGAGCACGGCGGTAGTTTTCGAAAAGGCCAGGGCGTCGTGTGGGATCGAGAGACGCTGCAGACGAGGAGCGCCCCTCAATCGACTTGACTGCGGCGGCCGAGAGCTGAGTTCGGTCTGACGGTGGGTAGGCGCGAATGGAACCCTATTGGGAAACAGGCGAGTCGACTGCGCCTCGTTATTGTTTGATTCAATGGCGGAATCTTAAAGAGTCGCCATGCAACGCCTGCCGGTCACCGTGATGATCGCGGCACGTCGTGCCGCACTTTCGCACCACGGCCGATGGAGCGGAAGCTGCGACTAGGCGGCGTTATGGGCCGTGGTCCGGCACGCCACAAGGTGGCTACACGCTGCGAAGGACTCTCGGCAGAACGGCGATCGGCCGCTTGCATTCCCCGAGGGATGTCTCTATAACTACGCCATGCGTAGTACGCGACACGTAGTACCGCCTGCGGATCACGCCGCGTTGGGCCATTACTCCGATCCCCCGCTATTGGTATTGGCGAGTCTGGCAGGGGGCCCCAAGCATGGTCATGCGATGATCGAAGACATCGCGGGTCTCTGTGGAGCCCGGCTGGGACCAGGCACGCTGTACGGGGCCATTTCCCGTCTCGAAGCCCGCGGCCTGATCGAACCTCTGCCGCCAGAGGAGCGGCGCCGCCCGTATCAGATCACCGCAGCCGGCGCGCGTATGTTGCGCGCGCAGCTTTCGACGCTGCAGCAATTCGTCAATGCCGGCACAAGAAGACTGAAGTTTGTATGAACCGCACCTGCGCCCGCTGGCTGTTGCGCGCCTATCCACCCGCCTGGCGCGAGCGCTATGGCGAGGAGTTCGCGGACTTCCTGCGCGCAGGTCCCGGCGGTGTGGGCGCGATCTTTGACGTCCTGCGCTCGGCCTTCCGCGAACACGGTTCTCCACCACCCAATGGAGGGCTCGTTATGAATGAATATCCCGACTCCATCCTCGCGCTCTCTAAGCACCCGAGTGCCTTGGTACCGATGGCGTTGTCCGTCGCAGCGCTCAGCGTGACCCTCGTTGCTCTCGCCAGATTCGGACTCCCGCCGCCGCACGCCGATGAAGGCACCGTGGCTCACACCTGGCAGTTGCTGATGGTCTGCCAGGCGATCGGGATCGCCTGGTTCGCGGTCAAGTGGTTGCCGCAAAGGCCGCGGTTGACGAGCGGCGTTCTCATCATTCAGGTTGCACTGGCCGTCGTCGCCATGGCGCCGGTGTACCTTCTCGGATTATGACCTGATCGGCAGGACCCGTCGGCAGACGAGACGTTCCCGTGAATTCGTTTTTTGCAGTCGACTCACGGCGTGATGAGCGCTCCGGGTCATCGAAATGCCCGCGCGACGGAACGGTGCGAGAGCGAGATCAATCCCCTCGGTCTCGTGGTGCGCGGCAACCTGGTCTACCTGGTCTGCACGTTCCGGGACTATGAGGATGTCCGCCAGATCCCGATTCATCGGATCCGAGACGCAAAGCTACTCGAGAAAGACGCAACGCGCCCCCGGGCCTTTGGTCTCGATCAATACATTGCCCGCGGAGCATTTCAGTATCTCAATGGGGACGTCACCGGCAAGACTATTAAACTCAAGGTAATTCTCGACCGAGGCGCTTCAGCGCATCTCGCCGAAACGCCGCTCAGCAGTGACCAAACCATAAAGAACCTCAACGAGGGTGAGGCCCCGGTCACCGCATCAGTTCAGGATACTCAGCAAGTCGAATGGTGATTGCGGGCATTTGGGGACGCTGCGCAGGTGAAGGCCCCTAAAGGGCTGCGGGATCGGATGAAGGCGACGCTCACCCGAACCGCCACTCGCTATCGTGATCGAGCCCGGAGGACCGAGATGCCCCTCCTATCCAAATCGAAGCTGATGGCGTTTCGGCAGTGTCCCAAGCGACTCTGGCTGAACGTGCACCGGCCTGACCTCTGCCAGAAATCGAAGTCCGCGCAGTCTCGCATCCAGGTAGGACACGGACTGGGCGAAGTGGCGCGGCGGCTCTATGACCCGGACGGCAGCGGAACCGTCCTGGATGTGCTGACGGAGGGATACGATGCCGCCTTCGCCAGGGCGCTGGCGATGTGAGTTTTGCCGACGCCTGAGGGCCCGAGCAGCACGATGTACGGCCCGAGCTTCGCTGAACGCGGTTCACGCGGCCCGTAGCGGGCCGCTGCTTGCGGATCTTCCGAATTCCGCCATCTTGACTCAGATGGTCCACTTTTACCCCGACGCAGTGGGTCACATTACCATCGGCGGTGACACCGTAAGCCTCACGCAGAGGCCACATTGACGAAGCGCCACTTGTAGCTGTAGCGCACGTCGGAGCTCGGTGTATTGATCTCATCGACGCGCGTGCCGGTGCGCAGCGCGGTTTCGATAGCTGCGTTCAGGCGCTCGAGCAGGATGGAGACAGGCTCGGCGGACCGGCGCTTGAGCATCACGAGGGTTTTCTTTCCGTCATGCGCGACGGCCGCCCCGACGATGGGCTGTACGGCGCCGGGCATGATCTGGCCGCCGGCGTCGATCAGGACTTCGATGTGCGCCAGAGCTGCATGGGTGGTTTTGCTCATGCGGCTTGTGTCAGCGGCTGGGTGAGTCGATGAGACACGCACCACGGCAGGAGCTCATCGATGCGGTGGATGGTGTGCGCAGCGACGCGCTCGAGCACATAGTGCAGATGGGCATGCGGATCGATGTCGTTCAGTCGGCACGTTCATGCCGAGCGCCTGACTATGCCGAACAAGGCGTTTCGCGAGACGATTTCGCCAGGGTTTGCCAACGTCCGATTCGGCATAGTTTGATGGCTTCTCCAGCACATTCCGTGCGGAGGAGAAGTCATGGCTACGGCTACGTTCATCAAGAAGCCCCAGAGGTTGCGTCGTTTGCGTCAGGGCCCGTTGGGGGCGCACCTGGAGTTGTTTTCCGCCCGGCTTTTAGCGGAAGGGCATTGTAAGCAGAGTGCCTGGCGCAACATTCGGGTGGTCGACGATTTCGGTCGGTGGCTTGCCCGCAGAGGCATAGTCGTTGGAGACATCGACGAGGCGGTCGTAAATCGCTATATGGCGTTCCGCGTGCGGTATCGCCATCCCTTTCTGAGCGATCGACCCGCATTGAACCGGTTCCTTGCCGTACTGCGCGAGGAAGCGCTGATTGCGCCGCAGCGTCTGCCTCATCTGAGCGCTGATGAGCAGATTGTCGCGGACTTCCGGCATCACCTTCGCGAGCAAGGAGGCTATGCTCCGAGGACCATCATTACGCATCTGCCCACCTTGCGGCGATTTCTCGCCGAGCACTGCAAGAGCGGGCCGAGGGGCCTCTCCAGACTCGTCGCCGCGGACATCGTGAGCTTCGTGGCTCATCACGCGCCGCATCAAAGCGCGCGTTCCACGAGTCGCATGTGCTGGACGCTGCGTTCGTTCTTGCGCTATCTGCGCTACAAGGATTTGATTTCGATCGACTTGGCGAGTGCTGTTCCTTCGGTGCGGACCTGGCGATTCGCATCGTTGCCCCGATATCTGGCGCGTGGAGAAGTCCAGAAGGTTCTCGATGCCATCGATCGAAGCACATCACTTGGTCGGCGAGACTACGCGGTGCTGCTACTGCTCGCACGCCTGGGATTGAGAGCCAGTGAAGTAGCGACGTTGTGCCTTCAGGATATCGATTGGCAGGATGGCGTGTTGTCGATCCGGGGAAAAGCACGTCAAAGAGCGCAGATGCCACTGCCGAGCGAGGTGGGAGCCGCGATCGGCGATTATCTACAACATGGCAGGCCGCGCTCCCAAAGCCGACGAGTATTTCTGCGCGAGTGGGCCCCGCAGATCGGCTTCGCATCGGCTGCAAGTGTGACGATGATTGCGCGCACGGCGCTCGATCGAGCGCAGGTCGACACGCCTCGTAAAGGCGCGCATGTGTTCCGACATACTTTGGCCACCACATTACTGCGCTCCGGAGCGTCGCTGACGCAGATCGGGCAGCTTCTGCGCCATCGCTCTCAAGACAGCACTCGGATTTATGCCAAGGTCGATATTGAGGCATTGCGGGGTTTGGCGATGCGGTGGCCGGGCGGTGTGTCATGAGCGCCTTAGAGACCGCCGTGGCGGAGTACATCGCCCTGCGCCGCAGCCTTGGATTCAAGTTCTTCGCTCCGGAGCAACGACTGAAGGGCTTCGTCCGCTTTATGGCGCAACGTAAGGCCACGGTCATTACGTATCCGCTCGCTTTGGAGTGGGCAACGCAACCGCCGAACAAGCGAGCCTCGTGGGCTCTGCGGTTTTCTGACGTGCGCGGGTTGAGTCAGTATTTGCGTAGTCGCGAGCCTCGTACGGCGGTGCTGCCCGCGCGAGTGCTGCCTTATTCTAAGCGCACCAAGCCCCACCTGTATTCGGATCGTGAGATCAGCCAGCTTCTGGCGGCAGCGTTCGCCTTGCCGCCGGCCAAAGCACTGCGTCGCTGGACCTATCATTGCCTGTTTGGGCTGCTCATTGTCACAGGCCTGCGGATCGGCGAGGCAATGGCCCTGAAGCGCACCGATGTTGATCTCACGGAAGGGATTCTCAGGATTGACGGGGCCAAGTTCGGTAAGACGCGTCTGGTGCCCCTGCATGCGACGACCTGTACGATCCTTCGCCGTTACGCCAGGCAACGAGATGCGCATCTTGATCCGCCTCGAAGCCCTTATTTCTTCGTTGCGGAGCAAGGTGGGCGACTGCGGCACCAGTACGTGTATACAGTGTTCTGGCGACTCTCGCGACAGATCGGTCCGCGGAACCCCTCGGATCACACCGGGCCTCGCATTCATGACTTTCGCCATTGTTCCGGCAGCCGGATTATTCCGGCAACGGACGTTCGGGGGCTCTGTTTCCCGGGGGATCGCGCGAGCGGGTACGCATCGGTGGCGGAATAATCAGAGGGTATTGAGGAAGGCCAAGATGCGATCGCTGGGCCGATACCGAGTGGTACGCGCCTTTGTAGCGGCCGTTTTTGCCAAGGCATCTTCCTTGAGCTGCATGTCAGCTTGCAGGTACATCGATGTGGTTTCAACGTTCTCGTGACCCAACCAGAGCGCGATCACGGAACGATCGACGCCATGGCGAAGTAAGGTCATTGCCAATGAGTGCCTCAGGGAATGGAACGTCACCCGTTTCTTGATCAATGACGGGCAGTGACGGCGAGCGACAAGCAGATGCTTTTCGAGCAGGTATTCCAAGCCGTCATGTCCCAAGGCGGTGCCCCGCGTAGTCGGGAAAAGCGGATCGGACGGTTGCCCCTCGCGTTCCCGCAACCAAGCGCGCAGCACCGACACCGCTTCCCTACGAAGCGGTGTGCATCGGGTCTTCCTGCCTTTGCCCAAGCATTGTACGTGTGCGCCAGTTCCCAGGATGATGTTCTCGCAGCGAAGTCCGATGACTTCTGCCGCCCGCAGTCCAGTCTGCACGGCGAGGAGCAATATCGCTCGATCGCGCCGCCCGCTCCAGGTTTTGAGGTCTGGAGCTGCAAGCAGAGCGTCCGTTTCCGCCGGCGTGAGAAAGCAGATGGCCCGACGCACGTAGCGTTTACTGGGTATGGCCAGCACGCGCTGCGCCAGGGCACTGTACTCCGGTGCATGCAAGGCAACGTAGCGAAAAAAGGAATGAATAGCGGCGAGGCGCACGTTGCGGCTGCGGGCGCTGTTACCGCGTTTTTTCTCCAGGTGATCGAGGAACGTACCAAGGAAGGGTGTATCCAGGTCCGGCACGGTTACTTGCGAAGGCGCTCTACCGAGGCGTTGCTGTACGTACTGCAGCAGAAGGCGAAAAGTATCGCGATAACTGGCAATGGTGTGAGGACTGACCTGTCGCTGTTGCATCAGTCGATCCACGAAGAATGACTCCAGCAGAACGGGGAAGGATTTGGTGGCATTCATGACCGAGCCCTCCGCTCCGATCGCTCCATCCGCTTCAGTGCGTAGCGCAGTAACTGCGGAGTCGCCGTCAGGTACCACTGCGTGTCCGTGATGTGGGCGTGCCCCAAGTACGTGGAAAGCTGCGGCAGGTGGCGCTCGACGTCGACGCCACGGCGATACCACTTCAACAGTGTCTGGATGGCCAGTCGGTGGCGCAGTCCATGCAGACGCGGTCCATGCGAGTCGCCGGGAGCGCGAAGGCCAATCTGGTGCGAGAGTTTGACGAAGGTCCAGCGGAGCACGTCATAGGTCACTCGAGTGCCCCGGTCGGAGAGAAAGAAGCAAGGACTACTGGGGCTGGGAACCAGGCGATCCCGACGCCTCGCATAACGCTTCAACGCGCGTTGCGTGGAAGCGTGAACCGGAACGTATCGGCTTTTGCCGAATTTGCTCTGGCGAACGGTGAGCACGCCACTTTCCAGGTCCACATCGTCACGAAGGAGATGCAATGCCTCGTTCGCGCGCAGACCGGTAGCGACGTACAACCCAAAGAGCGTGGCGAACGTGTGCGGTCGCAATCCGATCGCGGAGGGCAATTGCGGGGCCGCCTTGATCAGATCGAGAACTTGCTCATCGCTGTAGAGATTCGGTGAGACGCGCCGATACTGATAGGGCAGCAGATCGGGTGGCGGCACTACGTTGTGCGGATCGATGCCATGACAGTATCTTGCGAAGCGCCGCACCATTCCCAAGCGGTTGGCCCACTGGACTGGCGTGGCATGGGCGGGTTGGGTCGCCCACTTCAAGGCGAGTTCGGTGGTAATGTAGTCCGCACGCTCGCGTTTGGCGAACTCGACGAACCGTTGCAACAGCCGCCCGGCCAGGCGCAGCTTGTATCCCAAGGCGCGACGTACTGCGAGGTACTCCTCAAGCGCGGTGTGCAACGAACTCATGCCCCACCCCCCATCCACGGAAGGGCAATGCCGCGCAGGGCGTCGATATCAACCTTGGCGTAGATCTGCGTCGTCGTCGGCTGGCGATGGCGAAGGAGTTGGCCGATCTCCCCGAGCGATGCGCCTCGGCGCAGCATCTGCGTTGCCAGGGAATGGCGAAATAGGTGCGCCCCTTTGAACGCCGGACTCAGTCCGGCACGCTTGAGGGCACGACGCACCACACAGCAAATGGCGCTGAGGCGAAGGGCATGCCACGGCGCTTTCAGCCGGATGAAGACCTTGCGAGTCGAACAGGTCGGACGCACATGACGCAGATAGTGAACGAGCGCTTTGCCCACCTCCTGAGGCAGCGGCAATCGTTCGAATCTCTGACCTTTGCCGCGGACGAGCACCTCGCCGCGTTCCCAGTCCAAATCGTCCAAGGTCATGGCGAGCACTTCGCCACCGCGCAAACCCAGTCGAGCCAGAAGCAGCAAGATCGCGTAGTCGCGCTGGCCGGAGGGCATGCTGTGATCGCAGCTCTTGAGCACTCGCTCGACCTCCTCTGGCGGAAGAAACTTTGGAATGTCGGACAGTCGCCAATCAGCTACCCCCAACAATGCTCCGGCTAGGTCTGTCTTTGTCTTGCCACGCTGGTGCAGAAAGCGCAGAAACGAGCGCGGTGCCGTGACGGTCAGCTGGGTATGCCTGCGACCGACACGCTGCCCTTCACGAACAATGAAGCGATGCAGGTCCCTCGGGGTGAGGTCGCGAAGACGCACGATCTTGTTCTGAAAATGCGCGTTCAGAAATCGCTGCACGATGGGGAGATAACCATCCACAGTCGCGCGCGCCAAGCCTCGCTCGCAACTCAGGAATCTCTCGTAGTCGCGTGCGAGCTGACCCATAGTGGAGCGATCGATGGCGGGATGTAATACGGGGGTCAGACCTCGGTCGCGCAAAAACATTAGCAACTGCTCACCGGTGAATCGATCGCCGCGTCCGCTTGCTCGGCGACGGGGACCGTGAAACTGCTGGAGCTTCTCCTCATCCAGCTTTGTCAGCGTTAGTCCATGCCGCGCGATCCATTGACTGAGGTCCACTGCCAGCGCGCACTTCGTCTTTACGGTCTGCGAGGCGTAACCCTCGCCGGTGAGGAACTCGGCAAATTGATCGATGTGCGGGACTATCGGCCCACTGCGATTGGCCATCGTCTGTCTCCTGGGTAGGGGGAAGATCCCCCGCGTGAGACCAGAACCGACTGCACCCACAATATCGAGATCGAAATCGACACTGCGGGATCTCGATGAATCCGCTTCCTTCGGGAACCAGCTGTTTTGTGACCGCCGTCTCGGTGGCTACCGGCCGGCCTTTGCGCCGTGCACGCGCCCCCGATTATTCCGCCGCCGATGCGTACCCGATCGCGCGATCCCCCGGGAAACAGAGCCCCCGAGCGTCCGTTGCCGGAATAATCCGGCTGCCGGAACAATGGCGATAATTCCGCCGGCGGAATTATCGCCATCGTTTTGCGGTACGCACGCTCGTGCTCTGGTATCGATCCGGTCAGCCGATCGAACAACTGCTGCCGGTGCTGTCCACGTATCTGGGTCATGTCTGCGTGCAAGACACATATTGGTACCTGTCCGGATGCCCCGAGCTTCTCGGCGAGGCAGTCAAGCGGCTTGACCATCGTTGGGAGGCTGCATCATGAACCGCACATCTTCCCTGCCCGCACTGATCGAGCGCTTCTTCACCGAGCGCTTGATGCGTCAGCAGCATGTGAGCATGCACACCGTCGCTTCGTACCGGGACACTTTTCGGCTGTTCCTGGGCTTCGCCTCGCAGCGGCGCAAGAGGCCTCCTTCGGAGCTGGAACTGGGCGAACTCGACGCTCCGCTGATCAGCGATTTTCTGGATCACCAGGAGGCCCAGCGCGCGGCGAGTACGCGGACCCGCAACCTGCGTCTCACCGCCATTCGTTCCTTCTTCCGATTCGTGGCCTTCGAAGAGCCCGCCTATAGCGCCCATATTGCACGTGTGCTCGCGATCCCCAGTAAACGCGGTGATAAGAAGCTGATTCATTTCCTCAATCGCCTGGAGATCGAGGCGCTTCTCGACGCGCCAGACCGGACGACTTGGCTCGGACGTCGCGACCATACCCTGTTGTCGCTCGCGATCCAGACGGGCCTGCGCCTGTCGGAGCTGATAGGGCTAGATCGGGACTCAATTTCGTTCGGCACCGGCGCTCATGTGAGCTGTGTCGGCAAGGGCCGCAAAGAGCGTTGTACGCCACTGCCGAGGCCACTGACGGTGACCCTGCAGCGTTGGCTCAAGGAACCGCCACCGCACAACGCAGTCGCGCTTTTCCCCAACGTGCACGGTGGTCGGTTGAGCGGCGATGCCGTACAATATCTGCTCGGCAAGTACGTCAAGGTCGCTCGTGCACGGTGTGCCTCATTGAGGCAAAAACGCGTCTCGCCGCACGTGTTGCGCCACACCGCAGCGATGGAGTTGCTCCAGGCTGGAGTCGACTGTTCTGTGATCGCGTTGTGGCTCGGTCACGAGTCCATGGAGACCACGCAGGTTTATCTGCATGCTCATATGGCGCTCAAGGAAGCCGCACTGGCGAAGGTTCCAATTTTGAAGGGTCGATCCAAAGGCCGATATCGCCCGCCTGATCGCTTGCTGCAATTTCTCCATGGCCTGTGAAGTGCACGACTATGCCGAGTGACGCTGATACCTTCCACGATCGCGAACACGGGGGCGTCACCGTTCTCGCGCATCGGGGAGCCTTCATTCGGCATAGTCAGGCGCTCGGCATGAACCTGTCCATGCCGCATGCGGCATGGACAGGTGCCGATCAGGCTGTAGAGACGCGCTGTGGTCTCGCCGGCAGCGTCCGATCCGGCAAAGAGATAATTACGCCGGCCGAGCATTGTCTCTCTAATTCAGCCGTTATTCGACCGTGACACTCTTTGCCAGGTTGCGTGGCTGATCAACATCCGTGCCTTTCAGGATGGCCACGTGGTAGGCCAGCAGCTGTAATGGAACGGTGTATACCGCCGGTGCCTGGAAGTACGTGACGTGCTTCGGCATCTCGATGACCGTCACGCCATCGCTCGGCTGCAAACCGGACTCCGGATCGGCGAATACGATCAGCTCTCCGCCGCGCGCCCGCACCTCCATGAGATTCGACTTGAGCTTCTCGAGCAGGTCGTTGTTGGGTGCCACCGCAATGACCGGCATGTCGGCATCGACGAGCGCCAGCGGCCCGTGCTTGAGCTCACCGGCCGGGTAGCTCTCGGCGTGAATGTAGGAGATTTCCTTCAGTTTCAGCGCACCTTCCATCGCAATCGGATACAGCGCGCCGCGCCCGAGGAACAGCGTGTGATGCTTGTCGGCAAAGCGCTCCGCCAGCCGATGAATCAACGGATCGAGCGTGAGGACCTTCTCGATCATGCCGGGCAGTTCGACGAGCCGGCTCACCAGTCCGTGCTCGCGCTCGGCATCCGCACCGTGGTGGCGCGCCAGCGCGATGGTCAGCATCGCGAGCGCGGTCAGCTGCGTCGTGAATGCCTTGGTGGATGCCACTCCGATCTCCGGTCCGGCACGCGTCAGCATCACCAGATCGGATTCGCGCACCAGAGAGCTCTCCGGGACGTTGCAGATTGCGAGCGTCGAGAGGTAACCGGACTGGCGGGCGAGGCGTAGGGCCGCAAGCGTGTCGGCGGTTTCGCCCGACTGTGAAATGGTCACAAACAGCGTATCGCGCGGCACGAGCGGATGGCGATAGCGGTACTCGCTGGCGATGTCGACCGCGCACGGAATCCGGCAGATCTGCTCGAGGAAATACCTCACGACCGAGGCGGCGTGATAGCTCGTGCCGCAGGCGACGATGTGCACGCAAGCCGTACGCTTGAAGACGTCGGCCGCCGCCGGTCCGAATGCGGCTTCGAGCAGCCGGCCGTTGGCAACGCGTTCAGCCAGGGTGTCGGCGATGGCACGCGGCTGCTCGTGGATCTCCTTGAGCATGAAATGCCGGTACGGGCCTTTCTCGGCGGCGTCCGCACTGAGATCGCTCTCGCGGACCGCCCGTTCGACGCTACGGCCGTTGCGATCGATGATCCGCACCGAGGTTCGGCGGAGCTCCGCGAGGTCGCCCTCTTCGAGGAACATGAAACGTCGGGTCACCGGCAGGAGCGCGGCGACATCGGAAGCGACGAAATTCTCCTCGACGCCCAGCCCGATGACGACCGGACAGCCGGCGCGGGCCACGAGCAATCGGTCAGGTTCCCGCTCGCTGATGACCGCCAGGGCATAGGCGCCCTGGAGCTCCGCGACCGTGGCGCGCACGGCCGCGAACAGATCTTGATCGCCCCGCAGGTGATAGTGGATGCGATGGACGATGACTTCGGTGTCGGTTTCGGACTCGAATCGGTAACCGCAGCGCTCGAGGTCCGCACGCAGGGCTTCGTGGTTCTCGATGATGCCGTTGTGAACGATGGCGATACCCGCCTGCGACAGGTGCGGATGGGCATTGCGTTCACTCGGGGCGCCATGTGTCGCCCAGCGCGTATGCGCGATGCCGGTTGCACCGCCGGCGGGCGCCGCGGCGAGGGCCTCCTCGAGTTTCTTGACCTTGCCGACGGTGCGCACACGGGCCAGTTTGCCGTTGCCGATCACGGCCAGACCGGCCGAGTCGTAGCCTCGGTATTCCAGGCGACGCAGACCCTCGATGAGGACCGGAACGATGTTGCGCTCGGCAACGGCGCCGACGATTCCGCACATGAATGAGGCCTTCGGACTCGACAGGGGACGGACAGTTTGCCTCAAGTCGATCCGCCGAGGCAGGAACCGCGCACAGTTCACTCCGGCGAACGGTCCTCGGCCACCGGAGCCGCTCCGGGGCGCTGGTGGACCGACTCCGGACGCGCGAGTTACCCTGTTTTCGGCGATGATTGGATCAAAAAATGCCTATTTTGGCGCGCGTTCGAGACAATTCTCGGGCAAGCCTCAGCATCCGGGCGAAACCACGGTCATTGCGGATAGACCGCCGGCGCCGGTCTGCCTAGCGTGGCACGATGAGCGCACCGCACTGCAGCCCGCGCCTCCCGCCCCCGGACGTACGCCGCGTCGCCCTGGACAGTCTCGCGGATGCGGTCGCGCTGCTCGGGCGGCGACCCTTGTCCGATCGAGCCGTGCACGGTGTGCGCAAGGATTTGAAGCGTGCCCGGGCCATGCTGCGGCTGATGCGCGAGGGCCTGGGGGAGCACGAATATCATCGCGGGAACACCGCGCTGCGGGATGCCGCCCGGGACCTCAGCGCGGCGCGCGACAGCAAAGTCCTGCTCGACACGCTGCGGACTCTACCCCAGCATGGATCGGCGTCGGACCTGCGGGCGCGCCTGCGCAAGGAACATGCCCTGGCGCGCAACCACCTGCGGAGCGAGGCGTCCTCGGTGAAGCGGACCCGTCAGACCCTGCGCACGGTCGGGCGCGACCTGGCGGAAGCCTCCGCGGAGCGCTTCGACTGGCCGATCCTCCAGAGTGGTCTGCGCAGGGTCTACGCCCGGGCGCGCGCCGCGCTCGTGCAGGCTCGCCGGCACCCCACGGCGGAGAACCTGCATGAGCTGCGTAAGCAGACGAAGTACCTCTGGCACCAACTGCAGGCACTCCCCGTGGCACGGCCGCTCGAGGGGCCGCACCTTGCGACGGCGGCGCATCATCTGTCGGATCTGCTCGGTGGCGAGCACGACCTCGCCGCGCTGCGCAGCCGTGCGCTCGAGGCTCCGCTGCGCGGCGGCGCGCGGACCTGGCTGCTGGCTCACATCGACGCCCGCAGCGCCCGACGGCGTGGTCAGGCGCTGACGCTGGCGTCACAGCTCTATCGTGATCCGCCCGCCGTGTTCACGGCCCATGTGCTGCGGGGCTCGGCGCGGCGTCTGACTCGGCGGACTGCGTCTACTTCGTCTTGATCGGCCGCTGCCACTCATCGATCGTGGTCTGACGCGCCCGCGCGATGGTGAGTTTACCGGCCGGCACGTCTCGGGTGACGGTCGAGCCGGCGGCAATCGTGGCGCCCTCGCCGACCGTGATGGGCGCCACCAGCACGCTGTTCGATCCGGTATGTGCTCGATCTCCAATGCGCGTGCGGTGCTTGTTGGCCCCGTCGTAATTCGCGACGATGGTGCCGGCACCCACGTTGACCTGGGCGCCGACTTCGGCGTCACCGACATAGGAGAGGTGGTTGGCCTTCGACTCGCTACCGAGGGTCGCGTTCTTGACCTCGACGAAGTTGCCGATGTGCACCCCATCACCGAGCGCGGAGTGCGGCCGGATGCGCGAGAACGGACCGATGCGCGCGCCGCAGCCGATCGTCGCGCCGTCGAGGACACAATGCGCGAACAGCTCGGTGTCATCACCGATACTGCAGTCACGGACGACACAGCCCGGACCAATCCGCACGTTGTTGCCGAGGGTCACGTGTCCTTCGAGGACGACGTTGACGTCCAGGAATACATCCTGCCCGTGAACAACGTCACCGCGCACATCGAGCCGTGCGGGGTCAGCGATCGTCACGCCCGCGCACATCAGCGCGCAAGCTGCATTGCGGCGGCACACCGCTTCGAGTTCGGCCAGCTGTACTTTGTCGTTGACGCCGAGCGCTTCGATGGGATCGGCGAGCGGCACCGGCGTGACGGTGACGCCGGATCGTGCGGCGAGTCCGATGACGTCCGTCAGGTAATACTCGCCCTGGGCGTTGTCATTGCGCAGCGCCGACAACCAGCGCTTGAGCAGACGGGCTGGCGCGGCCAGCACCCCGGTGTTGCACTCACCGATGCTCCGTTCAGCCACGGAGGCATCCTTGTGCTCGACGATCCGGGCCACATGTCCGGCCGCATCCCGCACGATCCGCCCGTAGCCGTTCGGATCGGCCGGCTGCATGGTGAGGACCGCGAGCGCGCCCGCCGCAGCGATGTCGAGGAGTCCGACGAGAGAGTGCGCCCGCAGCAGCGGCACGTCGCCGTAGAGCACCAGCACCGTGGCGGCATCATCGAGTTCGGGCGCGGCCTGCTGCAGAGCGTGCCCGGTGCCGAGCTGCTCGGCCTGATGCACCCACGTCAGCCCCGGCTCGGGGAAGGCGGCGCGCACCTGCTCTCCTCCATGTCCGTACACGACCTGGATGGCCGCGGGGGACAGTGCGCGCGCGGTCTCCAGTACGTGCGCCAGCAGCGGCCGACCCGCAAGGGTCTGCAGCACCTTCGGCCGGCGGGATTTCATCCGCTTGCCTTCGCCGGCGGCCAGAATGACGATCGAGAGCGTCGCACTCGACGCGGCGGCAGGCCTGTTCATGCGGCGATTATCGCCCGGACGGGCACGGTGCGCGATCAGCCGCGCACTTTGCGCAGCTTCGCGATGAGCTTCAGCTGGGCGGCAGCGCGAGCCAATTCGGCCAGCGCCTCGGCCTGACTGATGTGGCTGCTGCGATCCTTCAGCGCCTCCTCGGCGCGCTGTTTCGCCGCAAGCGCGGCTGCCTCATCGAGATCCTTGGCGCGCAGCGCCGTATCGGCGAGCACGGTCACGCGGTGCGGCTGCACCTCGATCGCGCCACCGCCGACGAAGAAGAACAGCTCCTCGCCCGCGGGCGTCTTCACCCGCACCTCGCCCGGCTTGAGCGTCGAGAGCAGCGGCGCGTGGCGCGGCGCCACGCCGATGTCGCCCTGTGAGGCCGGTGCGAACACCATGGTCGCCAGCCCGGAGAAAATCTCTCCCTCGGCGCTAACGACTTCGACCTGGAGCGTATGCGGCTCGGCCATGAAGGGCTCTCCTACTGAAGCGTCTTGGCCTTGGCCACGGCCTCATCGATGGTACCGACCATGTAGAACGCCTGCTCGGGCAGGTGATCGAACTCACCATTGATGATGCCCTTGAAGCCACGGATGGTCTCGGCGAGCGGCACGGTCTTGCCGTCCTGACCGGTGAACACCTTGGCGACGTTGAACGGCTGAGAGAGGAACCGCTGCACTTTGCGGGCGCGGTACACCGTCAGCTTGTCGTCCTCGGACAGCTCGTCCATGCCCAGGATCGCGATGATGTCCTGCAGCTCCTTGTAGCGCTGCAGCACCGCCTGCACGCCGCGCGCGACGTTGTAGTGCTCCTCCCCGACGACCAGCGGGTCGAGCTGGCGGCTGGTCGACTCCAGCGGATCGACCGCCGGGTAGATGCCGAGGGTCGCGATCTGGCGCGACAGCGCCACGATCGCATCAAGGTGCGCGAACGTGGTCGCCGGCGACGGGTCGGTCATGTCGTCCGCCGGGACGTAGACGGCCTGAATGGAGGTGATCGAGCCGGTCTTGGTGGAGGTGATGCGCTCCTGGAGCGCGCCCATTTCCTCCGCCAGCGTCGGCTGGTAGCCCACCGCCGAGGGCATGCGCCCGAGCAGCGCCGAGACTTCGGTGCCGGCGAGCGTATAGCGGTAGATGTTGTCGATGAACAGCAGCACGTCGCGACCGCGGGTGCCATCCGGATGTTCCTCATCGCGGAAATACTCGGCCATGGTCAGGCCGGTGAGCGCCACGCGCAGACGGTTGCCCGGCGGCTCGTTCATCTGGCCGTAGACCATCGCCACCTTGGAATTGCTGAGCTCCTGCGCGTCGATGACTCCCGCCTCGATCATCTCGTGGTAGAAATCGTTGCCTTCGCGGGTGCGCTCACCGACGCCGGCGAACACCGACAGACCGCTGTACTGCTTGGCGATGTTATTGATCAGCTCGAGCATGTTGACGGTCTTGCCGACACCGGCGCCGCCGAACAGGCCGACTTTGCCGCCCTTGGCGAATGGCACCAGCAAGTCGATGACCTTGATCCCGGTGACCAGCAGATCCTGTCCGCCCGCCTGTTCCTCGAACGACGGCGGTGGCCGGTGGATCGGCAGGCTCTGATCGGATGTGACCGGACCGCGGTTGTCCTGCGGCGCGCCGAGCACGTCCATGATGCGCCCGAGCGTCGGCTTGCCGACCGGCACGGTGATCGGATTGCCGGTGGCGAGGACCGCGAGGCCGCGCTTGAGTCCCTCGGAAGGACCCATGGCAATCGTGCGCACGATGCCGTCGCCGAGTTCCTGCTGAACCTCGAGCGTCAGGTCGACGTCCTTGAGCTTCAGCGCCTCATAGATGCGCGGAATCGCGTCGCGTGGAAACTCGACGTCGATGACGGCACCGATGATCTGGGTGATCTTGCCTTCGGCCATGCTTGCCATGTGTTGTCTCTCTCAAACCGCGGCCGCGCCGCCCACGATCTCGGCCAATTCCTTGGTGATCGCGGCTTGACGGGCCTTGTTGTAGATCAGCTGCATTTCGTTGATAAGTTTGCCGGCGTTATCGGTGGCCGCCTTCATGGCGACCATGCGCGCGGCCATTTCCGACGCCACGTTTTCCACCGCCGCGCGATAAACCTGCGACTCGATGTAGCGCATCAGCAGCGCATCGAGGATCTGCGCGGCTTCCGGCTCGTAGATGTAGTCCCAATGTTCCTGCAGATCCGCAGCCGGAGGCTCGGCGACCGGCAGAAGCTGCGTCACCACGGGACGCTGTGTCATTGTGTTGACGAATTCCGAACCGACCAGGAACAGCCGGTCGATCGTGCCGTCGCTGTACTCGTCCAGCATTACCTTGACGGTACCGATCAGGTCCTTCACATGCGGCCGATCGCCCAGATGCGACACGTTGGCCACAATCGGCGTGTCCAGGCGACGGAAGAACGTCATACCCTTCGCGCCGACCAGACACAGCTTCGCCGCCGCGCCTTTGTCCTGCCACTCGCGCATCAGCAGCAGCGTCTGCTTGAAGACGTTGGCGTTGAGCGCCCCGGCAAGCCCGCGGTCGGTCGACACGACGATGATGCCGATCGCGCCGACCGTCGGGCGATTCTGCAGGAACGGACTGTGATAATCCGGGTTGGCCGCGCCCAGGTTGGCGATGACGCTGCGCATCTTGTCCGCATACGGCCGAGCCGCCCGCATGCGCTCCTGCGCACGGCGCATCTTGCTGGTGGCCACCATTTGCATGGCGCGGGTGATCTTCTGAGTGCTCTTGACACTCGTGATCTTGGCGCGGATTTCTTTGGTGCCTGGCATCAGCAGTCTCGCTCAGCGTGTCCGGCTACGGGCATCACCGTCAGTAGGTCCCGGTGGCGATGAAATCCTCGACGCACTTCTTCAGCTCCGCCTCGTTCTCCTTGCTCAACTTCGGCTCACGATTGATCCGATCGAGCATCGTGGCGTAGTTCGAGTGGGCGAAGGCTTGCAGCGCCGCTTCGAACGCGACGACCTTCTTCAGCTCCACCTTGTCCATGTAGCCGCTGTTGACGGCGTAGATCGACAGCGCCATGTCCGCGACCGACATCGGTCCGTACTGCTTCTGCTTCATCATCTCGGTGACGCGTTGACCGCGCTCGAGCTGCTTGCGGGTCGTCTCGTCGAGGTCCGAGGCAAACTGCGAGAAGGCCGCCAGTTCACGGAACTGGGCGAGCGCGAGGCGGATGCCGCCACCGAGCTTCTTGATAATGTCGGTCTGCGCCGCACCACCGACACGCGAGACGGAAATGCCGGCGTTCATGGCCGGACGCACGCCGGCGTTGAACAGGTCGGTCTCGAGGAAGATCTGCCCGTCGGTGATCGAGATGACGTTGGTCGGCACGAACGCGGTGACGTCGCCCGCCTGGGTCTCGATGATTGGCAGACCCGTCAGCGAACCGGTCTTGCCCTTCACCGCACCGTTGGTCTGCATCTCGACGTACTGGTCGTTGACCCGTGCACTGCGCTCCAGCAGGCGCGAGTGCAGGTAGAACACGTCCCCCGGGAACGCCTCGCGGCCCGGCGGCCGGCGCAGCAGCAGGGAGATCTGGCGGTACGCCACGGCCTGCTTGGACAGGTCGTCGTAGACGATCAGCGCATCCTCGCCGTTGTCCATGAAGTACTCGCCCATGGCACAACCGGAGTACGCGGCGATGTACTGCATGGCGGCCGGCGCCGACGCCGGTGCGGCGACGATCACGGTGTGCGCGAGGGCACCGTGCTCCTCGAGCTTCTTGACCACGCCGGCGATGGTCGATTGCTTCTGCCCGATCGCGACGTAGATGCACTTAATCCCGGAGGACTTCTGGTTGATGATGGTGTCGACCGCGAGCGCCGTCTTGCCGGTCTGGCGATCGCCGATGATCAGCTCGCGCTGCCCGCGACCGACCGGCACCATCGAGTCGACCGCCTTGTAGCCGGTCTGCACCGGCTGAGTGACCGACTTGCGGTAGATCACGCCAGGGGCGACGCGCTCGATCGGCGCGGTGCGCTTGGCGTTGAGCGGTCCGCGGCCATCGATCGGCTGGCCGAGCGCATCGACCACGCGGCCGAGCAGCTCAGGTCCCACCGGCACCTCGAGGATGCGCCCGGTCGTCTTGACGGTGTCGCCCTCGCGCAGATGCTTGTAGTCGCCGAGAACCACGGCGCCGACCGAATCCTGCTCGAGGTTCAGCGCGAGGCCGAACACGTTGCCCGGATACTCAATCATCTCGCCGTAGCGCGCATCGGCCAGACCGTGGATGCGGGTGATGCCGTCGGTCACCGAGATGATGGTGCCGACATCGCGCGCCTCGGTCGCGGACTTGAAGTTCTCGATCCGCTGTTTGATCAAATCGCTGATTTCGGATGCCTTGATGGCCATAACATTGTTTCCCCGGAAAATTCGCTTAGGCGGTCAGCTGATGGGCGATGCGCTCGAGCTTGCTGCGCACCGATCCGTCAATGACCAGATCGCCGGCGCGCACGGTAGCGCCGCCGAGCAGGGCCGGATCGAGCAGGCAGCGCAGCTGCACCCGGCGGCGCAGACGCCGCTCCAGTGCCGCGGCGAGGGCGCGCTGCTGCGGCTCAGAAAGCGGCGCGGCCGAGGTGACCTCGACCTCGATGGTGCCTTCGGCCTCGGCCTTCAGCGCATCGAAGCGCACCGCGACCTCCGGCAGACACTCCAACCGGCGGTTGTCGGCGAGCGCGCGGATGAAGTTGCGCCCGGTCTCGTCCAAATACGGCTCGGCGATCGAGGAGATCAGACCGGCGAGCTGCTCGGGCGTGACGTTCGGGTTGTCGAGGAGCGACGCGACGCGCGGGTCGAGAACCACGGCAGCTGCGCACCGCAGGCCTTCAGACCACTCCCCGAGACGCCCGCTGGCGGCCTCGAAGGCGGCCTTGGCGTAGGGTCTGGCGATGGTGCTCTTGTCCGGCATCGGTTCCTCCGCCTACAGCTGTGCGGCGAATTCGCTGAGCAGCGCTTCGTGGGCGCGCGCATCAATTTCGCGTTCGAGCAGCTTCGCGGCGGCCGCGACGGCGATCGCCCCGACTTGCTGGCGCAGTTGCTCTTTGGCGCGTGCCGCATCGAGTTCGATCTGTTCCTGTGCAGCGGCGACGAGGCGTTGACCTTCCTGCGTCGCGGCGCTGCGGGCGTGATCGAGAATCTCCGTGGCGCTGCGCTGGGCCTGATCGACGATCACGCCGGCGCGCTCGCGCGCCTCGCGCAGAATCGACTCGGCACTGGCACGGGCCCGGTCGAGCTCCTCTTCGCCCTTGTCGGCGGCGGCCAGACCCTGAGCGATCCGCCGCTCACGCTCCTGCATCGGGCCGAGAATCATCGGCCAGACGAATTTCATCGTGAACCAGATCAAGACGGCGAATACCGCCATCTGGACGACGAGCGTCAGATTGATATGCACGTTCGCCTCCTTCCGAGGGGTGCGCTAGCAGAGGTCCGCGACCGAATCAATGCGCGACAACGTGCAGGGCATTGAGGAACGGGTTCGCGAAGGTGAAGAACAGCGCGAAGCCGATACCGATCATGGCGACGGCGTCGAGCAGGCCGGCGACCAGGAACATCTTCACTTGCAGCGCGGGCATCAGTTCGGGCTGGCGGGCCGAGCCTTCGATGAAGCGGCCACCGAGAATGCCGAAGCCGATGGCGGTGCCGAGGGCGCCCATGCCGAAAATGATGCCCACGGCCAGCACGGTCATGGCTTGGATCAGTGCAACGTTATGCATTCAAGTCTCCTCAGAGGATCAATGGGTCGAAAAAATGGAGTCGGTCAGTGATGTTCGTGCGCCATCGCCAGGTAGACGATGGTGAGCACCATGAAGATAAACGCCTGGATGGTGATGATCAGCAGATGGAACACACCCCAGACGAAAGTCAGCAGCGCCTGCAGGAGCATCAGTCCCCAGCCCGACATGCTCGCCAGTCCGGCGTAACTGTGCTCGAGCGTCAGCAGCGCGAGCAGCACGAAGATCATCTCGCCGGCGAAAATGTTGCCGAACAGTCGCAGCGCGAGGGACACCGGGCGGGCGATCAGCGTCACCGACTCCAGCACGAAATTCACGGGCACGAACAGCGCCTGCACGAATTTGTTCTTGCTGCTGAACGGGTGCAGGGTCAGTTCGCCAAGAAAGCCGAGCGGTCCCTTCACCTTGATGCTGTAGAAGATCATCAGGATGAAAACCGTGAGCGACAGGCCGAACACCCCATTGAGATCGGTGCTCGGCACGACCTTCAGGTGCGGCAGGCCCATCGTCTTGGCGAGGTCGGGCAGCAGGTCGACCGGCACCAGATCCATGAAGTTAAACAGATACACCCAGCAAAAGATCGTGAGCGCGAGCGGCGCGATCAGGCGGTTGGTGCCGTGGTAGACGTCCCGCACCTGCGAGTCGACCCACTCGACGATCATTTCGACGAAGCTCTGGAAGCCGCGCGGAGCGCTTCTGACGCTGCCGGCGGCGCGGCGCGCGACCCAGTAGAAACTGCCGGCGAACACGACCGCGAGCAATACGGAGAAGAACACCGTGTCGTAATCGATCACGGTGAAATTGACCAGCGAGGTCTGCGGTTTGTTAGTCAGAAAGGTGAGGTGCTCGAGGATGTACCCACCAACCTGTGGCTGCGCTGCTGCCATGAACGTCAATCTCTCACTGTGTGCGTGGCGTCCGCCGTTGTCTTGCGCGGGGCCGGTTCGGCAATTCTCTGGTCGCGCGCGCGATCACCCGGCCACAAGGCGGTGGCGAGCGCGATCCAGTACACGAAAAAAGTCGCAGCGAAGGCCGCAAACATCGCCAGCGGCGCGACCTTCGTCAGTCTGAAGGCCGCCGTAAACAGCCCGACGACGACGACGAGCTTCAGCGCCTCCCCCCGGTAAAAGGCCCGCAGCGCCCCTTCGGGACCCGAGGCCCGCCGGCTGAACCCGGCCAGCGCCAGAATCAGACTCGACGCGGTTCCGATGCCTCCACCGAGCAACGCGGAGAAAGCCGCCCGCTCACCGGAGATCGCCCAGGCGAGCAATCCGGCCAGAACCGTTGCGGCCGCCTGGCCCAGCACGACGCCGAAAGCCAGCCGCCGCGCTTGGGGCAGGTCGATCACGGTCACCGATGTCTCACTCGCGGGCGTACGCTGCGCGCCGGATCGCTCCCGGCCCGCCGGCGCATTTTTCCGCCGGGCCGCAAAGCCGCGCGATTATATTGACCGGTCTGCAGGGAGTCCACTCCATCCGCAGCTGATCTAAGCCTGTGAAAATGGTGTGAAATTTCCGCTGCGAAGGGTGCCGGATTACCTCCCGCGCGGCCATTGCGGAAGATCCTAATGGATATGGGCGAGGATCCCGTCCAGTTCGTCGAGAGTATTATAGTTCACTGTCAGCGTACCCTTGCCGCCCGCGCCCGAACGGATGGCGACCCGGGCGCCGAGTTTTTCCGACAATTGCTGCTCCAGCTGGCGCACGTTCGGATCGCTGCGAGGCGCAGCGTCCGCCGGGGCGGCCGGCGGGCGCAGCATCCGCCGCACCAACGCTTCGGTTTCCCGCACCGAGAGGCCCTTGGCAATCACCTCGGCGGCCGCCTGGCGCTGCTCCCCGCGCTGCGTCAGGCCGAGCAGGGCGCGCGCATGACCCATTTCGATCTGGTGCCGCTCGATCAATTCGCAGACCTCGGCGGGCAGCTCCAGCAGGCGCAGCAGATTGCTGACGCCGGCCCGGGAGCGCCCGACGGCCTCGGCGGCCTGCGCATGGGTGAGTTCGAACTCGCTGATCAGCCGCTGCAACGCGCGCGCTTCCTCCAGCGGATTGAGGTTCTCGCGCTGGATGTTCTCGATGAGCGCCACGGCGATCGCAGCCTCATCGGGGATGCGCCGCACGATGGCCGGGATGTCCTCGAGTCCGGCCAGCTGCGCGGCGCGCCAGCGCCGTTCCCCGGCGATGATCTCGTAGCGCAGCGGCGCCCCCGGGGCGCCGGCCAGCGGCCGCACCACGATGGGCTGCACCACACCCTGCGCCTTGATCGAGCCGGCCAGTTCCTCCAGCGACTCCGGATGCATGTCGATGCGGGGCTGGTACTTACCGCGCTGCAGCACATCGAGCGGCAGGCGCTTCAATTCATCGCCCGCCGGAGCGGGGGTGACGGCCGCCGCCGATACCCCAGGTGCGCCGCGGACACCTGGACCGAGCAGGTCGGCCAGGCCCCGGCCCAACGTCGGCTTCTTCTGTGTCACGGTGCCGCCTCCCCGTTCACCGCCGCCAGCGCATCCGATCCCGGCGGCTCGGCCGTACCCTCGGCACGGCGGATCATCTCCCCGGCGAGCGCGAGATAGGCGAGCGCCCCGCGCGAGTCCTTGTCGTGGAACAGCACGGGCCGGCCGAAGGATGGGGCCTCGGCTAGCCGGATATTGCGCGGAATGATGGTGCGGAACACCTTGTCGCCGAAGTGCATGATGAGCTGAGCGCTCACTTCATTGGCCAGGTTATTGCGCGGGTCGAACATGGTTCGCAGGATGCCCTCGAGGTCGAGCGGCGGATTCGCTGCCGCGCGGATCTGCTCGATGGTGCCGAGCAGCGCCGAGAGTCCCTCGAGCGCGTAGTACTCGCACTGCATCGGGATCAGAACGCTGTCGGCCGCCACCAGCGCATTGACCGTGAGCATGTTCAGCGCCGGCGGACAGTCGATGAGGATGACGTCATACGCCTCGCGCACCGGTGCGAGCGCCTGGCGCAGCCGGGTCTCGCGCCCGACAGTCAGGCCGAGCAGGCGGACCTCGGCGGCGGTGAGATCCTGGTTGGCCGGCAGCAGCGCATAGCCCCCCTGCCCGACCGTGCACAGCGCCCCGGCCATCTCGGCCTCCCCGAGCAGCACTTCGCAGGCGCTGCGTTCGAGCTGCGCCTTGTCGATGCCACTGCCCATGGTGGCGTTCCCCTGCGGATCGAGGTCAAGCAGCAGCACCCGCCGCCGGGTGGCCGCGAGCGAGGCGGCCAGATTGACCGCAGTCGTGGTTTTTCCGACGCCACCCTTCTGATTGGCGATCGCGATGACGCGTTTCATGAGGGCGACAGTGTACTTCACTGTCGCCCTGCTCCGGGGCCGGGGCGCTCGGGCGGACCTCAGAGACGCCGGCCGGCCTGCAGCCGCTCACGCGCCATCTGGTCGGCCACCGCGCTGGTCGGCCGTGATTCCTGCCGGGCACGCTCGAAAATCGCGGTCAGCCGCTCGGGAATCTTCTTGATTGCCGCATGCACCGCCGCCTCGGACGAGCCGCCGCGATACTCATGGGCCACATTGATGATGCCGCCGGCGTTGATCACGTAGTCCGGCGCATACAGGATGCCGGCCTTCATGAGCTGCTCTCCGTCGGATTCGCGCGCCAGTTGGTTGTTCGCCGCACCGGCGACGATGCGTGCGCGCAGCCGCGGGATCGACCGCGCGCTCAGCACCGCGCCCAGGGCGCACGGCGCGAACACGTCGGCATCCTGCTCAAGGAGGGTATCGACCGGTACGACCGCCGCGCCCAACTCCTCGCGGATCCGCTCGGCCAGTTCGGCACGGGCATCGGCCACCTTCAGGCGGACGCCCTCGGCAGCCAGCAACCGGCACAGCGGATGGCCGACGCCGCCGAGTCCCTGCACGGCGACCGTCAACCCCTCGAGGCCGCGACCGAGCTGGAACCGCACCGCCGCCTGGATGCCGAGGAACACGCCCAGCGCCGTCTTGGGGCCCGGATCTCCGCCCACCTCGCCCGAGGCACGCTTCAGGCCACTGACGTAGGGTGTGACACCGGCCACCTGCTCCATGTCCGCGGTGCTCGTGCCGACATCCTCGGCGGTGATGTAGCGCCCGCCGAGCGCATCGACGAATCGGCCAAACGCCTGGAACAGCGCCGGTGTCTTGTGTGCACGCGCATCCCCGATGATCACAGCCTTGCCGCCGCCCAGATCGAGCTCCGCCATGGCGTTCTTGTAGCTCATGCCGCGGGAGAGCCGCAGCGCATCGGTCAGCGCCTCGTCACTTGACGGATAGGCCCACATCCTGCAGCCGCCGGCGGCAGGTCCGAGCACAGTGGAATGAATCGCGATGACGGCGCGCAAACCCGTGACGCGGTCATGCCCGAACACGACCTGCTCGTGACCGTCGAAATCCGGCAGCGAAAATAGATCCATGAGGACTCCCAAAGGTCTCCGGGACTCGACCCGGGCGGCGTCACCTTAACGCCCGACAGACGCACGGCGCGTCACAAAGCTTGCCCTTTGAGCCACTCCGATGAATCATTCATTCCATCATTTCGCGATCCAATGAGATATTTTATGCAGACTGATCTCGACCGAAGCGATGTGCGCATCCTGGATCTGGTCCAGGAGCACGGCAACCTGTCGGCGGCGGAGCTGGCCGAACGGCTTGGTATGACCGCCTCGACCTGCTGGCGGCGCATGAGCCGCCTGGAGGAAACCGGGGTGATCCGGCGGCGCGTGGCGCTGCTTGATCGGGAGAAAGTCGGGCTGAACGTACTGGTGTTCTCCCAGGTCAAGCTCTCCGGCCACGGGCGCGATGCGCTGCTGAAGTTCGAGCAGGCCGTGCGCCAGCACGCGGAGATCCTCGAGTGCTATACGCTCATGGGCGAGACGGACTTCCTGCTGCGCATCGCCTGCCGCGACATCAAGTCATACGAGGCGTTCTTCCTCGATCACCTCTCGCGCTTCCCCGGCGTGCAATCGGTGCACTCCTTCATCGCACTGTCGGTCATCAAGGAGACCACCACGCTGCCGCTCAGTGCCGGACCGAAGGGGACCCCGCGCTGAGGATCACGAGGCAGCGCTCTTCGGCCAGGCCGGGCACCTGGAGCGGCACGGTCTCGGCCTGCCACCCCCCGGGCAGCGCCTCCAGCTCGGCCTTCGGCCACTTGCCCTTTAGTGCGAGGATGCGCGTGCCGGGGCCGCAGAGCGGCTCGACGGCGCTCACCAGCCCCGGGAGTGCCGCGAAGGCGCGCGCCAGCACAGTGTCGAACGGAACCTCGGGACGAAGCGCCTCGGCACGCGCGTGAACGGCCTCCACGTTGACCAGTCCGAGCGCATGGGCGGCGTGCGAGACGAAGCGAACCTTCTTACCGTTCGAATCGATCAGGGTAAAGCGCCGCTCGGGGTTCGCCAGCGCAAGCGGCAGCCCGGGGAACCCCGCCCCGGTACCGACATCGGCGATACGCGCACCGTGCAGATGCCGATGCACGGCCAGACTGTCGAGCAGGTGATGCGTTACCATGTCGGCCGGCTCGGTGATCGCCGTCAGATTGAAGCGGCGGTTCCAGTGAGCCAATTCCTCCAGCAGCCGCAGCAGACGCAGTGCATCGTGCTCCGTCAACGCCACACCCAGCGCGGCGGCGGCGTGGATGAGCGGGCGGGCGGTGTGTTGGGCGTCGGACGCCCCGAACGTCGGCTGGGAGGAACTCATGGCTCGCGCGGCCTCGGAGAGCTGCGATTGTGGCAGAGGCCCGGAGCATGCGCTGAAAAAAATTTGTGCCGGCGACGCCGGCCGAGGCATCGAAGTGAGACTGCTGCTCGTGGAAGACGACACCATGATCGGCGAGGCAATCCGCGCCGGGCTGCGGCGCGAGGGGTTCGCGGTCGACTGGGTGCATGACGGGGAAACGGCCGAGCAAGTGCTTAAGAACGAACCGTTCGACCTGCTGTTGCTTGACCTCGGCCTGCCGCGTCGCTCGGGACTGGCGGTGCTCACGGCGCTGCGCGCCCGGGGCGATGCACTCCCGGTGATCATTCTGACGGCGCGCGATGCCGTCTCGGACCGCGTTCAGGGCCTCGATGCCGGTGCCGACGACTACCTCGTCAAGCCTTTCGACCTCAATGAACTGGCCGCGCGCATCCGCGCGCTGCTGCGACGCAAGTCCGGCCAGGCCGCCCCGGCGATCGAGCACCTCGGGGTGATCCTCAACCCGGCCACGCACACCGTGCAGCGCGACGGGAAGGACGTGGCGCTCTCGCCGAAGGAATTTGCGCTGCTGCAGCTGCTGATGGAGCGCCCCGGCACCCTCCATCCGCGCGCCCGGATCGAGGCACGGCTCTACGGCTGGGGCGAGGAAGTCGAAAGCAATGCCGTGGAGGTCCACGTACACGGTCTGCGCCGCAAGCTTGGCGCGGACTTCATCCTGACGGTGCGCGGCGTCGGCTACCGGGTGCGGCCCACATGACGCTGCGCTCACTGCGGGCTCGGCTGCTCGCCTGGCTGCTCGGCGGCATCGCGGTGGTCTGGCTGATCGGCGGATTCGTCGTGTACCGCAACACGCTGAAACAGGCCGATACGTTCTTCGATTACCACCTGGAGCAGATGGCGCTGCTGCTGCGCGACCAGCCGGTGGAGTATCTGCTGCCGCTCGAAATCCCCTCGCGCGTGGCCGAGTACGGCTTCGTGGTGCAGGTGTGGACCGCCAACGGCCGGCGGATCTGGGCGCCCCCGCACACCGTATTGCCGAATTACACGGCGCTCGGGTTCTCCACGGTCAAGACCAGCGAGGGGCGTTGGCGGGTCTTCGGCGTCGCCTCGCCGAGCCGCGTGATCCAGGTGGCGCAGCTGATGCGGGTGCGCCGCCAGCAGGCCGTCCAGCTGGTGCTGAAGACCCTCGAGCCGTTCATGCTCACGGTGCCAATCCTCGGCATCCTGGTCTGGTTCGCCGTCGGGCACGCGCTCGAACCCCTGCAGCGGCTGGCCAGCTCGGTCAAGGCGCGTCGGGTCGCCGCGCTCGAACCCCTCGCGCACGAGCAGTTGCCGGAGGAAGTGCAGCCGTTGGTGGCGGCGCTGAACGATCTGCTGGGACGGCTCTCCTCGGCGCTGGAGCGCGAGCGGGCCTTCATGGCGGACGCGGCGCACGAACTGCGCACGCCGCTCACCGCGCTACATCTGCAGCTCGACGCATTGGCCCGCGCCGGGACCGATCGGGAGCGCGCCGAAGCCATGGAGCGTCTCTCGGCCGGCGTACAGCGCTCGATCCGCTTGGTGGAGCAGCTGCTCGCGCTCGCCCGGCAGGAGCCGCGCGCCGAACCGGCGCACGAGCCGATCGCACTCGATGAGCTCGCGCGCGACGTGGTCGCCGAGCTCGTGCCACTCGCCGACGCCCGCCACATCGACCTCGGCATCGCCGATGCGCAACCCGTGGTGATCCCAGGGGAGCGCGAAGCGATCGCGACGTTGGTGCGCAACCTGGTCGACAACGCGGTGCGCTACACGCCGCGCGGCGGACGAGTCGACGTGACGGTCCTCGGCAGCGAGGAACCCGGCCGGGCCGTGTTGAAAGTCGCCGACAACGGCCCGGGGATCGCGCCGGCGGAGCGGGCCCGGGTCTTTGACCGCTTCTACCGCCAGCCGGGCGCGAGTGCCCCGGGCAGCGGTCTCGGCCTCGCCATCGTCAAAACGATCGCCGCGGCGCACGGAGCGCAGGTAGAACTCGGCGCGGGGGAGAACGCGCGCGGACTGACCGTGACCGTCACGTTCACCGCCGCGCCGGTCTGAGCGGCACCGCTCACTTGGCCCGACGTGACTTCTGCGCCTGCAGGAACTTCGCGGCCGCCCGATAGAGAGCGTGCCGGGCGGCCGGTGTCGCAAACCGCCGCCCTGCAAGTGCGCGCGTCACCAGGTCAACGCGCTCGCCGTGGAAGCGCAGCAGGTAGGCGAGCTGCTGCTCGTCCGCGGCGCGGACCGGGTCACCGGCCAGTCCCTGCACCATCAGCAAGGGCGCGCGGATGCGTCCGACCTCCCCGAGCGGGGAGATGCGGCGCAGGAAGTTCGACATGAATCCGCCGCCCGGATCGCCGAAGGCCGCGCGGCGGAACGCCTGCTCGGCCGCCGGTGCGCGGGCGATGTAATCATTCAGGCTGGCGATGCCATCGACATCGATCGCACCGAGCAGATGGCCATCGAACGTGGCGAGACAGTTCAGCGCGAGCCATCCGCCATAGCCGCGCCCCATCAGCACCACGCGGTGCACGTCCAAGCCCGGCTGCATGCCGATCCACACCAGCAGCGAGCCGATGTCCCGCACCGCGTCGTTGCGGCGCATCCCGTCCGTGAGGGCTCGGAAGCTGCGGCCGTAGCCCCCGGAGCCGCGCACATTCGGGGCGATCACCGCGTAGCCGAGCGTGTTGGTCACAAATTGCAGGAACGGATGCCAGCCAGGCCGGAACTGACCGGCCCGGTGCGCATGCAGCACGATCAGCACCGGAGCGGGTCCAGCGCCCGGCGGCAGGTAGACATACGCCGAGAGCTGCCGCCAGTGGCCCCCGATGCGATCCCAGGTCGGAAAATGCACCGGCTTGGCGCGCGCCAAGCGCGCGCCAAGCGGCGCCGGCGGACCGGCGAGCCAGCGCTGCAGCCGTCCACTGCCGGCGTGATACACCTCAATGCGCGGCGGACGGCGGCTTGCCTGGAAGGTGAACGCCAGCTGGTGCCCGGCATCGAAGCGCAGCGTGTCGATCACGCCGTGCCGTAACAGCGGCACGGCCACATCGAGTTTCAGCCGCCGGTCGCGCACGTGCAGGCGGCTGTAGCCGTCGTGATCGAGGGTGTAGGCGAGATACCGTCCGTCGGGACTGGCGGCAAACTGACGCACGTCCCAGTCGCTCGGGACCGACACCGCCCGGATCTGCCCGCTCATCGGATCGAGATGCAGCAGCCGCTCGTATTCGCTGTTTTCGTTAGAGATCAAATAGACCGCGGTGCCGTCCGGCGCGAACCGCGCGGTGCGGATGCGCGCCGGCGGCAGCCGGATGCGGGTCAGCGTCCCGCCGTGCAGATGCAGCAGGTACAACGATTCGGCGTCGGGTGCCGTGTCGTGTACGAGCAGCAGGCGCTGACCGTCCGCGGACCAATCGAGCAGCCGCCAGCGTCCCGTAAGGGCACCGGCCACCAGACGCGGCACGCCGCCACGCGCGATATTCTCGATATAGACCGCCTCGCGATCCGCGTGCGGCACCGCGCTGAGCAGCGCGACCCGATGCCCGCTCACGGACCAGACCGGCCGGCCGATGATTGCCTGACCGGCCGCGAGGGGGTGCGGCACCCGTGCGGCCAGCACTTGCCAGTCGGTCACGCCGTCCGCTCGCTGCGGGTAGAGCACCGCGGTGCCGACGCGCGGGGCGAGCGCCACGTGGATCCCTTCACCGAGTGGCGTCAAAACCGTCGGCTTTGCGGCAGGCGAGGCCGCACGCTCGAGCAGAGTCTGGCGTCCGGTGTACGCCTCGAAGAGCACCTGGCCGCTGGAGAGCCAGGCGAGGAAGCGCTCGCCGCGCCAGTGCTCGGCGCGACGCAACTGCTGCGCAAGCGGTACCGCCGCGGGAGTAGCGGCGGCGGGCGTTGCGCCCGCCGCCAGATAAAATGTCGTCAGTGCCGCGGCGGCGAGCGCCCGGCCGGCCAGTGTCGGGAAGGTCATATCGCTATGCTAGCGCAACCGGATACCATCGCCAGATGAGAGATGAAATGCCGGCGTTACCCACCCCCAGGCTGTGGCACCACCCCGACGGCATCACCGCCGTCGACACCGAATACCTGCACCCCGGACATGCCGCGGCGCACCTGATCGAGCAGGACGGGCGGGCGGCCTTCGTCGATGTCGGCACCAATGATTCAGTGCCGTACCTGCTCGCCGCGCTGCAGCGCCTCGCGCTCGCGCCGGAGGATGTTGAGTTTGTGCTGCTCACGCATGTGCACCTGGATCATGCCGGGGGCGCCGGCCGGCTGATGCGCGAGCTGCCGAACGCGCTGTGCGTGGTGCATCCGCGCGGCGCGCCGCACCTGATCGATCCGTCACGGCTCAGCGCGGGCGCCGAGGCCGTCTACGGCCGGGAACGCTTCGCGCGGTTGTACGGCCGGATCGAACCGATCGCCGCGGAGCGCATCCGGCGCACGCAGGACGGGGAACAGCTGAGTCTCGCCGGGCGGGCATTCGACATCCTGCATACCCCGGGCCACGCGCTGCACCACCAGGTGTTCGTCGACCGCGCACACCGCTGCATCTTCAGCGGCGACACCTTCGGTATCTCGTACCGGGAACTCGACAGCGCGGCGGGGGCATTCATCACACCGACCACCACGCCGACGCAGTTCGACCCCGATCAGATGTGCGCCTCGATCGAGCGGCTGCTCGCCTGTGCGCCCGAGGCGATGTACCTGATGCACTACAGCCGCGTCACGGACGTACCGCGGCTCGGCGCAGCGCTGCTCAGCCAGGTGCGCGAGCTTGAGCGCATTGCGCGGCGCAACGCCGCGGCGGCCGACCGCGCCGGTGCGATTCGCGCCGAACTCTGGACGCTCTGGCGATCGCTCGCCGAGCGCCACGGCTGCACGGTGAGCGAGACACGCCTGGCGGAGCTGCTCGCCGGGGACCTGGAACTGAACACCCAGGGCCTGGTGCACTGGCTGGACACCCGTGCCGGATGAGCGGATAACGGCGACGCAGCCCGCCAACGGCCGGGTCTTAAGGGTTGCTTAAGGTTGCACGGGTATCGTCAAACCCCAGATTCGTTCGTGTCCAGACCATCGGATGTGCAGAGGCTGATATGACCATGAGGAATGTGATTCGAAATCCACTGATCGCCGCCGCGCTCGGCGCGCTGATCGGTGCCGCCCCGCTGGCCGCCCTCTACGGTGTGCGCGCCGCACAAGCCACGACGCCGCCGGCGGGCTTGACCTCGAGCGCCACACAGGGCGGTGTCGCGGTTGTTCTGCCGGACTTCTCGACCCTGGTCAAGCGCTACGGCCCGGCCGTGGTGAGCATCCGCGTCATCGAGAAGTCCCCGAGCGCCGGCACGCAGAGCGCGCCGTTCGGCCAGAACAGCCCGTTCGCGCCGTTCTTCCACAATTTCCCGTTCCAAGCGCCGCAGCAAGGGCCGATCGAGGGCGAGGGCTCCGGCTTCATCATCCGCCCGAACGGCCTGATCCTGACCAACGCGCACGTCGTGGCGGGCGCGAGCAAGATCACCGTTCAGCTGCGCGATCGACGGCAGTTCCCCGGCAAAGTCATCGGCATCGACAAGGTCTCCGACGTGGCGGTGATCAAGATCGCCGCCAATAACCTG
This sequence comes from Pseudomonadota bacterium, assembly GCA_021826035.1. The sequence goes on along the minus strand of JAKBBE010000001.1, from coordinate 178,998 downwards.
CCGACGGTGAACGTCGGGAATTCGAACAAACTCGAAGTCGGGCAGTGGGTGCTCGCCATCGGTGCGCCGTTCGGCCTGAAGAACAGCGCCACCGCCGGCATCGTCAGCGCCAAGGGGCGCATGTTGCCACATTCGAATTACGTGCCGTTCATCCAGACCGACGTGCCGATCAACCCGGGCAACTCCGGCGGCCCGCTGTTCAACATGCAGGGCCAGGTGGTCGGGATCAACTCGCAGATCTACAGCCGTTCCGGCGGCTACATGGGCCTGTCGTTCTCGATTCCGATCAACGTGGCCATGCACGTCGCCGACCAGCTGATCGCCACCGGGCATGTGCGCCGCGGCGAGCTCGGCATCTACATCCAGCCCGTCGACCAGGGACTCGCCGATTCCTTCGGTCTGCCTGAGCCGGAAGGTGCGCTGGTCTCGAGCGTCAACCCGGGCAGCCCCGCGCAGGCCGCCGGCATCCGGCCCGGCGATGTCATCATCGCGCTCAACGGGCAGAAGATCGAGAACTCGAACGACCTGCCGGTGCGCGTCGCGAGCCTGATGCCGGGCAGCAAGGTGAACCTGACGATCTGGCGCAATCATGCCGAGAAGCACGTCATCGCGACCCTCGGGTCGATGGGCAACAACCTGGTGGCGGCCGCCGGCAGCGCCGCGCGGCCGGGCGGAAGGCTCGGACTGATCGTGCGGGCGCTGACGCCGGATGAGCAGCAGCAGGACAACACGCACGGCGGGGTGATCGTGCAGGGCGTGAGCGGGCCGGCGGAGGATGCGGGCATCGAGCCGGGGGACATCGTCCTCTCGGCCAACGGAGCGCCGGTGTCCACGCCCGCCCAGCTGGCCGGTGCCGTGGCGAAGTCCAAGGGTCACGTGGCGCTGCTGATCCAGCGCGGCGACTCGCGGATCTTCGTGCCGGTCGGCGTGCAGTGAAACGATGTCTGGGCGGCCGAGCGGCCGCCCAGACATCCGCGGCAAGCGACGAGTGGAGCAGGGACGGACGGCCACGGCAGGAGCAGCACGCGGGCGGCCCGCGTTCATCGCCGTGAACTGATCAAGGGCGCGGGTCGCGCCCAGCCGACACCGGTTCCCCGGCCGGTGTATTGCGGTCCGGGAAGGGTGAGGCCCTTCCCGGACCGTGTTGTCGCAGAGGCCGGTCGACCTTAGCGACCGGACCAGCGCGTATAAGGCCGCGGCACGGTGTGCAGCCCGGGCTTCAGATGACTGAAGTACGCCGCCACAATGCGGATCTGCGCATTGGTCAGTGAATGCGCGATACCGCTCATGATGGGATTCTGGCGGTAGCCGCTCTGGTATTCGTGCAGGACCCGGATCAGATAACTCTCGTGCTGTCCGGCCAGGGTCGGATACATCGGGGCGACTCCAATGCCGTTGCTGCCGTGGCACGAGGCGCACACGCTGGCCGCCGCGGGCACCGCGGCGGCCGGGACCGGCTTGGCCGTCACGGGTTTCCCGCCGAGATAGGCCGCCACGTCGGCGATCTGCTGCGCCGAGAGCGACAGCGCCTGCAGATGCATGGTGGGATAGGCGCGCTGTCCGTCGCGGTATTCCTGCAGGGCGCTCATCAGGTACGTCACCGACTGGCCCCGCAGCCGCGGCACGGCGTAGTCGGGGTAGGCGTTGCGGTATCCTTCGATACCGTGACAGCCTAGGCAGGTGTACCCGATGATCTTGCCCTGCTGCGCGTTGCCCACGGGGGGCTGCTGGGCCGGCGCAGGTGCCGCGAGCAACGCGCACGCCCCGAAGGCCGCCGCCATGGCGAACCGCCGACCCAAACGCACGTACCAATCCAGCCAAAGTTCCGACATGGTGATCTCCGGCTCAGTGCGCAAAGCAGTCTCGGATCTTATCGGAGCGGCCACCTCGGACGCCAGCCGGGCGAAAACGGCGTGATCGCGCTGATCCAGCGCGTCACCGGCGCCGAGGTGCGCGTCGCGGGCCAAAGCCTCGGGGCGATCGGCCCGGGCATGCTGGCGCTGATTGGGGTACGGCGCGAGGACACGCCGGCCGCGGCGGACCGGCTGCTCGAGCGCCTGCTGGGCTATCGAATCTTCCCGGATGCTGCCGGCCGCATGAACCGCTCGCTGCGCGAGCACGGGGGCGGCCTGCTCCTGGTGCCGCAGTTCACGCTGGCGGCCGATACGCGCCACGGCACCCGGGCGAGCTTCAGCGCGGCGGCGGCGCCGGCGCCGGCACGCGAGCTGTTCGCGTATCTGCTGCGCCAGGCCGAGTCCCGGCACAGGCCCGTGGCCAGCGGGGCCTTCGGGGCGGACATGCAGGTGGAGCTGGTCAACGACGGCCCAGTGACGTTCTGGCTGGAGAGCTGAGCGAGGCGCGCATTGCGGTTTACACGGATGCCGATACGCAGAAACTTTCTCGGCCCATGCCCGCCAATTGGCCTATGATGGGACGTTGATCATTTCTTTAGTGTTTTCTCGCGCAAGCGGAGTCCAGAACGTATGGATTTCGATTTCAAAACCCTGCTGGTCATCCTGGTCGTCGTGTTGCTGATCTTCGGCGGCAAGAAGCTGCGTACGATCGGTGACGATCTCGGCCATGCGGTGCGGGGTTTCAAAAAGGCGATGAACGAGGGTGACAAGGAAGAGTCTGCCTCGAGCACCGAGGCCCGGCAGATTCGCTCCGATGCGGCCGACGCCGAATTCCCCGAATCGCTGAAGGGCAACGCCCAGGCCTCCAAGGGCGGCCGCAACACCTGAGGCCCGCGGCGCATTAGCGGTCCGGACGGGCCGGCTGCGGCCGGTACCAGCCCGCTCTGCGCTCCAGGCATGCGCTGAGAGGCCATGTTCGACTTCGGCTTTTCCGAAATCCTCGTCATTCTGGTCCTGGCCCTGATCGTGCTGGGTCCGGAGAGACTCCCCGGCGTCGTACGCCGAGTGGGACGCTGGGTCGGCCGGGCACGCGCCATGGCGCGGCAGTTCCAGGATCAGCTGGAAGAGGAGCTGGATTTCGAGGACCGGCGCCGTACGGCGCCGGCCGCGACCGAGGACGCCGAGCCGGCCACGCAGACACAGCATCCCGAGACGGCCTACCCGGACTTCACATCGCCCGCGGCCGCCGTGGAGCCCGCCGAATCGGCCGAGCCGCCGGCCCATCCGACACCACCGGAGACGGCCGACCTGCCCCCCGACGCCTCGCGGACCCATGAGCCCAGAGCCTGACAGCCTGGCCGAAGGCACGCTGATCTCGCATCTGCTCGAGCTGCGCGAGCGCTTGATCCGTGCCCTGGTCGCCATCGGCATCCTGTTCGTGCCGTGCGCGCTGTACGCCAATCAGCTGTTCAGCTGGCTCGCCGAACCGCTGCTGAAGATGCTGCCGAAGGGCGCGAGCCTGATCGCCACGGGGGTGGCCACACCGTTCACCACACCGTTCAAGCTCGCTTTCTTCGTTGCGCTGTTCGGTGCCATGCCCTATGTGCTGTACCAGGTGTGGGCGTTCATCGCCCCGGGGCTGTACCGACACGAGAAGCGCTTTGCGCTGCCGCTGCTCATCTCCTCGATCGTGCTGTTCTATGCCGGCATGACGTTCGCGTACTTCGCGGTGTTTCCGGCGATCTTCCACTTCTTCGCCGCGACCACCCCGAAGGGCGTCGCGATGATGACCGACATCTCGCAGTACCTGGATTTCGTGCTGGTGCTGTTCTTCGCGTTCGGGACGGCGTTCGAAGTGCCGGTGGCGGTGGTGCTGCTGGTGGTGATGAACCTGGTGACGGTGCAGAAGCTGCGTTCAATCCGCGGCTACGTGCTGCTCGGAGTGTTCATCGTCGCAGCATTCATCACCCCGCCGGATGCCGTCTCGCAGTCCATCATGGCCGTGCCGATGTACCTGCTGTACGAAGCCGGAGTGATCATGGCGAACATTCTGGTGCGCCCGGCGCCAGCGACTGACGGAGAGGAACCGAGCACGATGTCGTGAGCGCCGCGACCGCACGATTGAGGCGCACAATAAAAACACCCAGCGGGGGATGATGAGCACAGCTGATAACGACACGCGCACCGGCGGCGCGGCGGGCGAGCCGACGCTGTTCGGCCACCCGCGCGGACTGGCGACACTGTTCTTCACGGAAATGTGGGAGCGGTTCACCTACTACGGCATCCAGTCCATTCTGATCCTGTTCATGGTCGCCGCGAGCGGTCGCGGCGGCCTCGGCTTCAGCGACCGCAATGCCAGCGCCATCGTCGGGCTGTACTTCGGCGGCACCTACCTGCTCTCGCTGCTCGGTGGCTGGATCGCCGACCGATTGGTCGGCGGACAGCTCGCGGTGCTCGGTGGCGGCATCCTCATCATGATCGGCAACGCGCTGCTCGCCGCCGGCAGCCGGCGCGCATTTTTTCTCGGCCTGGTCTTCAACGTGCTCGGCGTCGGGCTGCTCAAGCCCAATGTCAGTGCCACCGTCGGGGAGCTGTACCCGGAGGGCGGCTCGCGCCGCGACGCGGGCTTCTCGATCTTCTACATGGGCATCAATCTCGGCTCGCTCCTTGGCCCCTTGCTGGTGCCGATCGTGGCGCGCGATGTCGGTTGGCACGCCGGCTTCGCTCTGCCGGCGGTGGGCATGCTGTTTGGCGTCGTGCAGTTCCTCGCCACGCGCCACTATCTCGGGGACAGCGGTCGGGCGCCCGCGGCCACGCAGCGGCGCTCATGGTTCGCACTCGCCGCCTTCGTCGCGTTGATTATCGTGCTGGTGTGCGTGACCCTCGGCGGCTGGATCCGCTTCGATCCGGTGGCCCTCTCGGCAGGGATCTCGTGGGTGGTGGCGGTGCTGATGGCGCTGTACCTGCTCTACATGGCGCTCTTTGCGGGCCTCTCGCGCCAGGAGCGTCGGCGCGTATTCGCCATGCTGGTGCTGTTCGGCGCGTCCACCGTGTTCTGGATGGGCTACATGCAGATGTTCGCCTCATTCAACCTCTTCGCCCAGCAGTACACCGATCGGTACATGTTCGGCTGGAAGATGCCCGCCGGCGACATGCAGATCATCGACCCGGTGTTCGTCATCGCGCTCGCCCCGGTATTCGCCGCGCTGTGGGTATGGCTCGGACGGCGCGGCCGTGACTTGTCCTCGCCGGCGAAATTTGCCTGGGGGTTGCTGCTGCTCGGCGCGGGCTTCTGGGTGATGTACGTGGCCGCGCTGCGCGTGCTGCACGGAGCGCAGGTCTCGCCCCTGTGGCTGACCGCAACGTACTTTCTGGATGCCTGTGGGGAGCTGTGCCTCTCGCCAGTCGGGCTGTCCTCAACCACCAAGCTCGCGCCGCGCCGCTTCGCCGGTCAAACGATGGGCCTGTGGTTCCTGACGCTCGCGCTCGGCAGCGTTCTGGCCGGACTGCTTTCCAGCGATTTCAATGCCGCGCACCTGACGACGCTGCCGGCGTTGTTCTTGAAGCTGTTCTGGTGGGGTGTCATCGGTGGTGTGGTGATGCTGCTCGCGACGCCCGCCGTGAAACGCCTGATGAGCGGCGTTCAGTAGCGGGCGCCGCGCGGCACGACGATGCGACTGATCCGCAAGTTCACCGAACTCACCCGAGCGCAGCGGCACGCCTACTTCGCCGCGCTCGGCGGCTGGACGCTCGACGCGTTCGACTTCTTCATCTTTATCGTCGCGCTGCACGCGATCGGCACGGACTTTCATGCCAGTCTCACCGCCGTGAGCTTCGGCATCACGCTGACACTGGCGATGCGACCTGTGGGCGCACTGCTGTTCGGGGCGCTCGCGGAGAAGTACGGCCGACGGCCCATCCTGATCGCCAACGTGCTGTCCTACGCGCTGATCGAACTCGCCTCGGCGTTTGCACCGAACCTCACCGTACTGTTGGTGCTGCGCGCGGCATTCGGTCTGGCCATGGGCGGGGAGTGGGGCGTCGGTGCGGCGCTCGCGTTCGAGACGCTGCCGGCCGAGGGTCGCGGGTTTTTCTCCGGACTGCTGCAGGAGGGCTACGTGCTCGGGTTCCTGCTCGCCGCCCTGGTCTCGAGGCTGTTCTTCGCCACCGTCGGCTGGCGCGGCCTGTTCGTCATCGGCGCGCTGCCCGCACTGCTCGTGCTCTACATTCGCCGCGGCGTCGCGGAATCCCCGGCCTGGCTCGAGGGCCGGCACCGGCGCCGCGCCTCGCTGCGCGAACTCGGGCGCATCGTCGTGGCCAATGCACCTGCGCTGCTGTACATGATCGGGCTGATGGCGCTGTTCAACGCCTTCTCGCACGGGTCACAGGATCTGTACAAGCCGTTCCTGCTCCAGCGCTACGGTCTCGGTGGCGCAGGCGCCGATGATGTGCTGATGCTGATGAATATCGGGGCGCTGTTCGGCGGCATGCTCTTCGGGGCGCTCTCCGAGCGCATCGGCCGGCGCAAGGCAATCGCCTGCGCGGCGCTGCTCGCGCTGCCGGCGATCCCGCTGTGGGTGTACGCCCCGACGGTACCGCTGGTTGCGCTTGGGGCGTTTCTGATGCAGTTCATGGTCCAGGGCGCCTGGGGCATCGTGCCGGCGCACCTGAACGAATTGTCCCCGCCCGGAGTGCGCGCCGTGCTGCCGGCCTTCGCCTATCAGTTCGGCAATTTCGCCATGGCGCTGCTTGCGCCCCTACAGTCGAGCATCGCCGCGCGCCACGGACACGATCTGGGCACCGTCCTCGCCTGGACGATCGGAATCGTGGCGGTGGCGCTGAGCGCCGCGACGCTGCTCGGCCGGGAGGCCAAGAGCGCCACATTCATCGGTGCGAGCGAGGAGCGCTGAAGCGGGACGGCCGGGCGCCGTCCCGCTGCACGGTGCTCAGTCGGCCGGTTTGACGAATCTCAGCGTGTAGTCATCGGCGTAGCCGATGGCCGCATAGTGCCGGCGGGCCGCCGCCGAGCGGTCCGCCAGTGTCGGCGGCAGGAAGAACACCGGGATGTTGCGTGGATCCTTGGGGTTGGCGAGGATCTGCGAGGTCGCCGCGAGCCGGAAGCCGGCCGCCTCGGCCTCGTGGATCACGAACGCCTGCGGCAGACGCGCCATCGGGAAGCACTTCACCAGCGGCGTACCGGGTGCACACCGGTGCCCGACCACGCCGAGCACTCCGCCGGGCTTCAGCACATGATAGGCACTGCGCAGGAAGGTCTCTAAGAAGATCGGTGTCACCTCGTGATGCACGTTCTCGAACATCAGGTCGTGCATGTTGTTGAACGTGACCACCATGTCCGCCGAGTCCGGTGCACCGAGGTGCAGGTAGCCCGGCAGCTCGAACGGCTCGAGCCGCACGTTGCCGTAAACCGCCGGATCGGCGGCGAGCTTATGCTCATACGCCAGTGCCGAGCGGTGGGTCCAGCCGCGGGTGCCCGCCACCGGTGCGGTGGCCTCGATCAGGTGGCCGTGAGCATGCAGGAACGGTGCAAGGATCTCGGTGTACCAGCCACCACCGGGCAGCACCTCGATGACGCGCATGTTCGGGCGAATGCCGAAAAACTCCAATGTCTTCAGCGGATGGCGATACGGGTCGCGCTTCTTGAACGCCGGGGTGCGCTGCGGGCCGTTGATGGCGGCCTCGAGCGCGCGCTGTACGGCCGGGGGCGTGGTGGCGTAGGCCGCCGGCGTCAGCGCGGTGAGGCCGACGGCGGCCCACAGCAGCAGCAAAGGAGCGGACGGGAAACGGTGCGCGGCAGTTGGGGCGGATGAGCGCATGGAATGGCCTCCGGGGGGGTGAAAGAGCGCAACGATAGCGCGGTGGCGCACGCCGACCAAGTCCGCCGTTTACGCCCCGTGGCGCAGCAGCGTCCGCAGGTAGGGCCAGACGTTGTCGAGCACCAGCGGTTCGCCGCGAGCGTTGGGATGCAATCCATCGGATTGCATCAGCCCCGGAGCGAGCGCCACGTGCGCGAGCAGGAACGGCACGAGCGTCACGTGAAAGCGCTGTGCCAGCTGCGGATACAGCGCAGAGAATTGCTGCGTATAGCGCGGGCCGTAGTTCGGTGGAATGAGAATGCCCAGCAGCAGCACGCGCGCGCCCGCGGCGCGCGCCAAGCGCACCATGGCGGCAAGGTTGTGCGCCGCGAGCGCCACCGGCAGGCCGCGCAGCCCATCGTTGGCGCCGAGCTCGAGGATGACGATGGCCGGGTGGCAGGCACGCAGCTCGTGCGGCAGGCGTGCCAGCCCGCCGGTGGTCGTCTCGCCGCTCACGCTGGCGTTGACGATGCGGTATCGGTACCCTTCGGTGCGCAGACGCTGCCCCAGCAACGCCACCCATCCCTGTTCCGGACGCAATCCATGCGCAGCGCTCAGGCTGTCGCCGAACACGAGGATGGTGCCCACCGAAGCGCGGGCAGCGGTCGCGAGGAGTCCGAGCAGTGCAATGCCCACCACGGCGGGGAGCCACGACGGGGTGATGCGGGAGTGCGTTCTCAAAGCCGAGCACCTCACGAAGACGGTCGACAGTCCGGCCGGACCGCTCACTATTGTGCATGAGGTGTCGCTCGAGGTCGCTGCAGGGGAGACGCTGGCGGTGACCGGCCCCTCGGGGGCGGGCAAATCGACGCTGCTCGCGCTGCTGGCCGGCCTCGACCTGCCGAGCAGCGGCCGGGTGCTGCTCGGTGGGGAGGACCTCGGCGCGCTCGATGAGGACGGCCGCGCCCGGGTGCGGGCGCGCCACGTCGGGTTCGTCTTTCAGGCGTTCCATCTCGTCCCGGCCCTGACGGCACTCGAAAATGTTGCCTTGCCGCTCGAGCTGCTGCGCCAGCGCGGTGCGCGCACCGCGGCACTCGCGGCGCTCGAACACGTGGGACTCGCGGGCCGCGCGGCCCACTATCCTCGGCAGCTCTCGGGGGGCGAGCAGCAGCGCGTCGCACTGGCCAGAGCCTTCGTTGCGCGGCCCGGTGTGCTGTTTGCAGACGAGCCGACCGGCAATCTCGACAGCCTGACTGGCGCCAACATCATCGAGCGGCTGTTCAATTTGAACACCGAGGCCAACACCACGCTCGTGCTCGTGACCCATGACGCCGAACTCGCCGCGCGCTGCGCCCGCATGGTGCGCATGGACGCCGGTCGGGTGATCTGACGGTGCGTACGGTGCGCTTCGCACTGCGCATGCTGCGCCGCGAGTGGCGGGGCGGGGAGTTCGGCGTGCTGCTGCTGGCGCTGACCGTCGCGGTCGGAGCGCTCACGGGGGTGGGCTTTCTGGTCAGCCGGATCCGTGCGGCGGTCACACTGCAGGCCTCATCGGTGCTCGCTGCGGACCTCAGGGTGGACTCCGCCCAGCCGATCGCCCCGGCGGTGTTCGCGGCGGCGGCACGCGACGGCCTGCGCAGCGCGCGCACCGTAGGGATGCTGAGCGTGGTGTTCGCCGCGCAGCGCAGCCAGCTCACCGACCTGTATGCGGTCACCGACGGGTATCCGCTGCGAGGACGGGTACTCACCGCCACCGCGCCATTTACGAGGGGAACGGCCGCGCGCGGCATTCCGCCCCGGGGTGTGGTCTGGGTGGACTCGCGGCTGCTCACCTCGCTCGGTGCACGTCCCGGGGCGCACCTGACGATCGGCGCGGCTACCTTCACGATCGGCCGGGTGTTGATTGCGCGGCCGGACCAGGCCGGCACCTTTTCCGGGCTGGTGCCGAGCCTGCTGATGAACGCGGCAGATCTGGCCCGCACGCAACTGATCGAGCCGGGCAGCCGCGTGCGCTACAGCGCACTGTTCGCCGGCAGCGCTGCGCGGGTCGATGCGCTGCGGGCATGGCTGCGCTCGCACCTCGGGGCCGGAGAGCGGCTGCGCACGGTCGCGCAGGCCAGCCAGCAAATCCACAGCGCCGTGCAACGCTCGGGGAGGTTTCTCAATCTCGCGAGTCTTACCGCGCTGCTGCTGTGCGCGGCCGCCGTTGCCATGGCCGCGCGTCGTTACGTCGCCCGGCACCTGGACACTGTTGCGCTACTGAAGACCCTGGGTGCGACGCGGCGATTCATCCTCGCCATGACGTTGGCGCAGATGGTCGCGATCGCGTTGCTCGCCGGCGCCGCTGGCGATGCGCTCGGTTACCTGACGCAGATGTGGCTCGTGCATGCGCTGCGCGGTCTGCTGGCACAGCGGGCGCTGCCGCCGGCCGGTCTCGCGCCGGTCGGCATCGGCGTCCTGATGGCATTCGCACTGCTGGCGGGATTCGCGCTGCCGCCATTGCTGCAGCTGACGCGCACGCCGGCGCTGCGGGTCCTGCGGCGCGACCTCGATCCGCCGCGCCCGGCAATGCTGCTCGCCTTCGGCCCGGCCGTCGCGCTCCTGGTTCTGATGATCCGCTGGGTGATGGGACCCGGCCGGCCGTTCGTGATGCTGACGCTGGGGTTGGCTGCGTTCGTCGCAGCACTGCTCGGCGCGGCGTTGCTGTTGGTGTCGACCGCGAACCGCTTACGCGGCCGAGTCGGCGTCGCGTGGCGCTACGGGATCGCCAATCTCGGGCGCCGCCGCATGGACAGCGTCGTGCAGATCGTGGCATTTGGCACGGGCATCATGGCGCTCGCGCTGCTCGGAATCATCCGCTCCGATCTCACCGGCGGCTGGCGCCGCACGCTGCCGGCGGATCTGCCCAATTACTTCTTCATCAACATTCCGGCGGCCCGCCGCACGGAGTTCGCCGCCGCGCTGCGAAGGCTTGGGGCGCCTGCGCAGCGCATGCTGCCGCTGCTGCGCGGCCGCCTGCGCGCGATCGATGGCCAGCCCGTCGAGTCAATCCATTTCACCCACCCGCGCGGGCGGCATTTCGCGCTGCGCGAGCAGAATTTCACCGATTCCGCGCGGCTCGGCGGCGGCAACCGCATCATCGCCGGCCGCTGGTGGAATGCCACCGACGCCGGTCAGCCGCTGGTGTCGGTGGCGAGTCAGTACATGCGCTGGCTGGGCCTGCGGCTCGGCGAACCGCTGACGTTCGAGGTGGGAGGCAACACGCTCACCGTGCGCATCGCCAGCGTACGGCGGGTTCGCTGGGACAGCTTCAAGCCGAATTTCTTTCTCGTGTTCGCCCCGGGTCTGCTGCGCAAGGAAACCGGCACGTACGTCACCAGCGCCTATCTGACGCCGCAGCGGGCCCGCGCCCTGGCGCAGCTCGCACGGCGCTTCCCGAGCGTGTCGATTTTCGACATCGACGCACTGCTGCGGGATGTGCGCTCCATGCTGAGGAAGGCCATCCTCGCGGTGCAGAGCGTGTTCCTGTTCACGTTGGCTGGCGGACTGATCGTGCTGCTCGCCGCGGTGCACTCGAGCCGCGAGCAGCGTCGCTTCGAGAGCGCGATGCTGCGCGCGCTCGGGGCGAGCCGTGCCACGGTGGCGGGGGGAATTTGGGCGGAGTTCGCCGCGCTCGGTGCGCTTGCGGGTCTGATCGGAGCGGCCGGCGCGAGCGCCGGTGCGTGGTACGTGACGCACGAGGTACTCGATCTACCCTACGTGTTCGACCCCGTCGTGTGCGCCGCAGCGCTCTTCGGCGGCACACTGCTCGTGGCGGCGAGTGGATGGCTCGCGACCCGCACCGTGCTGCGTTATCCGCCACTGGCGGTGCTGCGCGAGGGCCCCCTCTAGGGCGGCGCAGTTCCAAGTGCGCGCAGCAGCGCGGCAGTGAGGGGTTTGAGGAAATACGACGCGGCGGGGGTCAGCTGCGGCTCGATGCCTCGACGGCGCAGTGCGCTGGCCGTGACCGGTCCGACCGCCGCCACCAGCGTGTGCCGCAGCGCACCGCGCACCTGCTCCTCACCGGCGATGCTGACTAGCCGTTCGAGCTGCGCAGTACTGGTGAACGCGATGGCGTCGATCTGCCCGGCGCGTACTTGCTCCAGCAGGGCGCGTACCGCCTGTTCATCCGCTGCGTCGGCATAGACGTAGGGCGCGACAGGCCAGACGAGCGCGCCGGCGCTGCGCAGGAACTCGGTCAGCGCCAGATTCGGCTCGGTGCCATAGAGCTGCACGCCCATGCGCCAGCCGCCGAGGGCGCGGCTTGACAGCGCATCGACCACACCGCGGGTGGTCGCTTCCGGCGCCGCCAGATCGGCGGTGAGCCCGCACTCGCGCAGCACTTGGGCAGGCTTCGGGCCGCGTGTGATCTTGTACGCACGCGCGAGCGCGGCGAGGAATGCCGGACGCAGGGCGGGTTCGTACCGCTCGAGAGTCCCGAGCAGACGACGCAGGCCTTCCCCGGTGAGCAGGATGACCGCATCGAACTGCCCGCCGGCCAGCGCGCGGCACCAGTCGAGCACCGGAGCCGGGTCCGGTGCATCATGGATGGCGAGCATCGGGCAGCGGATGACGCGCGCACCGCGCCGCTCAAGCAGGCCGGCGAAGATCTCCAGCGCCCGCGCTTCGGGAATGGCAATGGTGCGACCGGCCAGCGATACGGGGCTCATCGGTGGCATGCTACCTGCGCCGCGGCGCGCCTGCCCACCGCCGAAGCGATGCTTCTGATCGCGCTGCCGCTTGACGCGGAACGCAATTGCCATTCGAATGGTGGCGTGCGTGCCCAGAGCGCGGCCCGCACCGTCGGGGTGCGTTTGCCGCCGACCCGCCTGAATTCAAGGAATTGCACGTGCCCAAAGGTTTGACACTGTACGGTCCGTCCGCGCGGACCGCTGAGATCCGCAGCGCACCGCACCGCCGGCGGTCCGCGCTGGGGGCGGGCGTGTAGACACAACGACGTGACGGCCGACTGCATACACATCAGCGCGGTGACGCGATGAAGGCCCGCCGCGCGCTGCTCTGGGCCATTGTGCTCGACGGGCTTATCGCGATTGCGGTGGTGTCCTGGCTGCACTATACGCATGTGCGCCAGGCACAGCGCCGAGCACTCACCGCCGCGGTCCGGCAACTCGGCACCGAGGCGGACGCGTTCGTGGATACCGCGACCCGGGCAGCGGTGGAGGCGACGCAGGGAGCGGTCGATGCAACGCGCCCGGACACCCATGCCGTGCAGCTCATGCCGAGCGCATCAAGCTCGGCGGTGAGCGGCCCGGGATGTCCGGCGGCCTCCGCAGCGCTGACCGCACCGCGCCACCCGACCGCGCCGCTGTCGAGCGCCTGCGTTCGCCGCCTCGCACGCCACCCGCGGCGCATGTTTCGCGACATCGAGCGACGGACATTCGATTATTTCTGGCTGACGGCCAACCCGGTCACCGGATTGACGCCCGACCGTTGGCCCTCGCCCCACGGCCCGGCGAGCATCGCGGCGGTCGGTTTCGCGCTCACGGCGGACGTGATCGGCGCCTACCGCGGATACGTCACTCGGCACGCCGCGGCCAAACGGGTACGCAAGGTCCTGGCGTTCCTGCTCCATCTGCCGCAGGGTCCGGGAGCGCACGGCTACGCCGGCTACCACGGATTCTTCTACCATTTCCTCAACATGCGCACGGGCCTGCGCTTCGGCCACAGTGAGCTCTCGACCATCGATACCGCGCTGCTCATGGCCGGCGTGCTGACGGCCGGTGAGTACTTCGATCACAATACTCCGACCGAAGAGCAAGTGCGGTCGCTCGCCAACCGCCTGTACCTGCGTGTCAACTGGAGCTGGTCGGCGCCCGGCGGGAATGCCTTGGTGAGCATGGCGTGGATGCCACGCACCGGTTTCTCGAAGCTACGCTGGCATGGCTACAACGAGGCGTCGATCCTCTACATCCTCGGCCTCGGCTCCCCGACTCACCCGCTCGGTCACAATGCCTGGAGCGCCTGGACCGCAACCGATCATCACGACTTGCGGCGCGTTGGCGGACTGACGCTGCTGTCCTTCGGACCGCAGTTTGGTTATCAATACACGGCCGTGTGGGTGGACCTCCGGGGCATCGCCGACCCGTTCATGCGCGCGCAGGGCGAGACGTACTTCCTGAACGGCGTGATTGCGACACTGGTGCAGCGGCGCTACGCCATCATCAACCCGCACGGCTGGGCCGGATACGGCCCGAACATTTGGGGACTGACGGCCTGTGACGGCCCGGGTTACGTCCGCGCGCGCTTCGACGGACGGATCCGACAGTTCTACGGTTACTCGGCACGCGGCATCAGCAAACACAGCGTCGATGACGGCACGCTGGCGCCGACGGCGGTCATCGGCTCGCTCATGTTCGTCCCACGCTACGTGACGCAAGCCACGCAGGCGCTGCTGCGCCGCTACGGCGACATGATTTACACCCGGTACGGCTTCGTCGATTCGTTCAACCCGAGCTTCCTCGATGCCCGCCTGGCGACCACCGGCCACGTGGTGCCGGGACGCGGGTGGGTCGACAACGCCTTCCTCGGAATCGACCAGGGGCCAATCATCGCGATGATCGAGAACGAGCGCAGTCGGCTCATTTGGCGCCTCATGCGCCACAACCCCTATATCCGCGTCGGATTGCAGCGCGCGGACTTTACGGGCGGGTGGCTGAGCGCGGCGCAGGCGCGCGATGCGCTCAGTGGAAAGAAGAAGCGGATCCTGCGCGTGCTCGGCGGCAAAGCTCCCGCCATGAGCGGCCCGCAGCGAAAACAGCGGGCACTGCGCCTGCTCGGCAAGATGGCGCGCACGCGGCCCTGAGCCACTGCCGCGGCGGGAACTCAGGCCGTGGGGTGCGCGCCGAGAATCAGATCGGCGGCCTTCTCCGCGATCATGATGACCGGCGCGTTGGTATTGCCGCTCACCAGCGTCGGCATGATCGAGGCGTCCACCACCCGCAGACCCTCCAGGCCCCGCACCCTCAGCTGCGGATCGACCACCGCCGCGGCATCGAGGCCCATCCTGCAGGTGCCGACGGGGTGATATTCCGTCTCGGCAGCGCAGCGGATGAAGGATTCGAGATCGGCATCGGTGCGGCGCGCGGCACCGGGAAACACCTCCTCGCCGAGCTCCGCGCGCAACGGCGCTTGCGCGTAGATGTCGCGCGCCCGCCGGATGCCGGCGATCAGCGGCGCCAGGTCGGACGGATCGGTGAGATACGCCGGGTCGATGCGCGGCGGATCGGTCGGCTTCGCTGAGGCAAGTCGGATCGTGCCGCGGCTCCCCGGACGCAGGTAACATACGTGCAGCGTCATGCCGTAGCCCGGCATCCTGCGCCGTCCATGGTCGACAACGTAGGCTGGGATGAAATGCATCTGCAGGTCGGGCGGTGAGGTCTCTATCGACGTGCGCAGAAAGGCACCGGCCTCGGCCACATTGCTCACGCCCGGTCCGTTTCGAAACAGTGCGTAACGCAACGCCGTGCGCAGCGCCCCAAAACCGCGGGCCCGAGGATCAAGGGTCACCGGCCGCGTGCACGCGTGGATGACGTGCACATCGAGATGATCCTGCAGGTTGCGTCCAACCCCGGGTAGATCGTGATGCACGTCGAGATCGTGTGCCCGCAACTCATCGGCCGGACCGATCCCCGAGAGCAGCAGCAGCTGCGGGGAGTTGATCGCTCCGCCGGCGAGCAGAACTTCGCGCTGCGCGCGAGCCTCGGTTCGGATACCGCCGCGCAGGTATTCGACGCCAACGGCGCGGCGCCCCGCCAAAACGACCCGCAACGCGAGCGCGCCGGTGAGCACGGTCAGGTTGGGCCGGCGAGCGACCGGATGCAGGTAGGCGCTGGCGGCACTGCACCGCCGGCCGGCCTTCTGGGTCACCTGATAAAGCCCGGCGCCGTACTGTTCGCGACCGTTGAAGTCGGGGTTGGCGGGCAGACCGGCGGCGCACGCGGCAGCCACGAACCGGTGGCTGAGCGGATTGGTGTAGCGGCGCATGCACACATTCAGCGGGCCGCCGCGGCCGTGCCACTCGTCCTCAAGCGACTCGTTGTGCTCGGCGCGACGGAAGTAGGGCAGCACCGACTCGGCTCCCCAACCGGGGTTGCCGAGACGGCACCAGTGATCGTAATCGGCGCGCTGACCGCGGATGTAGACCATGGCGTTGATCGAACTCGAACCGCCGAGCGTCTTGCCGCGCGGCCAGAACAGGCGGCGGCCGGCAAGCTCACTCTGCGGTTCGGTTTGATACAGCCAGTTGACCGCCGGTGTGGTGAGCCGCGCGATTCCCGCCGGCATGTGGATCAGAAACGAGGTATCGCGGCCACCGGCTTCGAGCAGCAGCACTTTGAGCGCCGGATCGGCGCTCAGCCGGTTGGCGAGCACGCAGCCGGCAGACCCGGCACCGACGATGATGTAGTCGTAAGCGGCAGCCATGCTCGGCGGTGGTCTCATAGAGGTGTGCGGTGCGAAGCGCCCGGAGGCTTCGCAGGGCACTCCTTCGCATCATACTGCCGCGCCGCCCAGGCGCGGTACCACGATCTGCAGGCGCCTCAGGAAACCTCGGGATGCGGGCGGTGGCGTCTGAGGAATGTCATCACCACCGGCACCATCGACACACCGATGATCAGCAGGGTCACCAGACCGAAGTTGCGCTTCACCAGCGGAACATTGCCGAAAAAGTACCCGCCCCAGAGAAACAACGAGACCCAGGCGAAGCCGCCGAGCACGTTATAGCCCTGAAAGCGTCCGTACGGCATACGACCGACGCCGGCCACGAACGGCATGCAGGTGCGAATGATGGGAATGAAGCGCGACAGCGCGATCGCCCGCCCCCCGTGGCGCAGAAAGAACGCTTCGGTGCGACGCAGGTACTGGACCTTCAGCAACCGGTAGCGGCCGCTGAAGGCCGGCGGGCCGATCAGGCGGCCTGCGGTGTAATTGACCGTATTGCCGAGGATGGCCGCGACGGCGAGCACCAGCGTCGCCAGGGGCGCGCTCAGCGTGCCGCTGGCATCGACGGCCGCGACGGCGCCGATCCCGAAGAGCAGCGAATCGCCGGGCAGGAATGGCGTCACCACCAAACCGGTCTCGGCAAAGATGATCGCGAACAGGATCGCGTAGGTCCAGGCGCCGACCTGCGCGAGCAGGGTCGTGAGGTGGCGGTTCAGGTGCAGAATGAAATCGATGAGCCAGTGCAGCATGGTCACAGTCTAGCGGGCATGGTGCTCGAGCCACAGCCGCGGATCGATCGGACGGGTGCCCAGGCGAATTCCGAAGTACAGCTCCGGGCGGCTCGCCCCACCGCTGTCCCCGGCGGCTGCGATCAGCTGTCCGGCGGCGACCTGCTCCCCGACCCGGGCGTAGAGGTGGTCATTGTGCCCGTACAGGCTCATGTAGCCACCGCCGTGATCCACGATGATGAGCAGACCGAGACCGGCCAGCCAGTCGGCGAATACCACCCGTCCGGGCGCGACCGCGTGCACGGGCGCGTCGAGCCGCGTCGCAATCAGATCCCCATCCCAGCGCAGACCGCCGGCACGCGGCTGGCCGAACCGCGCGATCAGCTGCCCGGCGACCGGCCAGGGCAGATGGCCGCGCAGCCGTGTGAAGCGCTGCGGCCGTTCAGCGGGCAGCCGCGCCTCGGCGCGGCGCAGCGCCGCGAGCAGCACCAGCAGGCCGTGCTGTTCGCGGCGCAGGCTGGCCAGGCGCTGCGTACCGGTACGGGTGCGGGCCGCGATGCGGGCCAGCACCTGACGGCGCTCGGCGCTGGCCTGCTCCAGTGTCCTGACCTGCGCGTTGCGCTGCTGCTCGAGCCCCTGCAGCTGCGCGTCCGCCGCACGCAGCTCGGTACGCAGCTGCGCCAGACCCTTCAGGTCCGCCTCTATGGCGGCGATGTCCGCGGCGCGCTGGCGACCAAAATAGCTGTAATACGCGAACATCCGCTGCATTCGGCCCGGATCGCCCTGGTTCAGCAGCAGCTTCAGCGGCCCCTGCCGTCCGATCAGGTACGCCGAGCGCAGCTCGGCGGCGAGGACCTGCTGCGCACGCGCGAGGTCTGCCTGGCGCGTGCGGCGGCGTGCGGCCAGACGAGCGCGGCGGGCCGCGAGCGCGACGCGCTGGCGGCGGATGGCCGCAAGCGCGGCTCGGGCCGCCCCAGCGGACTGCTCGGTACTGCGCAGCGCCTCGGTCAGGCGGCTTTGCTCGAGGCGGGACTGTTCCACCTGGTGCGCAATGCGGGCAATTTGCCCCTGCACCGCGCTCAGCCGTGCCTGCGCCCGGTGCGCGGCGATCTGCGGGGGCACATAGGCCTGGCCGGGCGGTGGCATACCCAGCGCCAGCGCCAGCGCAACCATGAACAGGGCCCGGCGGGGTCGCCGTGCGCTTCGGGTCATGCCGGATTGCATAGGGGCGCTATAATGCGCGACCTTTTGGCAGGCGATACGATCTTCTGGCCCCAGTGTTCACGGATCATCTTTCTCAATACTTCCACCTCCACCCCTGGCTGGTCGCAGGGACCGCCGCCGTGGCGATGTTCGCAGTCCTGATTGAGATACGCGCGCGCAGCGAGAGTTTCGCGTCAATCTCGGCTCAGGAGGCGATCCAACTGATGAACCGCGGCGCGCTCACCATTGACCTGCGCTCGGCAGAGCAGTTCGCGGCGGGCCACGTCACGGGAGCCCGGCGCATGGACGGGGAACAGATCCTCAAAGCCGATGAGCTGCTGAAGAAGCACAAGCAGAAGCCGCTCATCGTGTACTGCAACAGCGGCTCGCTGGCCGCAGCGGCGATACGCAAGCTGCGCGAACAGGGCTTTGCGCAGGCGGTGAATCTGCGCGGCGGCATCACGGCATGGCGCGCGGAGAATCTGCCCGTCGAGAAGGGCTCGGGAAGCAACGCATGAGTCCACCGAGGGTGCTGATGTACGCCACCCGCTGGTGTCCGTACTGCGCACGCGCGCGGCAGCTGTTTGAGCGCAAAAGCGTCACGGTGCAGGAAATCGACGTGGAACAGTTCCCGGAAGCGCGTGCCGAGATGACCGCGCGCAGCCATCGGCATACCGTGCCGCAGATTTTCATTGGCGAGACACATGTCGGCGGCTGCGACGATCTCTACGCGCTCGAGGCCCGCGGCGGGCTCGACACACTTTTACAAAGCGGAGTCTGAATCATGGTGAATGAAGCGACCGGCACCGTGCCGGCACCCGAAGAGACCAATGGCCCGGTGCTGCAGCTGCAGCACGTCTACCTGAAAGACTGCTCGTACGAGGCCCCGAATGGTCCGCGCGGCGACGGTAACTGGAATCCGCAGATCAACCTGGATCTGCAGACCGCGGTAACAGCGCTCGCACCCGATGTGCAGGAAGTCGTGCTGACGGTGACCGTCTCGGCCAAACAGGGCGAGACGACGGCGTTCCTGGTCGAGGTGAAGCAGGCCGGAGTGTTCCTGCTGCGCAACCTGGCCGAGGAAGACACCAAGCGCGCCATTGGCGCGATCTGCCCCGGCGTGCTCTTTCCCTACGCCCGCGCCGAAGTCTCGCATCTGGTCACCCAGGGTGGCTTCCCGCAGCTGCTGTTGCCGCCGGTGAACTTCGACGCGCTGTACGCGGCGAACCAGACCCCGCAGGGAATGCCGGCCAACCAGCAGGCCAACTAAGCCTCCCGCCCGCGTCCGATCATGAACGCCGCATCCGGTGCACACCGGCCGGTGGCCGTGCTCGGCGCGGGGTCCTGGGGGACTGCGCTCGCGGTTCAATTCGCACGCAGCGGCCGCGCGACCCGGCTCTGGGGCCGGGACCGCGCGCAGCTGGCGCACATGGCCGAGACGCGCTGCAATGAGCGCTATCTGCCCTCGGGCACATTCCCCGCGGCCCTGCGCATCGAGGCCGATCTGGGCGCCGCAGTCGATGGCGCAGCGGATGTCCTGATTGCCGTTCCGAGTCACGCGCTGCGCGCCCTGCTGGTGCGCATCGGCCCGCTGCTCGCGCCCTCGACGCGGCTCGCCTGGGCCACCAAGGGATTCGAGCTGCCCTCCGGATTGCTGCCGCATCAGGTGGCCCGCGAGGTGCTCGGCGCGGGCCGCTCGGTCGCCGTGCTGTCCGGTCCGACGTTTGCCCGCGAAGTCGGCGCCGGGCTGCCGACCGCGATGACCATCGCCGCGGCCGATGCAGCCTTCGCGACTGCGCTGGCGCAGGATCTGTCAGCGGATCATTTCCGCGCCTATACCTCCACCGACATCGTCGGCGTCGAGGTCGGCGGCGCGGTGAAGAACGTGCTGGCGGTAGGCGCCGGCCTGTCCGATGGACTCGGGTTCGGTGCCAACACCCGCGTGGCGCTCATCACCCGCGGGCTGGCGGAGATGATGCGCCTCGGCGTTGCGCTCGGTGCGCACCGTGAGACCTTCATGGGGCTTGCCGGGCTCGGCGATCTAGTGCTCACCTGCACCGACGACCAATCGCGCAACCGGCGCTTCGGGCTACGGCTGGCCGCCGGCAGCACACCGGCCGAGGCGCTCAGCGCGATTGGCCAGGTGGTGGAGGGTTACCCCGCAGCGCGCGCGCTGCACGAGGTGGCGGCCCGCCACGAGGTGGAAATGCCGCTCAGCGAAAGCGTCTACCGCGTGCTCTACGAGCGCGTCACACCGCGCGAAGCGGTCCGCGAGCTGATGCGCCGGCCGATCAAATCCGAAACTGAGTGAGTGGCGCTGCCTTACCCGTGCAGCCACACGGCGCGCGCCGCGCCGAACAGCGCCCCGAGCAGCAGCAGCACGATCGGACCGCTGGAGAGCGCGAATCCCAGTGAGCGCGTCTTCGGGTCCCTCACGTAGGATACGAAGTAGACCCCTCGCCCGATGAGATAGAGCGCCCCGAGTCCGGCCGCCGCGGCAGGGCTGATGTCGCGGGCGAACAGCCACAGCGCCGGAATCAACAGTACCAGCAGTTCCAGGGTGTTCATTTGCACCCGGTAGTAGCGTTCGAACGTCTCGTTGCCGGTGGTCGCGGGCGCAACCACGCCATAGGTTTCGCGCGCCTTACCCACGGCGACGGCAAAAGCAAAGAACTGCAGCAGAGCCAGCACGATCACCAGTTGCACGAGCGCCATCGAGACCTCCACGGGCGACCGCAACGTGCGGCCACGCGTATTGTGCCCGGCGCCAGGGCGGCGTGCCGCGCGATCGCAGCGCCCGCCGCCCCCTGCAGGCGCGTCGCTGCGATGGCACAATGGCAGGCATGGAAAAGACTCGGGGCTACGCCCATCGGCTCGACCTGCGCACCGGCCTCACCCCGGTCTGGGCGGCACTGACCGAGTCACACCTGCTGGGACAATGGTGCTCCCCGGGCGCGACCATCAGCGCGCGGCCCGGTGGGCTGTTCCGCGCCTGCGTCGACCGCGTCACCGAGCTCGAGGCCTGCATCGACGTGTTCGTACCCGGCCAGCGGCTGCGGCTGATCTATTTGCCCTGCGCGACATTGCCGCCCGCCGAGAGCGCGCTGGTCGATGACTTCATCCTCGAGCCGGCGCGTACGGGGACGATCCTACGGCTGCTCGGGTCCGGCGTCCCCGGCTCGCCGGAGTGGGACATCCCCTATCTTCGCCAGCGCACCGGCTGGCAGGCTGCGCTCGTGCGACTGCGTGCGCTGCTGGATGCTTCCGACGTGGAGGCACTGTGACGTCATTCGTGCTGCGCGCGGTGGTCAGTGCGCTCGGCCTGTGGCTGGCGACGCGGTGGGTGCCGGGCATTCGCATCGATGACGCGGGTACGCTGATTCTGGCCGGCGTGCTGCTTGGCGTCGTCAACGCCATCGTTCGTCCCGTCGTGATCCTGCTGACGCTACCGCTGACGCTCCTCACCCTGGGGGTGTTCCTGCTGGTGGTCAACACCGCCATGCTGGCGCTGGTCGCGTGGATGCTGCCGGGCTTTCATCTCACAGGCGGGTTCTGGACGGCGTTCGAAGCAGCGTTGATTGTGTGGCTCGCCGGCTGGCTCGCCTCCTGGCTGATCGGGCCGAAGGGCCGCATCCAGATCCACATCCACCGGGAGTGAGATCGTGACGAGGCGTGCGGGATGCGATAATGGCCGGCCACTGTGGCGCGCGCGCCGGGCCTTGGACCTGATATCGCAATGACCGACACATCGACCTCTGCGGCCGAATCGCTGCACCTGAAATTCTGCGGCTTGCCACTGGCCTCACCGCTTGTGCTGCTGTCCGGCTGCGTGGGCTTCGGCGAGGAATACACGCGCATCGAGGGCTTCTCCAACCGCGACGCCGGAGCCGTGGTGCTCAAGGGCACCACGCTCGCCGCCCGGCTCGGCAATCCAGCGCATCGGGTGTACGAGACAGCCGCCGGCATGCTCAACGCGATCGGGCTGCAGAACCCCGGCACCGCGCAGGTCATCGAGCGCATCCTGCCGGAGCTGGACTTCAGCGAGACCCGTTTCATCGCCAACGTGTCCGGCTCGACGATCGAGGAATACGCCGAGGTGACCCGGCTGTTCGATCAGTCGCCCATCGATGCGATCGAGATCAACATCTCCTGCCCGAACGTGAAGGAGGGCGGGGTGGCCTTCGGCAACTATCCGGACATGTCTGCGCAGGTGGTCGAGGCCTGCCGGCGCGTGACCGGCAAGCCGCTCATCACCAAGCTCTCGCCCAACCAGACTGACATTCGCGAGAACGCCCGGCGCTGCATCGAGGCGGGCTCGGACGCACTCGCCGTGATCAACACCGTGATGGGCATGGCGATCGATGCGAACACGCGCCGGCCGGTGATCGGCAACATCCAGGGCGGGCTGTCCGGGCCGGCGATCAAGCCGATCGCGCTGCTGAAGGTGCACCAGGTGTACGAGGTGGCCCGCAAGCACGGCATTCCGATCATCGGCCAGGGTGGGATCACCACCGCTACGGACGCGATCGAGTTTCTCATCGCCGGGGCGAGCGCGGTCGGCATCGGCACGGCGCTGTTCTACGATCCGATGGTGTGCAAACGAGTCAATGCCGGCATCGCGCAGTACCTGCGCGAGCACGGTATCGCCAGCGTGACCGAATTGACCGGCACGCTGCGCATCTGAGGATGCGCTAGAGGCAATCCTCGCCGCTGTGCTGGCCGGCATCGGCCGGCGGGAGGTCGAGGTTCAGCTCCTTGAGCTTGCGTGTCAGGGTGTTGCGGCCCCAACCGAGCAACCGTGCCGCCTCCTGCCGATGCCCCTGCGTGCGCTTCAGCGCGGCGCGGATCAGGACGCGTTCGAACTGCGGCAGCGCGACGTCGAGCAAGGCACCCTCACCACTGGCCGCCTGGCGCGCCGCCCACTCCGCGAGCGCGTTCTGCCATTCACCGGGTTGATCCGGGCCGTTCACGCCAATGTCCACCGGCAGGTCCTCCGTGCCGATCTCGCGGCCGGGCGCGAGCACCGAGAGACGTCGGCAGACGTTGACGAGTTCACGCACGTTGCCGGGCCAGCGATAGGCGAGCAGCCGCTGCTCGGCCTGCGGGGCGAGCGCCTTGGCCTCGACGCCGAGGTCGCGGGCCGCGGTACGCAGATAGTGGCGCAGCAGCAGCGGGATGTCCTCGGCCCGCTCGCGCAGCGCCGGCAGCGCGAGACGGATCACGTTCAGGCGGTGGTACAGATCTTCTCGGAACGAGCCCTGCGCCACCCGTTCCTGCAGGTTCTGATGGGTCGCGGCGATCACGCGCACATCGACCCGGATCGGGGTCTGGCCCCCGACGCGGTAGAACTCGCCCTCGGCGAGCACTCGCAGCAGGCGGGTCTGCAGCGGCGTGGACATGTCGCCGATTTCATCGAGGAACAGCGTGCCGCCATCGGCCTGCTCGAAGCGACCGCGGCGTTGGGCGTCGGCGCCGGTGAACGCGCCGCGCTCGTGGCCGAACAGCTCCGACTCCAGCAGGTCACCCGGAATGGCTGCCGTGTTGAGCGCGATGAACGGCCGGCCGGCGCGCGGACTGTGTTCGTGCAGCGCGCGCGCCACCAGTTCCTTGCCGGTCCCGGACTCCCCGGTGATCAGCACCGTCACGCTGGAGCGCGACAGGCGACCGATGCCGCGAAACACCTGCTGCATCGCCGGGGCGGTGCCGAGCAGTTCGGACATGCGCGGTTCGGTGGTGCCCTCGGCGGCGGCCGTCGCGGGCATGCGCGCCGCGCGGCGCACCAGTGCAACGGCCTGATCGATGTCGAAGGGCTTGGGCAGGTACTCGAACGCGCCACCCTCGTAGGCCGACACTGCACTGCCCAGATCGGAGTGGGCCGTCATGACAATGACCGGCAGGATCGGGCGCGTGGTGCGCACACGCCGCAGCAGCTCCAGTCCCGACTGGCCCGGCATGCGAATGTCGGTCATCAGCACGTCGGGTGCGTCGCGCCGCAGCGCTTCGAGCGCCATTTCAGCCGACTCGAAGGCGCGCGCGGCCATGCCGTCGTTGCGCAGTGCGCGCTCGAGCACCCAGCGGATCGAGGTGTCGTCGTCGATGATCCACACTCTCAGCGCGTCGCTCACTCGTCCTCCAGGAGCGGCAGCAGCAGGGTGAAGACGGTGCGCCCCGGTTCGCTGTCGAATTCGATCAGGCCCCCGTTGCGGCTCACCAGCTCCTGGGCCACCGCAAGTCCGAGGCCAGTGCCGTCGGGACGGCCCGTCACCAGCGGATAGAAAAGACTCGTGTGCAGCTGCGGCGGCACACCGGGTCCATCATCCTGGACCTGGACGCTCGCGACCCATCGGTGCCGGGCCGAGCCGATGCGCATGTTGGTCAGCGCACGCGTGCGCAGCACGATGCGCCCG
This sequence comes from Pseudomonadota bacterium, assembly GCA_021826035.1. The sequence goes on along the minus strand of JAKBBE010000001.1, from coordinate 154,495 downwards.
CGCCCGCCGAGCGCCTGCAGCGCGTTGCGGGCCACGTTGAGCAATGCCTGGATGAGCTGATGGCGGTCGAGCAGCGCACTCGGCAGGCTGGGATCGTAGTCGCGCTCGATGAGAACCTCGGCGGCCGCCTCGGCGCGCAGCAGCCGGAACACGTGCTCGCAGATCTCGTGCACGTTGAGCAGCGATTTCTCCGGGGCGCGCGCCGGGCCTGCGATCGAATCGACCAGGGCGGCCAGGCGGTCGGCCTCCCCGATGATCACCTGGGTGTATTCCCTCAGGGCCGCGTCCGGCAGCTCGCGCTCGAGCAGCTGCGCCGCGCCGCGCAGGCCGCCGAGGGGATTTTTGATCTCGTGTGCCAGCTGGCGGATCATCAGGCGGCTGCCGTCGAGGCGTGCGAGCAGGTCGTTCTCGCGTGTGATCCGTTGGCGCTGCGTGGCGTCGGCAAGCTCCAACAGCAGGTGATTGCCGGTGATCTGGCCCTCGAGCGGCGTCATCGTAATGTCGAGCGTGCGCGTCTCGCGGGGCGTTGCCGCAGGCCGCACCGTGAGTTCCCGCTCGGCGATGCCCTCGCCGCTGGACAGGACGCGCCGCAGCAGCGTCCGCACTCCGTTGCTGTCGTGCAGAAAGTCGGTGAAGGGCCGGCCGCGCGCCTGGTTCAGGCTGAAGGCCAGCAGGTCCTGCGCAGCCACATTGGCATAGATGGCGCACAGCTGCGCATCGAGCACGATGATGCCGGTGGAGAGCGCATCGAACAGGCCGGCCGGATCGAAGTGTTCGAGGGCCGAGGCTCCGCTGTGCTCACGGCCCACGGCACGCCTCGGGAAAGCAAGGCACCCGCCGCGCGCGCAGCGCGGCGCGGCTCAGTACGGGTGCACGACGGGGTTGTGCGGATTCTGGATCGACGGTTGATGAACGTAGAAGGTCACCGTCGGGGTCTCGCAGAGAATCTGCCCATAGTAGTTGACGACCACGGCCGACACCGAATGCTGACCGCGTACGACCGGGAAGGTAAACGAAGGCCCCCCGCCCGGCATGCGTCGTCCGTCGAGGAACAGCTGCACGCGGTTGCCAGGCCGCAGCCCGGGCTGGGTACTGACCACGGCCGTGGCGCGGTAGACGTTCATCAGCATCTGCTGATTGTGCGGCTGTATGACCTCGCAGCTGCTGTATGCGCGTGTCGGGCGCGTACGCTTCGGGGTCTGCGCGGCGCCGAAGTCGGCGGGCATCGGCGGCGGCGGCGCATAGGTCTGCGCGCCGCGGATGCTGAGCTTGGTGGCGTTCGGGTGTGGCTGATCGCTGTAGTGGATCACGCCATGCGCGTCGACCCACTTGTACACCGTGGAGTTGTTGCCGTTGCCGGCCCAGCCGGCGGCCGGCAGGCCCGCGCACAGCAGCGCGGTCAGGGCCGTCCGGACAATCAAACGGGAGACGCTGCTCATGGAGTGGCAGCATAGCCCCTCGGCCGTCCGAGCACAAAAGTGCAGGGGGATGTCGCCGTGTCGCGACGCCCGCGTCCCCCGCTGAGCCACGGCGCGCCCCCAGGTCGGGGGCGGCCGCGGCACAGATTGAGAACGGCTCGGTCACGCTCGCTCAGCAGCTGTAGTAGAGATCCAGCTCCACCGGGTGCGTGGCCATCCGGAACCGGGTGACTTCCTGCATCTTCAACGTCATGTACGCATCGATCACGTCGTTGCTGAAGACGCCGCCGCGAGTCAGGAACTCCCGGTCCTTGTCCAGGTGCTCAAGCGCCATGTCCAGGGAGTGGCACACGGTCGGGATGTGCTTCGCCTCTTCCGGCTCCAGGTCGTACAGATCCTTGTCCGCCGGCTCACCCGGGTGGATCTTGTTCTGGATCCCATCGAGCCCCGCCAGCATCATCGCGGTGAAGGCGAAATACGGATTGGCCGTGGAGTCCGGGAAGCGCACCTCGATGCGGCGCGCCTTCGGGTTCGACACCCACGGAATGCGGATCGAAGCGGAGCGGTTGCGCGCCGAGTAGGCGAGCATCACCGGCGCCTCGAACCCGGGGACCAGACGTTTGTAGCTGTTGGTGCCGGCGTTGGTGAAGGCGTTGAGCGCCTTGGCGTGCTTGATGATGCCGCCGATGTAGTACAGCGCGAGCTCCGAGAGTCCGCCGTACTTGTCCCCGGCGAACAGCGCCTTGCCGTCCTTCTGCATGGACTGGTGCACGTGCATGCCGCTGCCGTTGTCGCCGACGAGCGGCTTGGGCATGAAGGTCGCAGTCTTGCCGTAGCGCTGCGCGACGTTGAGCACCGCGTACTTCAGCAGCTGTACCTGGTCGGCCTTCTGCACGAGCGTGCCGGCGCCGATGCCGATTTCACTCTGACCGCCGGTGGCCACCTCGTGGTGGTGCACTTCGACCTTCAGGCCGAGTTCCTCGCAGGCCAGACACATCGCGGAGCGGATGTCCTGAAAGGCGTCGACCGGCGGCACCGGGAAATAGCCGCCCTTGACGCCCGGTCGATGCCCGGTGTTGCCTTCGGGGAATTCGTTGCCCGAGCTCCACGCGCCCTGCACCGAGTCGATGGAGTAGAAGCAGCCGCGCATCTCGTTGCCGAAGCGCACGCTGTCGAAGATGAAGAATTCGTTCTCCGGTCCGAACGTCGCGATATCGGCGATGCCGGTGGACTTCAGGTACGCCTCGGCGCGCTTGGCGAGCGAGCGCGGATCGCGCTCGTAGCCCTGCATCGTGGCCGGCTCGATGACGTCGCAGCGCAGGTTGACCGTGTTTTCCTCGAAAAACGGATCGAGCACCGCGGTGGCCGCCTCGGGCATCAGGATCATGTCGGACTCGTTGATCCCCTTCCAACCGGCGATCGAGGAGCCGTCGAACATCTTCCCGTCGCGGAACAGGTCCTCATCGACCAGGCGCGCGGGGATGGTGACGTGCTGTTCCTTGCCGCGGGTATCAGTGAACCGCAGATCCGCGAACTTGACGTCTTTGTCCTGGATCAGCTTCAGTACATCGCTCGGTGTCATATCGCCTCCGAAGGAATAAGGTAGGCCCGCCGCATCGGGACAGCCCGAGCCGCCGCCGGAACGGGTCGTTTCCGAACCGCCCGCGGTGTGCTCGAGGTTCATCCACAGGTGCGCCGCGTGGCGGAGCACCTCCTGAGTGCAGGCGCCGTGCCAACCCAGGACCTACTGCAAATCAAAGGGTTGCACCGGCGGGCGGCCGAAGCTGCACAACATTAGTGCAAGCATCTGGATCATAGCACCATTGTGGTGCAACACGGGCACAGGTGTGGCCGCGGCGCTCCTGAGGCCCCCGCTCAGCGGCCCCGTTTTGGTGCGAAACCCGCCCGCGCGCGACGCTTGGTTATACTCGGCGGCTGTCTGGCACCACCGGCTACGTCATGAAAATTCCGTCCACGCCCCGCACCTTCCAGGAGCTCATTTTCGCACTGCAACGCTACTGGTCCGAGCGCGGCTGCGTCGTTCTGCAACCGTATGACATGGAGGTTGGCGCCGGCACGTTCCACACCGCGACCTTCCTCAGATCGATCGGTCCGGAGCCCTGGAGCGCCGCCTACGCGCAGCCCTCGCGGCGCCCGACCGACGGGCGCTATGGAGACAATCCCTTCCGCCTGCAGCACTACTATCAGTTTCAGGTCATCATCAAACCCTCCCCGCCGGACCTGATCGATCAGTATTTGGGCAGCCTCGCGGCGCTCGGACTCGATCCGCTGGTGCACGACGTGCGCTTCGTGGAGGACAACTGGGAGTCCCCGAGTCTGGGGGCCTGGGGACTCGGCTGGGAGGTGTGGCTGAACGGGATGGAGATCACCCAATTCACCTATTTCCAGCAAGTCGGAGGCCTCGATTGCCGGCCGATCACCGGGGAGATCACCTACGGCCTGGAGCGCCTGGCGATGTACCTGCAGGGGGTGGAGAGTCTTTATGACATTGTCTGGACCGACGGCCCGCGCGGCCGGGTGACGTACGGCGACGTGTTCCATCAGAACGAGGTGGAGCAATCGCGCTACAACTTCGAGTGCGCCGATGTGGCCACGCTGCTGCGACATTTCGAGGACCACGAGCGCGCCTGCCAGGCGCTGCTCGCCGACGGCCTGCCGCTGCCGGCGTACGAACAGGTGCTCAAGGCTTCGCATACCTTCAATCTGCTCGATGCGCGTCGGGCGATCTCGGTGACCGAGCGGCAGCGCTACATTCTGCGCATGCGCTCGCTGGCAAGTGCAGTGGCGCGCGCGTACTACGAGCGGCGCGAGACGCTGGGCTTCCCCCTGTTAGGACGCGCCGCGGCCGGAGCAGCGGCATGAGCGTGCAGAAGCAGGATTTCCTCGTCGAAATCGGCACCGAGGAGTTGCCGCCGAAGGCGCTGCGGCAGCTGGAACAGGCGTTCGCCGCGGGTATCGAGTCCGGCCTCGCCAAGGCCGCACTCGCCCACGGCGCGCTGTGCTCGTTCGCGACACCGCGACGGCTTGCAGTGCGGGTGCGGCGCCTCGCGGCGCGCCAGGACGAGCAGCGCATCGAGCGGCGCGGACCTGCGCTGAGCGCTGCGTTTGATGCGGCAGGCGCGCCGACGCGCGCCGCGGCGGCGTTCGCCGCCAGTTGCGGCGTTCCGATCGAGGCGCTCGAACGACGTACGGAGCCGAAGGGCGAATTCATGTATTACACCGGTGTTAAGGCCGGTGCGCAGACCCTCGAGCTGCTGCCGGGCATTGTGCAGAGCGCGCTGGAGGGTCTGCCCATCCCGCGCCGCATGCGCTGGGGAGCCGGCGAGGCGCAGTTCGTGCGCCCGGTGCACTGGGTCGTGCTGCTCTTCGGCCGGGAGGTGGTGCCGGCGGTGCTGCTCGAGACGCCGGCCGACCGCCTCACGCGGGGCCACCGGTTCCATGCACCGAAGCCGATTCGACTCACCAGTCCGGGTGCGTACGAGCGCACCCTCGCCACACGCGGCCGTGTCGTCGCCGATTTCGCGGTGCGCCGCGAGCAGATCCGCACGCAGGTCAGCGCCGCTGCTGAGGCGCTCGGCGGACGGGCGCTGCTCGGCGAGGCGCTACTCGAGGAGGTGACTGCGCTCGTCGAATGGCCGGTGGCGCTCACCGGGCGCTTCGAGCGGCGCTTCCTGGAGCTGCCGCGCGAGGTGCTGATCTGCACGCTGCAGGACCACCAGCGCTACTTTCCGGTGGAGGACCGCGATGGGGCGCTGCTACCGTGCTTCATCACGGTCGCCAACATCGAGAGCCGCGACCCGACGAAAGTCATCGAAGGTAACGAGCGCGTCGTGCGCCCCCGTCTGGCGGATGCGGCGTTCTTCTGGGCCCAGGACCGCAAGAGTCCCCTTGCGGCACGCATCGAGGCGCTCGATGCCGTCACGTTCCAGGCGAAACTCGGCTCCCTCGGCGAGCGCGCTCGACGCATCGGCGCACTCGCGGTGCACATCGGAGCGGCGCTCGGTCAGCCGGCCGCGCCGCTGGAGCGAGCGGCATTGCTGTGCAAGTGCGATCTGCTCAGCGCCATGGTCGGTGAATTCCCCGAACTGCAGGGAACGATGGGCACCTATTACGCCGCTGCGGACGGCGAGGACCGCGAAGTCGCCGCGGCGATCGGCGAGCACTACCTGCCGCGGGCTGCCGGCGATGCGCTGCCGCTCACGGCCACGGGCACCATTCTGGCGGTGGCCGACAAGCTCGACACACTGGCCGGTATCTTCGCGATCGGCGAGAAGCCCACCGGCACGAAGGATCCGTTCGGACTGCGCCGCGCAGCCATCGGGCTGGCGCGCATCCTGCTCGAGAAGCGCCTGGACGTCGATCTGGCCGTGCTGCTGGAGTTCGCCGCGCGCTTGGCGTACGCGGACATCGAGCGGGTCGCAGCACGCACCGGCAAGAGCGTACCGGCCGCGCCAACTGCCGGCGCGGAACTCTACGATTACGTGTTCGAGCGGCTGCGCGCCTATTATCTGGAAGGGGTCGAACCGCGCACCGTCACCCCGGAGATGTTTGACGCGGTGCTCTCGACACGACCTCGCTCGCCCCTGGAGTTTGACGCCCGCCTCGCTGCGCTCGGGGCATTCCTGGCACTGCCCGATGCGGCGAGCCTCACGGCCGCCAACAAGCGAGTCGCCAACATCCTGAAGAAGGCCGGCGACCTGCCGCGGCAGGCGCCCGATCCGCAGCTGCTCGGCGCAGGCGCCGAGCGCGCCCTGTACGAGGCGCTGCAGGCGCTTAGCCCGACGGTGCTCGCGGCCCTCGAGCGACGCGACTACGCCGGGGCGCTCACCGAACTGGCCGGGCTGCGCGCGGCGGTTGATGCATTCTTCGACGAGGTGATGGTGATGGACGAGGATGCGCGTCTGCGGGCCAATCGCTTGGCGCTGTTGCGTGAGATGCGCACGCTGTTCACCGGCGTCGCCGACCTGTCACGCCTGCCGGGCTGAGTAACGCACATGCAAATGCTCGGCTCGCTGCTTTTCACGGTGTTTCTGTTCGCGTGGACGTTCTGCTACGCGATCTTCTTCGTCATCGCCTGCTCGCTGCTGCCCTTCGAGCGGCGCTACGCGCTGGTGCGGGTGTGGTCTCGGGTGCTGCTCACGGTGCTGAAGTGGACCTGCCGGCTCGATTACCGCATCGAGGGTGCCGAGCATCTGCCCACCGGCAACCACATCGCGCTCTGGAAGCACTCCTCTTCGTGGGAAACCATCGCGATGGCGTTGGTGTTCCCGCGCCAGGTCTGGGTTCTGAAGCGCGAGCTGACCTGGATTCCGGCGGTCGGCTGGGGAATCCGCCAGATGCACGCCATCGCGATCGACCGCAAGTCCGGACACTCAGCGGTGACTCAAGTGGTCGCACAAGGCCGGCAGCGTCTCGCGGAGGGCGACTGGATCATCATCTTCCCCGAGGGCACGCGCATGCCGCCCGGCCAGACCCGCCGCTACGGTGTGAGCGGTGCGATGCTCGCCGCCGAGTGCGGCAAGCTCCTGGTGCCGGTGGCGCACGATGCCGGGCGCTATTGGCCGCGCCGCGGGTGGCGCAAGCGGCCAGGCACCATCCGCGTGGTGATCGGCCCGCCGGTCAGTGCCGTGGGACGCGATCCGCGGGAGGTCAACCAGGAAGTGCAGACGTGGATCGAGAATACCCTCGCGCAGCTGGAGGGCCGGGCCCCCTCGGCCTGAGCGCGCGAGAGGATGCGCAGCAGAATCTTCAAACTCGACGCGTTCACGCACCAGGCATTCGGCGGCAACCCCGCCGCGGTCATGCTGTTGGAGGCTTTTGCGCCGGATGCGCTGCTGCAGTCCATTGCGGCGGAAAACAATCTCTCCGAGACCGCTTTCCTGGTTGGCGGCGATGGGCAGTACCACCTGCGCTGGTTCACACCCCTGGTGGAAGTCCCGCTGTGTGGGCACGCCACCCTCGCCAGCGCGGCGGTCGTGTTGGAGCGGCTCGAGCCCGGCCGCACCGAGGTGACGTTTCAGACCGCCAGCGGTGCGCTGCGCGTCAGTCGCGCCCCGCGCGGGTACCTCATGGATTTTCCGGCCCGGCCGACCCATCGGGTCACGCCACCGGCGGCGCTTGCGCACGCCCTGGGTGTACGCCCGATCGAAGTGCGGGCCGATGCGATCAATTACCTCGCTGTGCTCGCCGACGAGCAGAGCGTGCGCACCCTCGCGCCCGACATCGCCGCGATCGGCGCGCTTGATCTGCTCGGCGTGATCGTCACGGCGCGCGGCAGCGGCGAGTACGATTGTGTGAGTCGGTACTTCACGCCGGCGCGCGGCGTTGCCGAGGATCCGGTGACCGGCAGCGCGCACTGCGCGCTGGCCCCGTACTGGGCCGAGACCCTTGGCAAGACGCACCTGCGCGCCTACCAGGCCTCTCGGCGCGGCGGTGCACTGCACTGCCGGGTGCGCGACAACCGGGTCGAACTCGAAGGCGAGTGCGTCTTTTATCTGGAAGGCATCGTACAGTGCTGAGTGTCGCTCACACCCCGGGCAGCGCGGCGATGCGCGCCCCCAGGGGGCTGCCAAGACCAGTACAGGCATCCCAGCCCGGAGAGGCGCTGTAGCCGCCGTTGTTGCCCCGTGTGATATCGCGCAGCGCCGCGGGGTGCGCATACAGCAGCGGATTGAGCCATCCAGCGGAATGGCCACCGGCGGCGTTCAGACGCGCGATCAATCCAGCCCACAGCGGCGCCACCGCGCTCGTACCGCCAAAGACGGCCGATATTCCATCGATCACGACTTGATAGCCTGATCGCGGGTCGGCATCCGCTGCAACGTCCGGAACACCACGGCGCGGAAGGAGTTGGGTGGCGCCCTGAACGTCAGTGGTCTGCAGTCCCTCCTGCCAGGCGGGCAGCGGGAAGAAGCTGCTGACGCCTCCGCCGGTTGCGCCCGAAGCGGGCGTCCCGTCATTCCACACGGTCTCACTCACAATCGCGCTCGCCGTAGCCGTCACCCGGGTTCCCCCGCAGGCGAGCGCGTGTGGACTGGACGCGGGGAAATCCACTTCGTAGACGCCGCCGGCCACACCGTCGGTGGCGCCGCCGTCGCCAGCCGCCACGCACACGGTGATCCCCAGCGCCACAGCGGCCTGAAATGCCTGATCCATCGCGCGCAACGCTTGAGGCGACCAGGACGGCTCCGGACCACCCCAACTGATCGAGATCACCGACGGTCGATGCACGGTGTCATGCGCCGCGGTGGTCACCGCGTTGAAAAATCCTGCGTCGGTGTTGGGTGCGAAATACACCACGATCGTTGCCGCCGGCGCGATCGCGCCCGCCACTTCGATGTCGAGCATCACTTCGCCATCGGCGCTGTTCGGATTACCGGTGGGGGCGTTGAGCGCCTGGTCAACCGACACCGCGACGACCGAAGGCAGCGGCAGCGAGAGTGCGCCGAAATACGTACGCAGGTCCGCCGGGCGAAAGCCGCCGCCGAGCTCGATCAGCGCGATGCACTGTCCGGCGCCATCGCCGGCGGGAAACCCATAGAGCGCGGCCAACTCCACCGCCGAGAACGATGTGGCGCGCGGGGCGGCGGCGCGCGAGCGGCGCGGTTTCGGGCCGGTACGGATCCGAAAGTGGGGGCGGGCCTGCGGCCGGTTGTCCAGTCCGAGCACCGCGACGACACCGTCGAGGAGTTCCGTCGGGAGCAGCACCGGGCCATGCAGACCCCGGTAGGTCCCCCCCGGATGTTCAAATTGCCACAGCTCCACGCCGAATGCGGTATTCATCTGCCGCACGGTCCCGCCGAGGGTGATCGTTCGGCGTGCCGCATGCCGCGCGAGGACGGCGAGTTCGTGAGTCGCGGCGAACCTACCGATCGCCTCGAGGTCGGCGGCACTGGCAGCATGGTTCGCGGCGAATGCCTCGCGGGTCAACGGCGGCGGGCGCGCCCCGCGCGCGAGTTGTGCGAGACGTTCCTGCCACGATGTGGTACCGCCCGGGCGCAACACTACCGTGACTTCCAACCGTTCATCCGCAGCGGCGGGGCGTAGCGCCCGCCCCCCCGGCAGAGGTTCGCGTTCGCTGCCCTGCAGCGCAACTCGGGTCATGAGCACTCCTTTGGCCCGTTGTCCGTCGGGCCGCTTCAAACCCTAGCGCGCTCCCTGGTCGAACGCCACTTGTGATGACGATTGGCGACAACCGGAGCGGCACTTGCGGCTGTTGGTGTACGCTCAGATCGCGTCCCCTTCGCCCGGTCGCAGCGTCGGGTCATCGTGTGTCGATGCGCGTCGGGGCTGACGAGGGCGTCACCTGCGGGTGCGGCACAGGACACGCGGCACGATCTGGAGCGAGGCGTGGACGGTGTCCGAGCCGCAGCGGCTGTTCATCGCATGCAGCGGCCACCTGCCGGCATTCAAAGCAAACGGCGCGCGGTTCGCGTCACCCGCGTGGTGCCGCGCAGGTTCCCGGGCGCGGCCGTGACGGCCGCGCCCCGGTCCCACTCACTTGGCGCAACGCGCCGCAATCCAGCGGCGATGCACGTCCGTGTAGACGTCCTGGTAGATCTCATTGAGGGATTCACGCCCGGGGAAGCCGGCGGCAAGATCCGGGTCGGCGTCACCCGCGGCGAGCGCGGCGGCCTGGCGCAGGTGTTCGAGCAAGTAACGCGGATCTTCGTCGCCGACCGAAATGCGCAGCGTGGTCGGCGTGATACCGGCTGCAGCGAGTGCCTGCTCGGACATCTCCGAGTGACTGGTCAGGGCCGGGCAGAGCACCACGGTGTTGGTCTGACCGAGGGTCACCTGCAGCCCGAAGGCCGGCTCCAGACTGTCGAGCAGGCGCTGCAGGCGACTCGGCTCAAGGCGTCCGGGATGGCGTGCGGTGCCCTCGAAGTCGATGGTGAACAGCGGTGCGGGCAGCCCAAGCGTCATCAGCTGTTCCCGCAGCGCACCGTTTGGATGCCCCTGCACAGCCGAGCAGTGCACGTTGATCATCGGATGCAGAGCCAATGCACGGGCCAACACGATGGTGTTGATGCACTTCTGCAGCACGCGCAATTCCATCGTCCGCATACCGCTCAAGACTTCGAACGCCTTGTCGGCATCGAGGAACGCGCCTTTGACGTAGTACACGTTCCAGAACATGGTTTCGTCCCAGCGGTAGTCACGTTCGTGCCCGTCATGGCCTGTGGCCCGCACGCTCTGGCCCTTGGGTAGAAACATCCGCTCGGTGCGTCCAATCACCACCCCGGCGGTGGTGTTGCCGGAGCCGCAGATATCTTTGGTATACGAATGAATGAGAAAATCCGGCCGCTCGGTGCGCTCGGGACGCTGCAGGAGGCGCTGCAGCACCGGGGTGCCGACGGTCGCATCGCAGATCACGGTCAGGCCTTTGACGTGCGCGGCACGGCAGATCGCCGGCACGTCTAGGATGTTGCCATGCGGATTGCACGGCGACTCCAGGTAGATGTAGATCTGGCGGCCCTGAGCAAGGCGCTCGGCGTAGCGGTGTTCGAGTTCGGCGAGCCGCGTGCTGAATTGCGGGCCGGTTTCGCCATCGAACCACTCGACTGAGACATTCAGGTTGCTGCGCTTGCCGTACCAGTCGTGCAACAGCTGGTAGGTGCCGCCGTACACGTTGCGGCTGGCGAGGACGATGTCCTCGTAGCCGACGAGGTTAGCGAGCGTCGCGTCGATTGCCGCCATGCCGGAGTTGAAGTTCCAGGCGAAATAGTCGGCGGCATCAGGTCCGGCTTCGAGGTCGACGATGTGGTTGGCCAGGCAGATCGAGGTGGGATTGAGCAGCCGGGAGTAGATCTCGTGCAGCAGTTCCTTGCCCTGAAATGCGTCCTCGACCCACTCGGTGCAGGCGTAGACGTAGGTCGCCGTGCGGGTGATGACCGGAGTGGCGCTGAACAGCGCGGTGACGTTGTCGAATAGTGGGTTCGGTCCTTTGGCGATGGCGGTGGGCGCATCGTCCATGATCGATTGGTAGGTGGCTCGCAGCGGGTTCTGCAGAGTGTCGAGCACCTTGGCGAGCTGGAAGCAGGCAAAGCGCTTGGCGTTGAACCAGGCGATGCGGTCGCGGCGTTCGAGTTTGGCGAGGGTTTCGCTGGTCAGGCGCCAAGCATCCTGCGCCGCGCCGTTCGCATCGATCAGCGCTCGTGTCAGGCGAGTCAGCGCCTGACCATGCGCAGAGCCCGCGGTGATGCCGAAATGCTCAAGCTGCTCGGCGACCAGCTGCTCGACGGTGCGCGCAGTGCTGGTGTGGCGTCTGGGACTGAGCTGCAGCGCCTCTGGGGCTAGGGTGTCGGTAGACATGGGTGCGATCCCTTTCGGGGCGTGAAAAGTGAAGGGCGGATTCTGCCACCACGGCCCCGTGGTGGTGCGGCTCAGCGGGCAGCAGGGCGTAGGGCGGCGGTATACTGAGCGACCGGACAGGTCCGGGCCCTTTCCTGAAGTGCGCGGATGCGCAAGGAGTTTCCTATGCAGACCCGATTGCTCGGCAAGAATGGACCCCAGGTCTCCGCCTTGGGGCTCGGCTGCATGGGGATGAGCGAGTTCTACGGGGTGCGGGACGATGCCGAATCGGTCGCCACGATCCACCTGGCGCTCGATCGGGGCATCACCTTGCTCGACACCGCGGACATGTACGGGCCATTCGTCAATGAGGAGCTGGTCGGTCGGGCCATTCGCGGGCGGCGGTCAGCGGTATTCCTGGCCACGAAATTCGGGATCGTGCGCGATGCGGCGGATCCGGCCACGCGCGGCATCAGCGGTCGCCCCGAGTATGTGCGCAGCGCCTGCGAGGCGAGCCTCAAGCGGCTGGGCGTGGAGGTCATCGATCTGTACTACCAGCATCGCGTCGATCCGCAGGTCCCGATCGAGGAGACCGTGGGTGCGATGGCCGAGCTCGTACACACCGGCAAGGTGCGCTACCTCGGACTGTCGGAGGCCGGTGCAGCGACCCTCGAGCGGGCTGCGAAAGTGCATCCGATCGCGGCGCTGCAAAGTGAATTCTCGCTGTGGTCGCGCGATCTGCAGGACAACGGGGTGCTGGCGGCCTGCCGGCGGTGGGGGATTGCGCTGGTGGCGTACTCGCCGCTCGGACGGGGGTTTCTGACCGGAGCGATCCAGCGACCGGAGGATCTGGGCGCGGAGGACTTTCGTCGCAATCACCCGAGGTTCCAGGGCGAGAACTTCGCGCGCAATTTGCCCCTGCTGGACGCGGTGCATGGACTTGCGGCGCGGAAGGGCTGTACATCCGCACAGATAGCGCTCGCCTGGGTCCTGGCTCAAGGCGAGGACGTCATTGCGATTCCGGGCACTAAGCGGCGCTCGCGCCTCGAGGAAAACCTCGGTGCGCTGGGAGTGCGCCTGGACGCGGCGGACTTCGCGGCACTCGATGCGGCGTTCCCACCCGGGGCCGCCGCGGGTACGCGTTATCCGCCAGCCGGCATGGCGGCCGTCAATCTATAGCGGCCGGCGTGCATCAGATATCGAGATTGGTCACTGAGAGCGCGTTCTTCTCGATGAACTCGCGGCGCGGCTCGACCTGATCGCCCATCAGGGTCGTGAAAATATCGTCTGAGGTCACGGCGTCGTCGATCTTGACCTGCATCAGCCGGCGCGTCTCGGGATTAATCGTCGTCTCCCAGAGCTGCTCGGGGTTCATCTCCCCCAGGCCCTTGTAGCGCTGAATGCTCTGACCCTTGCGAGCCTGGTCAAATAGCCACTTCATGGCCTCCTTGAACGAGCCGATCGGCTGGCGAGCCTCCCCGCGGGTCACCGTCGCACCCTCTCCGATCAGGCCCGCGAGCGTGCGCGCGAGATCGGCGATGCGCTGATACTCGGCGGACTCGAAGAACTCTCGTGTCAGGTACTTCGTGTTGTCGGTGCCGTGTTCGGTGCGGCGGATCACGACCCGCGGCCCGTGACCCTGAGCGGGTGCATCGCGCAACTCAACCCTATACGAGCGGGTCACGTCGTCGAGCGCATTGAGACTCTGGTGCAGCTGGGCGGCCCAGGCCCGGAGCCAGTCCGCCTGATCGAAGTCCTGTGGACGGACCACCGGCAGGTAGATCAGCTGCTCGAGCAGGCGCTCGTCGTAGCGGCGCGACCAGCGCTTGATGATGGCCTGGACCTCGGTGTATTGGCGGGCGAGCACTTCCAGACCGGGCCCCTGCAGCGGCGGCGCTTCCGCGTTGACGTGCAGTGCCGCGTTTTCCAGCGCGGAATTCAGCAGCACCGCATCGAGTTCAGCCTCATCCTTGACGTACATCTCCTGTTTACCGCGTTTGACTTTGAACAGGGGGGGCTGGGCGATGTAGATGTGCCCATTTTCGATCAGAGCCAGCATCTGCCGGTAGAAGAACGTCAGCAGAAGCGTTCGGATGTGACTGCCGTCGACGTCCGCGTCGGTCATGATGATCACGCGGTGATAGCGCAGTTTGGCGAGATCGAAATCATCCTTGCCGATGCCGCAGCCGAGGGCGGTGATCAGCGTGCCGACCTCCGCCGAGGAGAGCATCTTGTCGAAGCGCGCTTTCTCGACGTTCAGGATCTTGCCTTTCAGCGGCAGAATGGCCTGCGTCCGGCGGTCGCGGCCCTGTTTGGCAGAGCCGCCGGCGGAATCGCCCTCGACGATGAAGATTTCCGAGAGTGCCGGATCCTTCTCCTGGCAGTCGGCGAGTTTGCCCGGCAGTCCGGCGATATCGAGCGCGCCTTTGCGCCGGGTCATTTCACGGGCCTTGCGCGCCGCTTCGCGCGCCCGGGCCGCCTCGAGCATCTTGGCGATGATGGCTTTGGCGTCCTGCGGGTGCTCAAGCAGAAAATCCTGCAGCTTTGCGCTCACCGCCGCCTCGACGATGCCCTTGACCTCGGAGGAGACCAGCTTGTCCTTGGTCTGCGAGGAGAACTTCGGGTCCGGCAGCTTCACCGACAGAATGGCGGTGAGGCCCTCGCGGGCGTCATCGCCCGTGGTGGGGACTTTGTCCTTCTTGGCCGACATTTCCTTTTCGATGTAGTCATTGAGCGTGCGCGTCAGCGCGCTGCGGAACCCGGCCAGATGGGTGCCGCCGTCCTTCTGCGGGATATTGTTGGTGTAGCAGAACATGCTCTCCTGGTAGGAGTCGTTCCACTGCAGCGCAACTTCGATGGTCACCGGTCCGTCCTGGGTCTTGAACCACGGGATGGATTCGTGCACCGGGGTGCGGGAGCGGTTGAGGTATTTCACGAAGGCCTGCAGGCCCCCTTCGTGCTGAAAAACGTCCGACGTGTTCTCGCGCTCGTCAATCAGCTCGATACGCACCCCGGAATTCAGAAACGACAGCTCGCGCAGCCTCTTGGCCAGGATGTCATGGTTGAATTGGATGTGCGTGAAGATCTGCGCACTCGGCTTGAAACGGATGGTCGTGCCGCGCTGCTCGGAAGGGCCGACCGGCGCGAGGGGTGCGAGCGGGTCGCCGAGGCGGTATTCCTGGCGATGAACTTTGCCGTCACGATGAATGATGAGCAGCAGGTAGTCGGACAGCGCGTTGACCACCGAGACGCCGACGCCGTGCAGCCCGCCGGAGACCTTGTAAGAACTCGCGTCGAATTTTCCGCCGGCATGCAGCACGGTCATGATGACTTCGGCTGCGGATCGGCCCTCCTCGGGGTGCATGTCCACCGGAATGCCACGGCCGTTGTCCGAGACGGTGATGGACTCGTCGGCGTGAACCGTGACGACGATGCGATCGCAAAATCCGGCCAGGGCTTCGTCGATGGAGTTGTCGACGACCTCGAACACCATGTGGTGCAGGCCGGTGCCGTCATCGGTGTCGCCGATGTACATCCCGGGCCGCTTCCGCACGGCATCCAGACCTTTTAAGACCTTGATTTTACTCGAGTCGTAGACGTCTTCGGCTGCCATGAACGGTCCCGTGGTGCGATGCCTCATTATACCGGTCGGACGTCGCCCTGTTCCACGTGAAACACCCGATCCGGCTGCGTAAACCCCGGAATCTGCGGCTGCAGGGCAGTAATCACGAGCTGACAGTTCAGCCGCAGAATTTCAGCGACAAATCCCGCTTGATGCTCAGCGTCAAGCTCCGCCGCCGGATCATCGAGCAGCAGCGTCGGCATTGCGGTCGTCGAGTCCGCCAGCAGGCGCAGTTGGGCCAGCGTCAGCGCCGCCGCCGTTAATTTCTGTTGGCCGCGAGAGAGCGTGTCCCGAGCGGGTTTGCCATCGATGGTGATTCGCAGGTCGGCTCGATGCGGCCCTACCGTTGTGGTCTGGCGCGATTCGTCCCGCGAGCGCACCGTTTCGAGCGCATCCGCCAGCGAGACAGCCTCCGACCAGCCTTGCACATAGCCGATATGGGCCTTGGGGCAGTCGACCGCGGCCACGATCGCGGTCCAGTATGGCTCAAGCCGCTCGAGCACGGTCCGACGTGCGGCGGACATGCGTGCACCCTGCTCCGCCAGCTCGGCTTCCCAGGGACGTGCTTGGGAGGGATGACCTTTGAGGGCGGCATTCCGCTGCCGTAGCGCGCGAGCATATCGGAACCAGGCCTCCCCGAACTGAGGTTCCACGTGGAACACTGCCCAGTCGAGCCACCGGCGACGGCGGCGACCGCCTTCTTCAATCAGTTTGTGGATGTCCGGATCAATCACCTGCACCGGAAACGCTAGACTGAGGTCCGCCAGTGACTTGACGTTCTGGCTATCCACCCGAGCCGTGATCCCCTGTTCCCGATCGAATTCGACGCCGATCGCATGTGGGAGCGGGCCGCCAGTGCGACCGAAGACTGTCAGCGCCGGCGCTGCTCTGTGCACTAGCTGTTCGGTTTGTCGTGACCGGAACGAGCGGCCCCGACCGAGCAGAAACGCTGATTCGAGCAGCGAGGTCTTCCCGGCCCCATTGCCGCCCCAGATGAGCGTGCAGCGTGGATGCAGCTCCACCTGTGCGGTGCGGATACAGCGCACATTCCGAATCTGGAGCTCGCCAAGGCTCATGGTCGATGCGGCCCACCTGCTGGCGGGCCGCTCCGCTCACAGTCGCGCCAGCTCGTCCGTTCAGAGCCGCATGGGCATGACGACGTAGCGTGCCTCCGCCAATCCTGGCGCGCGAATCAGACAACTGCTGTTCGCGTCGGTAAACCCGAGTTCGACGCGATCGGTTTCGATCGCGCTCAACGCATCGAGGAGATAGTTCACGTTGAAACCGATCTCGATTTCCTCGCCTTCGTACTCGATTTCGAGCTGGTCTTCCGCTTCCTCGTGTTCCGGGTTGTGCGCCTGCAATGACAGCAGACCGGATTTCACGCCCACCCGGATTCCCCGATATTTCTCGTTCGACAGGATCGCTGTGCGCTGCAGCGCTTGGCGCAGCAGGTCTCGATCCGCCAGCGCGATGCGCGGTGGCTCGTGCGGGATGACGCGCCCGTACTCCGGGAAACGTCCATCAATCAGCTTCGAAGTGAATCGAATATCGCCGATCTGAGCACGAATGTGATTGGTTCCAATCGCTAGTTCGATCTCGCCCTCTGTGCCCAAAATGCGCTGCAGCTCGAGAATGGCCTTACGAGGCACGATCACTTGACCGGAGCGGCCCGGGGCGGTCAGGGTCGTTTCACACAGCGCCAATCGGTGCCCATCGGTGGCCACCGCGCGCAAGGTACTGTCCTCGGTCTCGATGAGCAGCCCGTTGAGGTAGTAGCGCACATCCTGCTGCGCCATGGAGAAGTGGGTCTTATCGATCAGCCGATGGAATGCACCCTGGCTGAGCGTGAGCGTTTGCTGCGCGTGGATCTCCTCCAGCACCGGAAATTCCGCCGCAGGCAGGGTGGTCAAGGTGAAGCGGCTCCGCCCGGCCCGCACGGTCACCTTTTCCCCTTCCGTGGTCAGCGCCAGATCCACCCCAGCGGGCAGCGCACGCAGGATGTCGAGAAACTTGCGCCCCGGCACGGTGATGTCGCCTGCGCTCTCGAGCTGTATAGCGCTCGTGGCGGCGAGTTCGACCTCGAGGTCCGTTCCGGTCATGACCAGGTGCTTGTCCCGCGCAGAGAGCAGTACGTTCGCCAGCACCGGCATCGTCTGGCGCCGCTCCACGACACCGATCACGCTTTGCAGGGGAGCGAGCAGTTCTTCGCGCTTAGCCGTGAGCTTCATAAGTCTTATCTTCTTGTCTTGAGATCTTAAGAATCCGATTGTAGTAACGATTAGGCCTGTGGATAAGGCGCATTATGCCGCGACCTGAACCCGAACAATCGCTTACGCTCCGTTCGCGCCCGCGCTTTGCGGGGACTGCCTGGGTGTGAGCTGTGCATCCACTGTGCATAACTTTATCCCCAGAACCATCCACAGCTCATCCACAGCCCTGTCCACTCAGGCGGTCAGGGTTCTCAACAGGTTCGAGTAATCCTCGCTCATCCGGATGTCGATGTCCCGCAGCTCCTTGATTCGCTTGCAGGCATGCAGCACCGTCGTGTGATCGCGGCCACCGAACGCATCGCCGATCTCCGGCAGGCTCTGACTGGTGAGCTCCTTGGCGAGCGCCATCGCGACCTGCCGGGGTCGGGCCACCGAGCGGCTGCGCCGCTTCGAGAGCAGTTCCGCGACCCGCACTTTGTAGTAATCGGCCACCGTCTTTTGGATGTTCTCGATGGTGACGAGTTTCGCCTGCAGCGACAGCAGGTCCTTCAGCGCCTCCTTGGTGAACTCCAGCGTGATCGGATGTCCCGTGAAGCGGGCATTGGCAATGACTCGGCGCAGTGCCCCTTCGAGTTCGCGCACGTTTGAGCGGATGCGCTTGGCGATAAAAAAAGCGACTTCCTCCGGCAGAGGCATGCCGAACTGGCGGGACTTGCTGATCAGGATGGCCACGCTGGTCTCCAGTTCCGGCGGTTCGACCGCCACCGTGAGTCCCCAGCCGAAGCGGGATTTCAACCGCTCCTCCAGACCCTCAACCTCCTTCGGGTAGCGGTCGCAGCTAAGGATCACCTGGTGCTGCCCTTCGAGCAGCGCATTGAACGTGTGGAAGAATTCCTCCTGCGAGCGCTCCTTGCCGGCAAAGAACTGAATGTCGTCGATCAGCAGCGCATCGAGCGAACGGTACGCGGTCTTGAACTCGTTCATCGAGTTGTGCTGCAGGGCACGCACCATGTCGCTGACGAACCGTTCCGAGTGCACGTACGCAATCCGCGCTTCCTCGTTGTGCTCGCGGATGTGATGTGCGATCGCATGCATCAGGTGAGTCTTGCCGAGTCCCACACCGCCGTAGAGGAACAGCGGGTTGTACGCCTTGCCCGGATTCTCCGCGACCTGCAGCGAGGCGGCCTTGGCCAGCTGGTTGCTCTTGCCCTCGACGAAACTCGCGAACGAAAAGTCGGCGTTCAGGCGCGCACCGATCACCAAGCCTTCCCCGCGCCGGGGCCGCTTCGCTACCTCGGGCACCGGGGCCGGTGACGGCTCCGCAGCGCTCGGGCGAGAGCCCACCTCCACGGTGACAATCGGCACATCCCCGGTGCTTTTGTCGCGCAGCAGCTCCCCGATGCGCGGCAGCAGCCGCTCATTGATCCACTCGACCACGAAGCGGTTCGGCGCGAGCAGCTTCAACGCCCCGGCGCCCTCAAGCGCCTGCAGCGGCCGCACCCACGTATTGAACTGCTGTTCCGGGAGCTCGGCCTCCAGGGCACATATGCACCGAGCCCACAGCGACGCTTCCAACCGCGTATCCCCCGACTGCTGCTAAAGGCCGATGCCGGCCCGATGCGCCACCCGTCGCGCAAGCGCGACGGGCGCCTCGCGCTCCCCGAGCAATTGCGGCAAGATGCCGCTGCGGGGAGACCGCAGAGTGTGCATCGGGGAGGGCTCCGGCTTGGTGGAAAAGGCTGGCGAGTCTATACCGATCGGCCGTCCCGCTGAAGATTTTCACACGATTAAATATTGACACCTTGGCGGTCAACGGCTTAGCCTTGCCGCCCCTTTTTGGACCCCACTGGAACCTTCTGGAGCCCCGGTATGAAGCGTACCTACCAACCGAGCAAAGTGCGCCGAAAGCGTACACACGGGTTCCGGGCGCGTATGGCGACCCAAAACGGCCGCAAAGTGCTGGCCCGTCGCCGTGCCAAAGGACGTAAGAAGCTGATCCCGTAACGCGGGACGGCGCTGACGACTGCTGCCCGGCCGACGCCGATGCGTCTGCGGGGCCGGAACGACCCGGCCCCGGCCTGCATCCTGGCGTACAACGAGGTGGTCCGCATGTCTCGTGAGCCTCGAGCGCGGCTGACGTTTCCGCCCTCGAGGCGGGTGCGGCATAAATCGGATTTCGATGCGGCGCGCCTGCGCGGCAGGCGCTTTGGCAACGGATTTTTCGCGGTGACAGTGATCAGCAACGACAAGAGCGGTCCCCGCCTCGGCCTGGCCGTCGCGCTGCGCGTCACCCGTACCGCGGTGGAACGCAACCGTATCCGCCGCATCATCCGCGAATCCTTCCGGCGCCATCAGCAGGCGCTGCCCGGCGTGGACCTCGTGGTCAGCGCCCGGTCCCGGGCCCTTGCTGCCCCGGGACCCGAATTGCATGCCAGTCTTGCGGCGCTATGGCGCCAGGTCATTGAACGATGCGCGCCCTCGCCCTCGCCCTGATCCGCCTGTATCAGTGGACGCTCAGTCCCCTGCTCGGGTCCAACTGCCGGTTCCACCCGTCCTGTTCCCACTATGCCGCCGAAGCGATCGAACGCTTCGGCATCCTGCGCGGTGGCTGGCTGGCGCTGAAGCGCATCGGCCGCTGCCATCCCTGGCATGCGGGCGGCTACGATCCGGTGCCTGTCCATGGCTCGACCCCGATTGCTCACCGACATGACTAATCAATTGCGCTATTTCGTCTGGCTGGGGCTTGCCCTGCTGCTGTGGTTCAACTACACGACCTGGACCACGGATTTCGCGTCCGCGCCGAACGGGGTGCACACACAGCAGGCCCCCGCACCGGCGAACCTCGCCGCGAACGTCCCGCAGACCCCGCAGAGCGCGGCGGCGCGGCCCGCTGCGTCTCCCCTCCCCAGCGCCGCACCGATGAGCGCCCCGGGCCCGGGTGCCACGCTTCCCGTGGCGCCGGCCCCGGGGGCTGCGACCGTGCAGGTACACACCGACGTGTACGACCTGCAGATCAGCACCCAGGGTGGCACGCTCGAGCACGTGAAGTTGCTGAAGTATGCGAAGGTGAAGGGCAAATCCGAGCGGGTCGTGCTCGAGAACCCCGACCCCGCGACCGAGTATCTCCTGCAGACCGGCCTGACGGGCCCGGCCGGATCGCTCTACCCGACCCAGACCGCCGCGTTCACCGCCCCGCAGCCCGTGTACCGCATGGGTCCGAGCGGCGTGCTGCGCGTCCCGCTGACCTGGTCCGCCAACGGCATCACGGTTACCAAGACCTTTATCTTCCGCAAGGGCTCCTACCGCATCCGCCTGCAGTACGCGGTCCACAACGGCAGCGCGCAGCCGTGGACCGTCACGCAGTACGCGCAGCTGTTCCGCAACGATCCGCGCACCAGCGGCAGCTATTTCGATCCGGGCAGCAAGGCCTATCACGGTCCTGCGATCTGGAACGGCCACGAATACGTGAAGCTCGATCCGGCCAGCAGCGACTACCAGCATTACACCCGCACGGTGACCGACGGTTGGATTGCCGTTCCGCAGCACGATTTCGTCAGTGCTGTGGTGCCGCCGACGGGTGCACCGTACCGATTCAGCTCACAGGTCTCCGGTACCGCCTATCTGCTGGCGGCCTCCGGACCGGAACATACGGTGGCGCCTGGGGCGGCGCTGACCCTGGGCCAGACGCTGTTCGTCGGACCGACCCTGCATGCGCAGCTGGAACGGACCGATCCGACCCTCACCTATCTCGATGACTACGGCAAACTCACGCTCCTGGCGCGTCCGCTGTTCTGGATGCTGAGCGAAGTCCACAAGCTCACCGGTAACTGGGGCGTGGCGATCATCGTCGTCACCATCCTCTTGAAGCTGCTGTTCTATCCGCTCTCGGAAACCAGCGGCCGCTCGATGGCCAAGATGAAGGCGCTCGGACCGCGTATCAAGAACATCCAGGAGACCTACAAGGACGACAAGGAACAGCTTGGCCGCGCCATGATGGAGCTGTACAAGCGCGAGAAAGTCAATCCAGTCTCCGGCTGCCTGCCGATGCTGCTGCAGTTTCCGGTGTTCATCGCCTTCTACTGGGTGCTGCTCTACAGCGTCGAGCTGCGTCAGGCCCCGTTCATGTTCTGGATCCAGGACCTCTCGGCGCGTGATCCGTACTTCATTCTCCCGGCCATCATGGCCATGACCGGCGTGCTGCAGTACAAGCTCAATCCCGCGCCTCCCGATCCGGTGCAGGCCAAGATGTTCATGTTCATGCCGCTGGTCATGGCGGGCCTGTTCGCGTTCTTCCCCTCGGGCCTGGTGCTGTACTACGTGGTGAACAGCCTGCTGTCGATCCTGCAGCAGTGGAACATCAATCGGCGCATCGCGGGAGCCGTGGGAGCCCGCACCTAACGGACTCTTCTATCAGCCGGGCCGCGGGGGTACTCTTGGACCCATGACGCGTACGGATACCATCGTGGCGCCGGCTACCCCGCCGGGACGCGGCGGCATCGGCATCGTGCGCGTGTCCGGGCCGAAAGTGCCCGAAATCGCGGCGGTACTGCTCGGCGAGCTGCCGCCCGCGCGCACCGCGCGCTTCGCGCGCTTTCTCGACGCGGCCCAGGAGCCGATCGACGCCGGTCTCGGGCTGTTCTTCCCCGCGCCGCATTCCTACACCGGTGAGCATGTGCTGGAGCTGCACGGGCATGGCGGTCCGGCGGTCCTCGAAGCGGTGGTGGCGCGGATCCTGGAACTCGGCGCGCGCCGGGCGCAGCCCGGGGAGTTTACGTTACGCGCCTTTCTCAACGAGAAGGTCGATCTCACTCAGGCCGAAGCCATCGCCGATCTGATCGACGCCGGTTCACGCGAAGCGGCTCGGGCGGCCATGCGCTCGCTGCAGGGGGAGTTCTCCGCCATGGTGCACGGGCTGACCGAGGCGGTGATCGACGTTCGCATGTACGTGGAGGCGGCCATCGATTTTCCCGAGGAAGAGATCGACTTTCTCGCCGACCGCCAGCTGCAAGAACGTTTTCGCGCTCTGACGGATCATTTCGAGGGCATCGAGCACAGTGCCCGTCAGGGTGCGCTGCTGCGCGAGGGCATGACCGTGGTGCTGGCCGGGCGGCCGAACGCCGGCAAATCAAGTCTGTTGAATCGGCTCGCCGGTTACGATGCAGCCATCGTGACGCCGATCCCCGGGACGACGCGCGATATCGTGCGCGAGAGAATCGATATCGATGGGATGCCGTTGCACGTGCTCGACACCGCGGGGTTGCGCGACGGCGCTGATGCGGTCGAGGCCGAGGGCATCCGCCGGGCGCACGAGCAGATGCGCCGCGCCGACCGGGTGCTGTTTGTGATCGATCTGCTACAGGATCCGCAGGGCGCAGCCTATCGCGAGGAACGGGAACGCCTGCCGCACGATGTTCCGGTCACGCTGGTGCTGAATAAGAGCGATCTGGCCGCGGGGATTCCGCTCGCGGACACGGTGGCGGGTCCTCCACGGGTCGCCGTCTCGGCGCTCACCGGCGATGGCATCGAGCGCCTGCGCGCGCACCTGAAAGATTGCGTCGGCTTCAAGAACATTGACACCGGCACAGTCTCGGCGCGCCGTCGTCACCTCGACGCGCTGCTCCGTGCGCGCCGGATGGTCGAGGAGGCAGAGCGGCGGCTACACGAGAGCCGCAGCGGCGAGCTCGTCGCCGAGGACCTGCGCGGGGCACAACAGGCGCTGAGCGAAATCACCGGGGTGTTCACCAGCGAGGATCTGCTGGGGCGTATCTTCGGCAGCTTCTGCATCGGCAAATAGCGGGGTATCGCCGGCAACATTCGCCGGATACTTGCTCCGGTGTGCCGATCGACGCCTGCAGGGCGTGACATCACCTGTCGCGAGTGGGCCTCAGACGAGCGGTGCGTCAAAGACGTAATGGCCTGACCCCACTGTGATCAGCGTGCGTCCGGCACTGCGCCGCGCGTGTAAGACGCCGTAAGTGTTATCGAGTGCGTGCCCGCCTGCGCGGATCCGACTTGGCTCGGCACACGGTATGGCGAGTGTCGCCAGCATGCCGGCCGGCACGCTCACGCGCAGTCGCAGTCGGCTCTCGGTGCGATTCTTCACCCAGCGCACGCTCACCTCGCCGAATACCCCCTGGTAGTGCACCGCCGCGTAGCGAACGCCTTTGACCGGCTGCGGCTCAATGCGGATGCGCTCATGCGCCGCGCGGTGCTGATCGATGCGCAAACCAGCCAGGCCACCGTAAAGCCACGCCTCCGCCTGGCCGAGCATGAAATGGTTCTGCGAGTTGTCGGGATTCGCGTTCCAGGTTTCTGTGAGCGCAGTCGCACCGCGCGCCAGCTGGTATCCATAGCTCGGCGCCGTCGTCTGCGTAAGGATGTCGAACAGGACATCCGCGCGGCCCCCTTGCATCAGCGCCAGGATGACATAAAGGAAACCGATGTCTCCGGCCGTCACGTGATTGCCGTGTGCCCGGATGTCAGCGACCAGGTTTGCCAGGACTGCGCTGCGCTCCTGGGCCGGCACTAAGCCAATCGCCAGCGGCATGGCATTGGCTGTCTGGCTGCCGCTTCCGTACGAATGGGTGGCCGGATCGAACAGCGCGCGATTCAGAGCGCGGCGCACCGTCACGGCGCGTCGTGCGAAGCGGCCCGCATCAGTGCTGTATCCAAGGAGCCGTGCGATGGCCGCGAGCGTGGCGAGCACCCGGCAGTAGGTCGCCGAGGCCGTCAAGCGCTTGCTGGTCAGCTGCGATTCTCCCGGCGGCTTCGGTCCCCAGTCGAACCAATCTCCGAGACCGTAGTCGAGCAGATCGCCGTGGGCGCGTGAAGCCAAGTAGGCCGCGTAGCGGCACATGGCCGGGTAGCCGGTGGCGAGGATGCGTCTGTCGCCGGTGTAGCGGTATGCCGCCCACGGCGAGAGCACGATCGCCGAACCCCATTCCGGGGAATCGCGGAACGCGGAATTGCGCCCGTCGGCATCGAGGAATGCGACGTACTCCGGGGCGATGCTCGGCACCAGTCCTGAAGCCCGCTGGCTGTCCATCATGTCGCGCAGCATCTTCTCGTACACCGTGACCGCCTGTTCGTTGTAGAACACGGTATCGGCATTGAGGTACGTCTGCTCCAGCCACCCGAGCTTCTCGCGTTGTGGGCAGTCGGTGAGCACACTGAAACTGTTGCTGAGCAAGGCCTGTACGATGAGCTGATGGATGCGGCGCAGCATCGGCTGGCCGATCTCGAGCGTGCCGATGCGCGCTAGTGAATCGTGCAGGAACTGCCCTTCAAGCGAGCGCAGTTCGGGCACACCGGAACGTTGTCGATCGCTCGGCGTGGCGCCTTCGACTTGCACATACCGAAAGCCGTAGTAGCTGAACCGAGGCTGCCACCGCTCAAGGCCCGTACCGGCCAGGGTGTAGGTGAACCAGACGGCATCCGAGGGTGTCGCGGCTGCACTGCGCTGGGTGACGCAACCGTCCTTCTGCAGCAGCTCGCCGGGCAGCAGGCGTACCGTGCATCCGGCCGGGCCGCGCACGGTAATGACCGGCCAACCAGAAAAATTCTCCCCGAGATCGTAGACAAACACGCCCGGTTTCGGCTGCGTGACGGCCATGGGCTTCAGGGTGCGCGCAGCCCTCACTGCCGGAACCGTCTGGGCGCGCAGGCGCCCGCCGGGCTGGCGCACCTGCGTGGCACGCCGCCAGCCGGCGGCTGCGAACCCCGGACGGTCCCAGCCGGGTAGGGCGCGCCGGGCATCGAAATCCTCTCCGCCGTACACCGACGACAGCACAATCGGACCAGGGTGAGTGTCCCAGGACGCATCACTGACCACCCAGTCCTCGCTGCCATCGGCATACAGCATGCGCAGCTGCGCGATCAGCTTCGGACGCCCGAAACTGCCCACGAACTTGGTATACCGGCCGGGATATTTCTCGACATTGAAGAACCCGTTGCCGAGCAGCACGCCGAGCACATTCGTTCCCGGGCGCAAGCGCGAGGTGACCTCGAACGTGTCGTAGAGCACGGTCTTGGTGTAATCGGTCCAGCCGGGATTGAGCACGCTCGTGCTCACCGGATCCCCATTGATGTGTAGGGCATACTGACCCAGCCCGCACACCGACAGCAGCGCGCACCGTAGCGGCTTGCGCACCTGGAACTCCCGCCGGAACAGTGGCATCGGCCGCGGCTCGGACGGCGGGCTGCGATTGATCGCCGGTGGGGGCAGGGGGCTTGCCGGCCAGTCCGGGCCGTCCGAAATCCATTGCGCACGCCAGTCGGAGGCCTGCACGACGCCGGTGCTGAACAAGACCGGCGGAGTGAACTCACTGGGGCGGCCGCGTTGGTCCCAGACGCGCACGGCCCACCAGTAGAGGCTTTGCGATGTCAGGGGCAGATCATGTTCCGGCGCGACCCGCAGGGCGGGCGAACTGCACCGGCCACTGTCCCAGATCTCCCCATGCCCCGCCCGGATCGCGGCGGGGAAACGGGCTACGATCACCTGCCAGGCGCTCTGGCCGAGCACCCGCAGCGCCGCTGAGCGTGGCGCGAGCGTCCAGCCGAAGCGGGGCCGGCACGCATCGATGCCATGCGCCGCGCTGCGCCACTCGATCTGCAGATCCATCGGACTGACGTCGCACGGTCCGTTCGGCTCGGTGGCCTGCGCGGTGCGCACGCCGGCCAGCCCGGCCGGTGTCCCGAGCGCCAGCAGGCGCAACACGGTACGGCGCGACGTCATGTGGCGCAGGACCAACAGACGTCGTCCAAGAATATGATCTCGCGTTTCATATTATGAGATTCCTCTTGCGTCCGCCGGTGCGCCAATGGTATTTATATTTATATACGAAGATATCATCCGCCTGTAAACAACGCTGCAGGCGGAACCGCTGAATATCGCGGTCTTAGGCGTTTACGAAACTGCATTAACTGACTCGAGGGGGATCGATCATGAAGCTCACGTCAAGGCTCGTGTCCGGAGCCGTCGCGCTGGCATTGGCCGGCGCCGTGCCCGCCTGGGCCAAATCTGCCGGACCCGGCCCCCAGGCCGCGACGGCCGCCGACTCGACCGCGGGTAACGCCCACGATCACAAGAAAGCCGCGGCGCCTGCGGTCCTGAAGGAAGTGGTCGTGACCGGCATCCGTGCCAGCATGGAGAGCGCGCTGAACATCAAGCGCTTCTCGAACACCATCGAGGACGCCATCGTCGCCTCGCAGATCGGCAAACTCCCCGACGTCACCGCAATCGACGCGCTGCAGCGCATCCCCGGCATCCAGATCAGCCGCCAGCTCGGTGAAGGCGGCGGCACGGTCAACATCGGCGGCTCGGTGATCAATAGTGGCTATGAAATCCGCGGGTTACCCTACGCGGAGACCACCCTGAACGGCCGCGAAGTGTTCAGCGCCACCGGCAGCCGCGTGCTGAACCTTGAAGATATTCCTTCCTCGCTGCTCGCCGGAATCGACGTCTACAAAGATCCCACGGCGAGCCAGATCGCCGGCGGCCTTGCCGGCACCGTCGATCTGCGCACACACCGGCCATTCGATTTCTCGGGCCATCAGCTCGACTTCAGCGCCGGGGAGACCTACGGCGACATGATCGGCACGGCCCGTCCGAACTTCAACATGCTGGCGAGCGACATCTGGCGCACGGGCATCGGCAAGGTTGGCGCCTTACTCGATTTTTCCTACCACGATCGGGCCTACCGCGAAGACGGGGCGACGAACAATTCAATCGCCATCAGCAACACCGCCATCCCGGGTAAGACCGTCGAGTACACCAACGGGGTGTACAACACCATGTTCGTCGGCAACCGCAAGCGCATCGGCGTCGACGCCGTCCTGCAGTGGAAGCCGACTAGTGACTTCCAAGCCTACGCGGAGGCCATGAGCGAAGACTTTACATGGGTGCAGAACCAGTACACCTTCTTCTCCCAGCAGGGTGGCGGCACGATTCAGCCAGGATCGGTCTCACTCTTTCCGGGCACCAGCGATGCCAGTGCGGTCACCTTCAATAATGGTCTGGCGAGCACCGTCGGTGCGTGGCGTACTGTCGAGGACGTCAACCGCCAGTACAATCTGCATCTGAAATGGACACCTATCCCGTGGACTGTCGTCGGCGATCTCAGTTACACGAAAGCGACAGAGCGGCTGAATAATCCGGCCGTCGATATCGGCACGACCGTTCCGACAATTGCGCAGAGCGTATCCACCTCCGGTATCACGAGCTCGCTCGTGCCGGGCTTCAATCTCACCAACCTCGCCAACTTCAACGACAGTACGGCGAGCAACTATCACAGCTACCTGTACGACACCGAGCAGCATTTCCGCGGCAGCGAGACCGCCGCCACGCTGAACGCAACCTACGCCTTCGCCCACGGCTTCCTCACTTCGGTGGAAAGCGGCGTGCAGTTGGCGGACCGCAAGGATCAGTTCAACCAATGGTCCACTTTTGCGGCCATCGACAGCGCGCAGATTCAGGCGAATTCCCAGTGGTTCTCCGACGTTCCGCTCAGTCCGTTCCTATCGGCCGTTTCCTCCACCCCGGTCATTCCAGACTACGCGGTATTTAATCCGAACCAGCTGCACTTCCAGTCGGCGAACGTGTACAACGCCTTCGGCGCACCCATGCCCACGGACAACGGTACCGCCGACTACCATGTCGACGAACGCACCTATGCCGGGTTCGTCCAGCTGAACTTCCAAGCACACGTTGGTGTCCCAATGAGCGGTAACATCGGGGTGCGGGTGGTCCGGCACGAGGACTTCATGAGCGGTGAGGTTGGCAACGCCGGGGTCTACACGCCCGCGAATTTCTCACACGGTGAGACCGACGCGCTGCCGAGCTTGAACCTGCTGTTCAAGCTGACCCATGACCTGCAGTGGCGCTTCGCGGCGTCCAAGGCGATCGCCTATCCGGACTTCAGTCAGATCCGGCCCTCGATCAGCCTGCTGCCGGCGCAGGGCGCGGCGAGCGGCGGTAATCCGAACCTCAAGCCGACCACCGCGACGCAATTCGACACCTCGCTCGAGTACTACTTTGCGCATGGTTCGGCGCTCACCGCGGATGTGTTCTACAAGCGTCTGCAGAACTTCTGGCTCTCGGAGACCCAGCAGGCCGCGTTTGCCATCAACGGCGTCACGTACAACCTGACCGGTGCCGTCGACGGCGGTAACGCCACGGTGAAGGGCCTGGAGCTCGGATACCAGCAGTTCTTCCGGCACCTGCCGGGACTACTGAGCGGCCTTGGAATCGCGGCGAACTATACCTACATCGATGCGGCGGCTCCAACCGCGGTCGCCGGGCAGACGACCACGCTGCCCGGGCTGTCCAAGAACAGCTACAACCTGATCGGGATTTACGAAAAAGGACCGGTGTCGTTCCGCGTCGCCTACAACTGGCGCAGCAACTTCTACACCTCGCTGTACAACGGCTCGAATGCGCAGCTGGCAGCGAATCCGATCTATACCGCGAGTTACGGTTGGCTTGATGCCTCGCTCGAGTACCAGATCAATCATCATCTGTCGGTGTATGCACAGGGTTCGAACCTGTTGCGCACCAAGATCGTGACGTACTACGGCACACCGACTCTGCCGCAGGGCGCCACGATCGATGACCGCGAGGTGATGCTCGGATTCAACCTGAAGCTCTAGGGAGACCCGCCCGCATGGTCGATCACCAGAGACGGAATCTGCTTACCGGGATGTTGGCGACGGGCGCGGGCTTGTCGATGGGGCGTGCGGTCGGGAAACCGACCGCACGTCTGCCCGACATTGCGCCGTTTCGCACGCCTTACAAGCTCGAGCAGCGCATTCTCACCCGCTCGGGCGTGCCCGGGAGTTTCGACCGTCTTCTGGTCGATTGCCCGTTCGTGTTCGAGCACGACGGGCGCTATTTCATGACCTATATCGGATTTGACGGCATCGGTTATCAGACCGGACTCGCCGAATCCGACGATCTGGAGCACTGGCGGCGGGTTGGGCAGATACTCCACCGCAACCCGAAGAGTCCAATCACACGCTACAACATCGCGATGATGTCGATTCTGCGTGAGGATGGATTGCACTCACGGGGCTCGCTGATCAAGGTCGATGGCCAGTACGTGGCTACGTGGTTTGCCTGTCCGCATCCGGGCTACGAACAAGGCCCCGGGGTGATCGGCCTTGCCTTCAGCAAGGATCTGATGCACTGGGATATCACCGATCCGGTCCTGACGCCCGACCCGTCGTTGCCCTGGGAGGCCGGCGGACTCTACAAGGCGTACCTGGTACGCGACCACGGTCTTTACTATATCTTCTACAACGCAAAATCCAATCATCTGCGCGATTGGCACGAGCAGATCGGCATCGCAACTTCACCAGACCTGAAGACCTGGACTCGATATCCCGGCAATCCGGTGCTCCGCCACGGCGGTCCGAAGGCATGGGATGCACGCTTCGCCAGTGATCCGTGTGTGGTCCGTTGGGGGCCTTGGTGGGGCGTGTACTACTACGGGTTTGCCAACGATGGACATGCCCGCAACCTGCTCGCCCTTGGCCAGGATCCTTATCACCTGACCAAAGTGCCTGAAATCATGGTGAATTCCGGACCACCGGGTTCGATCGACGATGATTTCGCGCACAAGCCGTCGGTGATTTATGCCGACGACACGCTGTATGAGTTTTATTGCTGCGTCAGCGGCAAATGGCCGCATGACGATCGAGCTATCACCGTGGCCCGGTCGCGGCCCTGGAAGAGCTGATCGGATTCTCCAGCCCCCCCCCCCCCCGCGCGGCGCCGGCCAGGATGCTGGCGCCGCGCATTCTCCCGGGACTGCGTTACTGCAGATTGACGAACAACCCGCCGTCGACCAGAACGGCCGCGCCCGTCACGTAGCGGGCCAGATCCGAGGCGAGGAACACCACGCATCCGGCCACATCGTGCGGCTCACCGAGTCGGCCGAGCGGAATGCGCCTCTCCATGTAGGCTCGTTTGACGGGGTCGGCCAAATCCTCCCGATTGATATCGGTCTCGATTGTGCCCGGCATGACCGAGTTACAGCGGATTCCGTACGGACCCAGTGCGATGGCGCACGACTGCATCAGTGAGTGCACGCCCGCCTTGGTGGGCGTGTAATGCGCCTGCATACCGCCGCCGACGAGCGCACTGATCGAACTGACCGCTATCAGCGCGCCACCCCGGCCTTGCTGCCGCATCTGCCGCGCGGCAGCCTGTGTCATGTAGTACGCACCGTGCAGATTGACCGCCATGGTTCGCTCGAACACCTCCGCCGAGGTATCGAGAAACGCATGAAACGGACAGATTCCTGCGTTGCTCACTAACACATCGACACTGCCGAGGGCAGTCGCCGCGCACGCCACGAATTGCTCGGCCGACTCCGCTCGTGCGACGTCGCCTTCGACCTCGATGACCCGTCGCCCGAGCGGTTCGAGTTCAGCCAGCGTCGCCTCGATGCCAGCTCGATCCTTGAACCAATTGAGAGCCACGTCCGCCCCCTGACGGGCACACTCGACGGCGATGGCGCGGCCTATGCCGCGCGAGGCGCCGGTAATCAGGACTCGCTTACCTTCAAGCAGCATGAAACACCTGCGCATGCGGCGTCGGGGCGACGGCCGGACGAGTGTGAATCTTCAAAGCATAGGGCATCCCGCCGCGGGTCGGCGGCAGAGTGACGCTCAGGCCCGCGCGCCTCTGACGCCATCTGATCGGGTTTGGATCTCCAAGCAGCGTGACGCTCGTGATCGGCCCCGGCAGATACGGTGTGGCGCGGTAGAGCGTCTCGATCAGCGCCTTGCCGTCTCGCGGCCGCACCATCCCGAGCGCATAGAGTGTCCCGGCCTTCTGCGTGAAGCGGAAATCCTCCGGCGTATACCGCTGGCCGTTGTCACGGCCGGCCGGGGCCTGGGTTGGACCTTCACCGTAAAGTACCCAGGGCCGTGTCCCATAGATCGCTGCGCCGTTGACCTTCAGCCACGCACCCATCTGCAGCAGAATGTGGCGCACCTTCCCTGGAATCGTCCCGTTGGCGCGCGGACCGATGTTCAGCAACATGTCACCGTTCTTGCTCACGATATCGATCAGATCGGTGAGCAATGAGCGCGCCGAGCGATATTTGTCATTGCGCACGTAGCCCCAGGAATCCAAGCTCACCGAGGTGTCGCTCTCCCACGGGCGCAGCCGCAGCGTATCGAGTTTGCCGCGCTCGATGTCCAGGACCGCCGTACCCGCCGCGAATGCCTGCAGTTTATAGGTCAATACGACTCCCTGATGCCGGGCGGCCGCAACGTCGTAGTAATACGCCGCCATGCGCTGCAGGTAGGGAGCGAACGCTGGTTGATTGATCCACCAGTCGAAGTACAGGAAGTCCGGGTGGTACTCATCGACCAGCTCGGTGCTGCGCGCCAGCCAATCCTGGAGAAAAGCCTTGGAAGGCGGTAACCAGTCCTGCAGCTGGTTCGGGTTCGGCTCCCCGTGCGAGTGATCACCGGGCAGATGCATCGGTTCAGCCGGTCCGTACAATCCGGCGTAGCGCGGATTGTTGACGTCCGAGTCATACTTCGTGCCCGGGTGATACCACCACCAGTGCTCGGCCCGGTGCGAGGAGACGCCAAAGCGCATGCCGTCGGCGTGTACAGCCTTCTCAAGTTCCCCGACCAAGTCCTGCTTCGGTCCCATCCGCACTGCATCCCACAGGGTGAACTTCGAGTTGTATTCCGCAAATCCATCACAGTGCTCTGCAACCGGTACAACGTAACGCGCGCCGGCTTGTTTGAACAACGCGGCCCAGGCCCGGGGGTTGAACTTGGCCATCGTGAAGCGGGCGATGAAGTTCTTGTAACCGAACTTCGCGAGCGAACCGTACACCGCGCGCTGATACTCGTACGCCGCGGAGCCCTTCACGTACATGTTCCGCGAGTACCATTCGTTTTGGAACGCCGGCACGGAAAACACGCCCCAGTGAATGAAGATGCCGAATTTCGCGTTCCGGAACCAGCGCGGTACGTGGTACGCCTCGAGCGAGTGCCAGTTGGCCTTGAACGGACCGCGCCGCACGGTCGCAGCGACCTTGCGCATCTGCTGGTGCAGCAGCTGCTCGTAGTGCTTCGGCTCGTCCCACAGTGGCGGGAACGTATGCACGCTGCGCACCTGGTGTGCAGCCGTGGGAACGCGTGCGCCCCAGGCGGGCGTCAGGACACCGACGGTGCATCCGGCCACAAGCAGCGACAGGCTGAAGAGGTGACGGCGCACGCTGAGGTTACGCGGCCGTGGGGTTGTGCGCAGATGGGGCATAGGGGACGCGTCCAGTACGGAGACGGAAGGAATGTTCATAAGCGGTACGGGCGCTCCAGCACCGCGACGCCCTGCGGGCGAAGATGCAGCACGCGCAGCGAGCGGCCGCGATGCAGCACATCACGCATGGCATAGGGGAGCTGCACTGTACGTGCGGCGGAAGCGTGATTGATGACGATCACCACTTCGCGGCCCTCTCCCACGCGACGCATCAGCTCGACTCCCGCCGGCAGCACCCCGAAGGGCGAGTGCACGCCGGCGCTGGCGAGGCGTTGTGCGACGAACGCGTGCATCAAACGCCGATTGAGGATCGTACCGAGGTAAATGATCGTACCACGCCCATAGCGGTGCTCGATCGCCGCAGCCTGCCCGGTGAGCCAAGCGTTACCGGCGCCGTAGTGCAGCAGGACCTGTGTCGTCGCAGATTTCGGACTCAGCGCTTCGGCCCAAATCCGCCCCGAACCGCGGCCGAGCGCGCCGCTGACGACGACAGGTTTCAGCAGCGCGTAATACTGTTGGACGCGCCCGCCGAGCAATGGTACCAGAGGCCCCGGTTGGCGCTCGACATTGAGCCGATTGTACTGGTCCTTCATGCCGCTGCGAGGCCCAAGGACGAGCACGCCGCCGCTGCGCACGTAGTTGCGCAAATGCTGCGCCAGCGACTTGGAAATCACGTTCAGGCTCGGCGCGAATACGATTCGGTAATGCGCGAGCGGAGCACGAGCCGAGACGATGTCGACCGCGTGCGTGAGGTTCTCGAGCGGGCGGTAGTAATCGAGCAGCACCTGCAGCTGGCGGTAGCGGACGCTCTGGCGTTGGAAGTCGATTGCCCAACGGCTGTCGTATGACACCAGCAGGGCGACCGTCGAGCGCGGACGGGTGCCGGCGATGAGCTTCGAGCACCGCTTGAACTCGCGCCCGATGCGCTGCACTTCACCGTACAGCGGTTCAGGCTTGCCGTCCGGCCCCACGAGCGCGCCGTGGTACTGCTCCTGGCCACCGAGCGCGCTGCGCCACTGCCAGAACAGCACCGCATCAGCGCCGTGCCCGATTGACTCCCAGGTCATGGCGCGCACGCCGCCCTTGACCAGCGAGTTGTTGACCGGTGCCCAATCGACGAATCCGGGCTGCGTTTCCATCACCCAGTAGTCCTGGCGCTTCCAGCCGCGCACGAAGTCGCTCATCGCTCCGTTGCGGTAGAAGTCGAGCTGGCCCTCGCCCACGTAGTCATCCCAGGCGGCGATGTCGAGCGGGCGGGTGATCGCGTAGTGGTCCCAGTTGTCGCTCCAGCCGAGCCCGCCGATGTTCGTGGTGATGAACTGGCGCGGCGCGATGTGCGCGCGCAGCGCCTGGATCTGGTTGCGCTGAAAGCCGAGCCAGGTGGCGGTCACGAATTGCCGATGCGCCAGCATCCAACCCGGATTGCCGGGTCTCGCATTCAGCGGAATCTGTCGCCAGGCCGTATAGGTCTGGCTCCAATACGCGCTCGTCCAGTCGCGGTTCAGGGCCGCCAGCGTGCCGAAGCGGCGCTTCAGCCACCGTTGGAACAGCCGGCGCGTACCGGCATCGTACGACTCGTTGGTGTACTCGTTGTCGATCTGCCAGCCAATCACGTCGGGGTTGTGACCGAAGTGCTCGGCGAGGCGGGTCACGATGTCGCGGCAGAACCTCCGATACAGCGGACTCGCGTAGGAAAACTGCCGGCGGTTGCCGTGCTGCGCCCGGCGTCCGTCTGCATGTACGCGCAGGACTTGCGGATACCGGCTGGTCAACCAAGCCGGCGGGGCGTCGGTGGGTGTGCCGATGACGACGAAGATGTGGTGACGGGCCGCCGCCGCGATCGCGCGCTTAAGCCACCCGAAGTGATACTGGCCCTGGTGCGGCTCGAGCGTGCTCCAGGCGAACTCTCCGACGCGCACCACGTTGATGCCGGCCGCCTGCATCAGCGCCAGGTCCTTCGGCCAACGCGATTCCGGCCACTGCTCGGGGTACCAGGCCGCGCCCAGCCAGAGCCGGCCGAGTGCGGTGTGCGCGGCGGGAGAGGAGGCGCGCGCTGCTGGACTCGCGGCGTGTGCCCGGGGTGTGCCAGAGGTTAGGACCACCGCGGCACCCAGCGCGGCAGCCATGAGCGATACCAAGGCACCTCGCTTCATGACCGCGCCGCCAACAGTACGCTCACCGCGTGCGGCGCGAGCGTGACGTCGCGTTGTGGGGCACCACCGCTCAGCAACGAACTCGCCGGTGCGGGCAGATGCACCGTGTGCGTCTTGGCACCATGATTGATGAGAATCCAGACCTGTTTTCCCTCACCGGTGCGCGCGCAGACCTCCACATTGCGCGCCACGCCGCGGATCAGCGGGTGAACGTGCGCGGCGCGCGCCAGAGCATCCAGGACGGTGCTCATCAGCGGCGGATCGAGCCAGGCGCCGATGTAGGTGATCGAGCCTTTGCCGACCTGTCGCGTGATGATTGCGGGCTTGCCCTCGAGCCAGCCGTTGCCCGCGCCGTAGCGCATCAGAACCTGTACGTCGCTCGCCTGCGGGCGCAGTGTCTCGGCCCATACGGAGGCCTGCCCGGCACCGAACCGGCCCGTGAGCGCCACGGGCTTCAGCAGCGAGTAGAACTGCTCCACATGCCCGCCTAGCAGCGCCGCGAGAGGCCCGGGCTGACGCGAGGTCCACAGCGCATCAAAGGAGTCCTTCATGCCGCTGCGCGGGCCGAGAACCAGATGTCCTCCGGCGCGTACGTAGGCCGCGAGGTGATGGGCCTCGGCGTGCGACAGGACGTTCAGTGCCGGAGCGACCACCAGCCGATACCGGCCGAGCGGGGCGCGCGCCGAGACTACGTCGACGGATTGAGCGAAGCGTTCGAGAGGGCGATAGAACGCGGTGAACTCGCGCACGACCCCGAAGCGGTCGGTCTGGCGTTGAAAGTCGATCGCCCAGCGGCTCGCATAGGACTGCAGCAGCGCGACTCGACTGTGCGGTGAGGTGCCCGCCAGCGCTGCTCCGGCGAGCGCAAACTGCGATCCGATCGTCTGCACCACGTGGTAGGCGGGAACCGGCTCCCCGTCTGGTCCGACGAGTGTGCCGTGGTACTGCTCCTGGCCGTTCAGGGCGCTGCGCCACTGCCAGTAAAGCACCGCGTTGGCGCCGTGACCGACGTCCTGCCAGGCCAGCTCGCGCATCGCGTACGGGGGCAGAGCGGCGTTCACGGGCGCCCAATCCACGAACGCCGGCTGCGTCTCCATGACCCAGAAGTCACGCCGCTTGTAGCCGCGCACCAGATCGTCCTGTACGCCGTTCTCGAGCCAGTGATAGCGGCCCTCCGGAATGTAATCGTCCCAGGCGGCGAGCGTGAGTTCGCGGCTGATGGTGTACTGGTTGAACTGATCGCCCCAATGTGTGGTGTTGGTGGTGATGAACTGATCAGGTGCGGCGAAGCGGCGGATCGCCTGTACCTGGTTCGCCACGTAGCTCGCCCACGTTGCCGTCACGAACCGTTTGAAATCAAGGAGCAGCCCCGGGTTCTCGTTCGTGGCGCGCATCGGCACCTGGCTGAAGTGCTGGTAGGTCTGGCTCCAGTACGCGGTGGCCCAGTGGCGATTCAGGGCTGCCACGGTGTGATAGCGGCGCCGCAGCCAGGCGTGAAACTGGTGGCGCGTCACGGCGTCGAACGACGGTGGGCCCATCTCGTTATCGATCTGCCAGCCGATCACATCGGGGTTGTGGCCAAAATGCT
Organism: Pseudomonadota bacterium; assembly: GCA_021826035.1. Next base: position 117,904 of record JAKBBE010000001.1, on the reverse strand, counting down.
GGGCCAGTCGGGTGGCGATGGCGCGGCAGAACTTGCGGTACAGCGGACTGGAAAAGGAGAACTGCTGGCGATTGCCGTGCTGTGCGCGGCGTCCATCGGCGTGTACGCGCAGCGTCTGCGGGTAGCGGCTGGTCAGCCACGCCGGCGGCGCCGCCGTCGGCGTTCCGATCACCACGTAGATGTGATGACGCGCCGCCTCTGCAACGGCGCGCTCCAGCCAGCCAAAGTGATACTGGCCCTGATGCGGCTCCAGGCTGCTCCAGGCGAATTCCCCGACCCGCACCACGCGGATATGCGCCGCCTGCATCAGCGCCAGATCCTTCGGCCAGCGCGCCTCAGGCCATTGCTCGGGGTACCAGGCGGTACCGAGCAGCAGCGGCGGCGGTGCCGCCGCGAGGAGCGGCACACTCACAAGACCTGCCGCCAGGAAGGCCAGGACAGCTCGCAGGGGCTGCCGTAGAGTGCAGAAGGCCCGAAGGTTCGCAGCATTGGCCGGCATCAGTCTCTCCAGTCGCGTCGCGGTTCCCCCGGGGCGTGCGGCCCGGGTCGCAAGGAGTATCAATCGATGGAATCATAGCCCACAATATGGGACTCGTGGGCGGCGCTTTGGGGGATCGGGCGATGGCGGATGAGCGCAGCATATCCGGGTGCCTTCGCGGGCGAAGGGCGCCGCGGCCGGTTCGCAATCTTCACTCTAGCGAAGACGTACTCGCGATGAACATGATGACGCGCTTGCGACGAGTTCTGCAGGGCGCTGCGTGCCTCGGCGTGCTTTGCGCGCTCACCGCCGCGCCCGCTGCTTCGGCCCAGAACCCGGCGCCCGGCTACAGCGTGCGCTACTCGACGATCGGCGCACTGCTCGCTGATCCCCGCACGCATGCCATCATCGAGAAATATCTCCCTGGCTTCGCGGCCACGCGCATCGCTGACCGCGGACGTCATATGACGCTGCTTCAGGTGCAGCCGTTCGACCCAACCGGACTGACCGATGCGGCGCTGGCCAAGATCAACGCCGCCGTCAAGCGCATCTCTGCAGTGCCGGCGAGCGCGTGGCTCCGTCAACCACCTGACGGCCCGACTGCTATCCCGGATGCGCAGCTCGACCCGGCGCGCGACCTGCGTCCCTCACAGCTGGAGGCGGTGCGGCACCGTCCGCTGCCCGAACAATACATCTGGACTCAGCCGAATGCCGCCGCCGGCTATGGCCTGCAGCCGCGTTATTTCCGCCGAACATTTGCCGTCGAGACACTGCCGCCGCGGGCCACGCTCTACGTCGCAGGACCGAGGCAGGCCGCCGTCTACGTCAACGGTCACGAGGTCGGACATTTCCAGCTCAACCTGGACTTCCCGATGGGCATTCGCGTCTACACCTGCGATGTCACGGGCGTATTGCGCCGCGGCCGCAACGTCATCGCCATCGAGGCGGTGCGCGGACCGATGGCAATCAATGAGGCGCAGCGTCCGATTGCACAACACCTGCGCGATGGCAAAGTTCTGGCGGTGATGATCGTGCCGGCCGCACGGGGCATTCAGGCACCGCCGCTGGTGATGAGCGATGGCCGTTGGCGTGCCGCAGCGCACGCGGTGCCGCCGGGCTGGCAGCGGCCCCAGTTCGATGCGGCAGGCTGGCACCCCGTCGATGACCTCGGTGGTATCGAAAGCGCCATCGGTCTGTTCCAGGCCAATGCCGACGCCGGAATGTACGCCTGGCCCGGTTATGATGGGATCTCGCCCTTTCTCGCGCACTATCGGCTGCGCGCCTTGGAGGTTCGGCGCACTTTTGCCGGCGTCGGCTCGATCCGCCATGTCCAGGCGCTCACCGCAGGCGCCGCGGACGGCGCATTTACGGTGACGCTGCCGCACCGGAACGTGGCGCGCCACGATGCTCCGCAGATCGAACTGGATTTCGGACGGGAAGTGGCCGGCCGAATCGAACTGCAGTCCGACTCCGATGCGCCCGCGCAGGTGACCGTCCAGTACGGAGAATCCGAGGCCGAGGCGCGTCTGCAACCGTTTCTTGGGGTCGATCCGGTCTACCTGCCGCCGCATGGCACCGCCTATGGTCCCAAAAGCGCGTTTCGTTACGTGATCATCCGCTTCACCGGGGGTCGTTCGACGCGCTTTCGCGCAATCCGTCTCGATGGGATTGCTTACCCGGTCAAATATCGCGGCTCGTTCGAATCCTCCGATCCATTGCTGAACAAGATGTGGGCGATCGGCGCCTACACCGCGCACCTGTGCATGCAGGATGGGATCTGGGATGCGCCGAAGCGCGACCGTAACCGGTGGATGGGCGACCTCGACGTCAGCGGACGGACAATTGCCGACGTATTTGGTGACGGCGCGCTGATGCGCGAAACGCTCAATCGGCTCATCGGTCCGGCACCCGTGCACGCCCATGTCAACGGCATCCCCGGCTACTCGGCATTCTGGGTGATCGGCGAGCGGCAGTACTACCTGCACACCGGCTCCCTGGCGCAGCTGCGCAGCGTCCACACTCGCCTCGTACAGTTGCTGACGTACATGCAGAAAGACCTGGATCGTCGCGGGCTCTTTGCAGACCGAACGCACGCTTGGCCGTTCGTCGACTGGGCACCGGACATGTACGGTAATACCCGCCAGACGCGGATGGCGACACAATTCGAGTACTACGCGGCCTTTCGTGACGGCGCACAGCTGTTGCGTGTTTTGGGGGATGCACCGCACGCTGCGCGCATGGCCGCCGTCGCGCGGCGGCTGAAGCGCGCCGCGCAGCGCTACCTGCGCAATGCGCAGGGTACCTTCGGTGACCGCTGGCAGCCAAACGCCTATGCAGTGCTCTCCGGTGTCGCAAATCGACACCAGTACGAAGCGATCTGGAAGCATGTGCTCATTCAGGCGAGCGAACCGAAGGATCGCGGTTACGACATTACGCCGTACTACAATTACTACGTCGTCAGCGCGATGGCCAAGATGGGCTTCCGGAGTGCCGCGCTGGGCTGGATCCGCACCTACTGGGGCGGGATGGTCGAGGAGGGCGCGACCACGTTCTGGGAGGCGTACAACCCGACCTGGTTCAGGGGATTTATGTACCAGGCTTCGCTACAGGCCGACGGTGTCTCCGGGTTCAGTGTGAGTCTCGCCCACGGCTGGTCGAGCGGTGTGACCCCCTGGCTGATGCGCGAGGTGCTCGGCATTCACCCAACCGCAGGTGGGTTCGCACGCGTGACGATCCGCCCTCACCTGCTTGGGCTGACCTGGGCGCGCGGCGCGGAGCCAACGCCGCACGGATTGCTGCGGGTGGCGATCCGCTCGGATCACGGATATGTCACCACGATACACTTGCCACCCATGGTGACGGCGCGGGTATCGTTGCCGGTGCGCTCAGGGCATGCGGTCGTTCGGGTCAACGGACGGGACATGATAAGTCACGCAACCGATGGCGGGCGGCGCGACGTCGTGACGCTGCGTGGCCAAGGGCGCTACGTCGTAGCGCTTCAATTTAGCACTCAGCCCTGACTCTGTGCCGATCTGTCGCTGACAGTACGCTAGGGTCTCGCTCCTGAGGAACGCTCCGTCCGATTCGCGTTCCTCAGCGGACGGATCGGCCTCGCCCGCTCGAACCGACCGGCCTCTCGGATCCGCTCCACGCGCTTGAGATCCCGCCCGCATGAACGCGGCCGCCGCGCTGCGTCATCGCAGCCGCGGCCAAAGACTGCAGAGATCCCGCGCGCGGGGGTGACCTCGCCGCGGCCCACCGCGTTAATTCCCCATTTCAGCAACCGCCGCGGTCGGCGAACCCGCCTGCAACGCTTGGCCGAACCACAGATAGAACGAGGGAATGACAAAGAGCGCGACCAGGGAACCGAATCCGAGTCCCGAGATGATCACCAGGCCCATCGAGAAGCGCGCCTGCGCGTTGCCACCGCTGGCGAGCACCAGCGGTACAGCCCCCGCAATCATCGCCGCCACGGTCATCAAGATGGGGCGCAAGCGCAGCGTCGCCGCCTCGATCACCGCTTCGCGCTTGCCCAATTGCCTTTGCATCGGCAGATGCCGCGCGAATTTCACGACCAGGATCCCCTGCTTGGCGATCAGGCCGATGAGCATCACCAGCCCGACCTCGGAGTAAATGTCGATACTGGAGAGACCGAGAGCGATCGGCAGCAGCGCGCCGAACAGTGCCAGGGGCACGGCACAGATCACCACGACCGCGTCGCGAAAGCCATCGAATTGGGCGGCGAGCAGGAGCACCACCATCAACAGAGCGAAGCCGAACGTGACGAACAGCGTGTTGCCCTGCTGCATGAACTGGCGCGATACCCCGGCATCGTGAACCTGATACCCCCGCGGCAGCACGCTCGCCGCCGCGTGGCGCAGAAAGCCCAACGCTTCACCAAGGGACACGCCGGGTGCCGGAGAGCCCGTGATGAACACCGCGGGGAGATTCTGAAATTGCGGCAGAAACGTGGGCGCGGACTCGCTCTTCAGGGACACGAAGATCGAAAGTGGGACCTCGACACCCGAGGGAGTCTTGATCATATAGTCCTGCAAGAGGCCAGGATTCGCACGCAACGCCGCCGGCACCTGGGGAACGACGCGGTAACTGAGTCCGTCCATACTGTAATAATTGACGTAATTGCCGCCACGCGGCGTGGCCAGGCTCTTGCCGACGTCGGCCGCAGTGATGCCGAAATCCGCGAGCATTTCGCAATGAATCCGGATCCTGAGGAGCACGTCGTCGTACTTGAGATTCTTGCAGACGAAGGAAAACAACCCGCTCGCCCGCGCCCGCCGGGTCACCTTCCGCGCGACATGATCGAGTCCCGCATAACCTCCGCCGATGCTGGTAATAATGAATTGCACCGGGAGACCCACTGCGGCGCCCGGCAGAGGCGGTAGACCGAACGCCGACAACTTCAGACCGGGTACCCGCCGTGCCAAGCGCTGAATCTGCTCGCGGACCTCCTGAGTGGATTGCGCGCCGCGGTTCGGCTTCAGCACCACTCCGGCCATGACATCGTTGTTGAGCAAAAAGCCGCCAATGCCGACCCCGTTCACCGCGAAACTGTCGCTGCGGCTCTCGATCCGATCGAATACCGAACGGGTGAGGTACCGATCATAGGCCGTCATGTAGCCGAGTGTGGCTGTCGGCTGGGCCACGCCATTGACGTAGACGATTCCCTGGTTCGCGGGCGGCGCGAGCTCCTGGGGGCTGAGCACGAACAAGCCGACAACCCCCAGGGTCAGGAGTCCCGCCACGGTCACGGTCACGGTCACTGGCCAGAACTGCAGGGTGTGATGCAAGAGGAGCGCGTAGTGGCCTTTCAGGTACGAAAAACCCCCGTCGGCCCACCGTGTCATCCGATCGTTCGTGCCGGCCTTCAGCACGTGCGAGGCGAGCATCGGAGCGAAAATCAACGCCGTCACCATGGACATGAACACTGCGGCAACGACGGTGAAGGCAAATTCGCTGAACAGCTGACCGATCAGCCCGCCGATGAACGCCATCGGAGAGAACACCGCCACCGGGGTCGTCGCCATGACCAGAATCGGACTTGCCAGCTCCCGAACGCTGGCCAGGGCTGCCTGTACCGGTGTCGCGCCATGCTCCATATGGCGATGCACGTTTTCCACGACGATGATCGCATCGTCGACCACCGGACCGATGGCCAGTACCATCGCCAACAGCGTGAGCATATTCCTGCCGCGTTGATGCGGCTCGCCCCCGTGCGAGGCGGCGGCCTTGCGCCGGAGGATGCGGCAGAAGTTCTTCGCGGGACTGCCAGATAGCATCCGTTTGCGAGCGGTCCGACTCGGTCGCCCGCGCCGCGTCGCTGAAGCGTTCGCACCGGCTGCGCCACAGCAGCATCCTCTTCAGCGTCGGCTCGCAGATCCTCGTGTACCGGAGCTGCGCGGCGAACGGGGTTTCGCGTTGCTGGCGAACCGATCCTGAGGCGCAGCCGGATGGCGGCCGGTCCAGCCGAGGTCCTCGCTGATGCGCTGGGCGGTGTTGAGTACGTCGCGGCTGAGCGTCTGCATGCGCTGGTCGCTCATGTATTGCGCGGCGCTTGAGACGCTGATCGCCGCGATGGTACGGCCGGCCACGTCGCGGATCGGGGCGGCAATACAGCGGATCTGATCTTCGTTCTCTTCCAGATCGAAAGCATACCCCGCACGGACGTAGTGGCGCATCCGCTCGAGCCACTCCGGTAGGGTCATGGGTGTGCGCCGTTCGCTTCGTTCGCTGCGGAACAGCTCGACCCATGCATCCTCGTCGAGATCGAGAATCAGCGCCTTGCCGAGTCCGGTGGAGCTCACCGGCTGCAGCTCCCCGATGCGCGAGCTGATATTGATGCGGCGCTTGCCCGGTACCTTGTCGAGATAGAGCACGTGACCGTGATCGATGATGCCGAGGTGCACCGTATCTTCAGTCAGCAGCGCCAGGCGCTCCAGGTGCGGTGCGGCTACGCGCGGCAGGTCGAGCTCGTCGCGGACTCGAAAGCCGAGTTCGAGCAGCTTAGGCCCGAGGCTGTAGCCGCTGTGCGGCACGAATGACAGGTAGCGTCGGTCGGTGAGTGCCGAGGCGAGGCGGTGCGTGGTGCTGCGCGTCAACCCCAGCCGCGCGGCGAGATCGCCGAGCTTGATCGGGCCTTCGGCGACAACATCGATCACGTCGAGCCCGCGCAGCAGCGTTTGACTGCCCAGGCGGGCAGGCTGCGCAATCTCGCCATGCGCGCTGCCGTCGGACCGTCCTGCCTTTCGCGTGCTTCTCATTATGTGGTACCCGTATTAGTATGTGGGACAACGGCTGTGGCCGCAACCACTGCGCGCCGCCGTCGCCCGTTAAGACCAGTGAGTCGACGCCATCCATGAGCTTTCCGCTGATCCGACAAGTGCGCGCCTACGTCATTCGTGGCGGTGGTGCCGATTACCACGACCAGGCCGGCGGTCATTGGATCGATGATCACATCGCCACGCCCATGAGCCGCTATCCAGAGTACCGCCAGAGCAGGCGCAGCTTCGGCATCAATGTGCTCGGTACGCTGGTGATCGAAGTCGAGGCTGCCGACGGAACCGTCGGCTTTGCCGTCACCACCGGCGGGGAGCCGGCCGCCTATATCGTCGAGCATCATCTGGCCCGCTTCCTCGAGGGCCGCAACCCGACGGAACTGGAGAAGATCTGGGACCAGATGTACTTCTCGACCCAGTACTACGGCCGCAAAGGCCTGGTCGTGAACGCTATCTCCGGCGTCGATCTGGCGTTGTGGGATCTGCTGGGCCGGCTGCGCGGCGAGCCGGTTTACCAGCTGCTCGGCGGCAAGGTCCGCGACGAGCTGGTGTTCTATGCCACCGGATCGCGCCCGGATCTGGCGAAGTCGATGGGCTTCATCGGCGGCAAGCTGCCGCTGCACCACGGTCCGGCCGAAGGCGAGGAGGGGCTGCGCCGCACTCTGGAGGCGCTCGGCGAGATGCGCAGCCGCGTCGGGCCGGACTTCTGGCTCATGCTCGATTGCTGGATGAGCCTCGATTTGCCCTATGCCATCAGGTTGGCGCATGGCGCGCAGGCACACGGCTTGAAATGGATCGAGGAAGCCCTGTCGCCGGATGATTACTGGGGATACGCACAGCTGAAGCGTAGCACGCCGCCCGGGATGCTGGTGACCACGGGGGAGCACGAGGCGACTCGTTGGGGCTTTCGCATGCTCCTTGAGATGGACTGCTGCGACATCATCCAGCCCGACCTCGGCTGGTGTGGCGGCCTCACCGAGTTGCAGAAGATCGCCGCGCTGGCCGACAGCCGCGGCGCCCTCGTGATTCCGCACGGTTCCAGCGTCTACAGCTATCACTTCGTCATCACGCGTCACAACAGTCCGTTCGCCGAATTTCTCATGATGGCGCCCGAGGCTGATCGCGTCGTGCCCATGTTTCATCCGCAGCTGATCGGCGAGCCGGTTCCGGTCAACGGCCGGCTGAAGTTGCCCGATACGCCGGGGTTCGGCGTCGAGTTGAACCGCACGTTGCCGCTGCACCGGCCGTACCCGCGCTGAGCGGCGCCGACCTTGCTATTGAAGAACCGACAGTCTATCCAAAAGAGACCCATCGACACGCCATGAAACTGCTGCGCTACGGCCCCGCCGGTCACGAACAGCCTGGGATGCTCGATGCCCAGGGTACCCTCCGCTCCCTCACCGGAATCATTCCCGATCTACTGCCGGCACACCTCGCACCACAAAGCCTCGCGCGCCTCGCGGCGCTCAACCCCGCCAGTCTGCCGGCCGTCAGAGACGCTCCGCGGCTCGGGGTGCCGATCGCCGGAACACGCAAATTCCTGGCCATCGGCCTGAACTTCGCCGATCACGCCGCCGAGTCCAATCTGCCCATTCCGACCGAGCCGGTTGTGTTCACCAAGGCGGTGAGCTGCCTGCAGGGGCCGAATGACCCGGTGATGCTGCCGAAGGACTCGAAAAAATCCGACTGGGAGGTCGAGCTCGGCGTCGTCATCGGATCCACGGCCCGCTACGTTGAGGAACGCGAGGCGCTCGAGTATGTGGCCGGCTACGTGGTGGTCAACGATCTGTCCGAGCGCGAATATCAAATCGAACGCGGTGGAACCTGGGACAAAGGCAAGGGCTGCGACACGTTCGGCCCGGTCGGTCCCTGGCTGGTGACTCGCGATGAAGTCGGTGATGTGCAGAACCTCGACATGTGGCTCGACATCAATGGCGTACGCAAGCAGGCGGGCAACACGCGCACCATGATCTTCGGGGTCGCGACCCTGGTCAGCTACGTCAGTCGCTTCATAACGCTCGAACCCGGCGACATGATCACCACCGGCACGCCACCCGGTGTCGGGATGGGACAAAAACCCCACCCGGTCTATCTCGCTCCGGGCGACCGGATCCGGCTCGGCATCGAGAAGTTGGGTGAGCAGGCGCAGACGGTTCACGGCTGGCAGCGACGCTGAGGAGTAAGGCCCATGACCATCTATTCAGGAAGATTCCAGCAGCGCGCGGCAGTGATCACCGGAGGGGCCTCCGGCGTCGGCCGCGAGGCGGCCGGCCGCATCGTCGCCGAAGGCGGCCAGGTGTGCCTGTGGGACTGGGATCAAAAGGCGCTGGCCGAGGCCGCCCGCGCCGTTCCCGGTGTTCTGACCGCCCAGGTCGACGTCGCTGATGCGGACGGTGTCGCTCGCGCCGCCGAGGAGGCTTTTGCCTCCTTCGGTCGCCTCGACATCCTGATCGCGAGCGCCGGCATCACAGGACCGACGGCGACACTGTGGGAGTATCCCGTAAAGGACTGGCGCCGCGTCGTCGACGTCGATCTGCACGGTGTCTTCAACACGTGCCGAGCGGTAGTGCCCCTGATGCTGAAGAACGACTACGGCCGTATCGTCAATATCGCCTCGGTCGCCGGCAAGGAAGGTAATCCGAATGCCTCGGCGTACTCCGCCGCAAAGGCCGCCGTGATTGGCTTGACCAAATCGCTTGGCAAGGAGTTGGCGCCCACCGGTGTGCGTGTGAACTGTGTGACGCCCGCGACCTTCAAGAGTCCGATCCTGGCGCAGCTGCCACAAAGCCAGATCGACTATATGCGCTCGAAGATTCCCATGGGTCGGCTGGGGGAGGTCGAAGAGGTCGCATCTCTGGTGTGCTGGCTGGCGAGCGAGGAGTGCTCCTTCTCTACGGCCGCCACCTTCGATATCTCCGGCGGACGCACCACGTACTGATGTCGGTCCTAGCCCGAACAGCATCGCATCCTCCTGCGCGCCTGCGCGGCCGGTGGGTCGCGCAGGCGCGCAGCCCGATATGACCGAAGCGTTGAGTCTCATCGACGCCCACATGCACCTGTGGGATCTTAAACGCATCAGGTATCCCTGGTTGACTCCGCCATTGCCGATCGGCATCACCGGCGACGTCACCCCTATCGCGCGCAACTACCTCCTCGACGACTATCTTGCCGATGCCGCCCACAGCGGCGTGCGAATCGAGAAGCTCGTTCACATCGAAGCCGGCGCCCACCCCGAAGATGCCCTGGCGGAGACCCGCTGGCTGCAGGCGCTCTGCGAGGCACGCGGCTTTCCTCAGGCAATCGTCGCGCATGCGCAGCTCGAAAAGCCCGATGTCGCGGCGCTGCTTGAGCAGCACGCCGCGCACGCTGCAGTGCGCGGTATCCGCCAGATCCTCAATTGGCATCCCGACCTGCTCAAAACCTACACGCCGCGCAACCTGCTGGAGGACCCGGCGTGGCGTGACGGATTCGCGTGCCTCGCGCGACACGGCCTGTCGTTCGATCTGCAGATCTATCCGGCGCAGATGCCGGCGGCCGCCCGACTGGCAGCGCAGCATCCCGACACCCTTCTCATCCTCAACCATACCGGCATGCCGGTGGACAGGGACGATGAGGGGCTCAGGCAGTGGCGCCGCGGGATGCGCCTGCTCGCGGCACAGCCGAGTCTCGCGGTGAAAATATCCGGTCTGGCGATGCTCGATTGGCACTGGAGCGAAGAGACGCTGCGCCCGTTCGTGCTCGAGACCCTCGAGATCTTCGGGGCCGCGCGCACAATGTTGGCCAGCAATTTTCCGGTCGATCGCCTGTTTGGCTCCTTCGGTCAGTACCTCGAGACATACTCTGGGTTGCTAAGCGGGGCAAGTCCGAGTGAGCGCGCCGCGCTCCTCGGTGGCACCGCAGCGCGGCTCTATCGCATCTGAACTACCGATGTTCCATTGCGTCATCACCCTCCTCCGGCACCACCAGGCATTCTTCGCATGACACCCAATCCGCTGCTCGGCGTCCTGTTTCACTGGCTCGGCGGGCTCGCCTCGGCCAGTTTTTACGTGCCATACCGTGCGGTGCGCGGCTGGTCGTGGGAGGTGTTTTGGCTGATCGGAGGGGTGTTCAGCTGGATCATAGCGCCCTGGCTGTTCGCCGGACTGCAGACCCATCAGTTACTCGCAGTGCTCGCCGCCACGCCGATGCGCACACTGGCGCTGTGTTACTTCTTCGGTGTGTTGTGGGGCTTCGGGGGGTTGACCTTCGGCTTGACGATGCGCTACCTCGGTATCTCCCTCGGTACCGCGGTCGCGCTCGGCCTGACGGCCGCGTTCGGCACGCTGATCCCGCCGCTGGTGAGCGGACAGCTGTTCGGAAGCCTTATTCACAGCGCTGGCGGGCGCGTCGTGCTGCTTGGCGTCGTCGTGGCGCTCGCCGGGATCGCCGTCGTCGGTAAAGCGGGGCACCGCAAGGAACAGGAGCAGGCCCGACAACACCTGACCGATCAGGATCATGCCCTGCCGAAAGCGACCGATTTTCGCAGAGGCATCGCGGTGGCGGTGTTCTCCGGCATCATGAGCAGCTGCTTCGCCTATGGTCTCGATGCCGGTGGGCCGATTCGACATCTGACGCTTGCGCATGGCACCGGAACACTCTGGCAGGGACTGCCCGTGCTGGTCGTGGTGCTGCTCGGCGGGTTCACCACCAACGCGATCTGGTGCGTCTACCTGATCATCAAGAACGCCAGCGGTCGTACCTTTGCCGCTGGCATGGACGCCGGCGGCGCGAACATCTCGTTGCGCCGCAATTTTCTATTGTGCGCTCTGGGCGGCACGGCCTGGTACCTGCAATTCTTCTTTTACACCATGGGGGAAAGTCAGATGGGCCGATACGCCTTTTCCAGTTGGACGCTGCACATGTCCAGCATCATTATCTTCGCCACGGTGTGGGGATTGGCGCTGAAGGAATGGAAGGGCGCGAGCCGGCGCAGCTTCACACTGATGAGCGCAGGTCTGCTGACCCTCATCGGCGCGACGGTCGTGATCGGTCTGGGTAATTACCTCGTGGTGCGCGGATGAGCGCCGGGCGCAGGATTCGCGCCGCGGCGCACGCCACAGCCGCCTGCGCGCTGTTGTTCGGGTCGCCCGCATGGGCCGCCGGTCATTGGACAGCCGCGTGGTATTCCCCACCCTACCCCACGACGGCGGTATGGGGCTGCAACCAGCAGCGCACCTTTTCCCACCAGTCTGTGCGTCAGGTCGTGCAGCTTCAGGCCGGCGGCGATCGGGTGCGTGTGCGCCTGACCAATGAACTCGGTCTCTCCCCGGTGCGCTTCGGTGAGGTGACTCTTGCAGTGTCTTCGCCAAACGGCGTGCTGCGCAAGGGGACCGTCCACGTGCTGACCTTCGGCGGCCGGCAGGGCGGGCGCATTCCGGTCGGCAAGGCGTGGCTGAGCGATCCGGTCGCGATGCGTGTGCACCGCTTCGAGAACATCGCGATTTCAGTGTATTACCCCTCGGGGGCCGCCCCTGCCGGCCATCTTGCGAATCTCTGGGTCTCCCCGTCGGGCAATCACGTGACCGAAGCGGTCTGGTCCCAGGGCGGACGGCCGCAGGCGCCGGAACTCGCCAGCGGCGTTGAGATTTCCAGTCCGCACCCGCGCCCGGTACTGGTCGCGTTCGGGGATTCGATCACGGAGGGCTTCTGCTCCACGCCGGGAACGCATCGCGACTATCCGGCGCAGCTTGAGCGGCTGCTCGCAAAACACGCCAGGGATCGTCACTGGGTGGTAATCAACTCCGGCATCAGTGGCAACCGCCTGCTGCACAATGGCGCGGGACCGAAGGCGCTGGCTCGGTTCAAGCGCGATGCGCTCGATATACCGGGCGTACGTGCCATCGTGCTGCTCGAGGGCATCAATGACATCGGTTGGGCCTACGATCCGCGTGGCGACACCGGGCCGTTGCCGGCCTCGGCCATCATTGGGGCCTACCGCGACCTGATCCATCGGGCCCACGCACACGGGATCAAGATCTATCTCGGTACGCTGACGCCGTATATGGGTGCGACCTACGAGCACCCGCGCGGCGAACAAGTACGCGAGCAGGTTAATGCCTGGATCCGCAAGGGTCACGGCTTCGACGGTGTCGTTCATTTTGACGGTGCGCTGCGCGATCCGCGTCATCCGCATCACTATCGTGGAGCTGATCAGTGTGGTGACGATCTGCATCCCAATGATGCCGGCTATCACCTTATGGCGGAGACGGTCTACCGAGACTTGTTCGCGCCCGGCAAACCGCTCGCAAGGGCGGCCTTGGCGCACGCGAAGCGCTGAGCGCGCGGGCCGTGGCTAGGATCAATCGCCGCCGCGCACTGCTCGGCACGGGGTTGCTCGCGGTGGCGCCGGTGTTGTTGAATGCGGCCGAGGCGCACGGCGAGGAGCCTTGTGCAGCGCAGTCTCTCGGGCCGCTGAGAGCCGTCGCTCTGCGCGCCGAGCGCATCGAACTGCCGCTCGGGCTCGAAGTGACCGAGCCCAGTCTCTCCTGGGCGCTCGAGAGTCGTGCGCGCCGCGCCATGCAGAGCGCCTACCGGATCACCGCGGCCACCAGCCGCGAGCGACTGGTGGCCGCGCAGCCTGATCTCTGGGACAGCGGCGTGGTTTCCACTGACCGATGTTTCGATGTCAGGTACAGGGGCCGTACGCTGCTTTCGGCGCAACGCGTCTGGTGGCGCGTGCAGGTGTGGGACGGCCACGGTAGAGCGGGTCCGCCGAGCGAGCCGGCCTGGTTCGAGATGGGGCTGCTGCACTCCTCCGACTGGCAGGCCGAATGGTTGGACATCGAAAGCCCCGAAGAGCGTGCGGACCGGGCGGTCGGTCTGCACTGGATCTGGAGTGACGCGCCACCGCTGGCACCGCAGCCCCAGCAGTTCCGCTATGGCTTCAATCTGCCACCAGGCGTGCGCCGGGCACGGCTGTGGCTATCCGCCAAGGATGATCTGCTCGGCGTATGGATCGATGGTCATCCGCTCGCCTTGCCCGCCGAGCGGCCCTGGGGGTCAATGCAAGACCTGCCGCTGCCGGTGACACCAGGCCGGCACATCATCGCCGTGAGTGGCCGCGCTGATCCGGGCACCTTCATGCCGGGCACGGGCGGCGCACTCGCTGCGCTCATCAAAATCTGGCATGGCGATGGGACGCTCGAGCGCCTAGGCAGCGGCCCGTCGTGGCGCGTCTCGCAGACGGCTCCGCCGGATTGGATGCGAGCGGACTTCGACGACCGGTCCTGGCGGCAGGCGCAGCCTGCCGCCACTGCCCCGCCCTGTGATCCACGGCCGCCGCGCCCGGCCATGTTCGCGCGCAGGGAATTCCTCATTTCCGAGCCGATTACGCGTGCCAGGCTGTACGCCACGGCGCTCGGTGCGTACGAACCGCACATCAACGGGCAACGCCTGGGAACGGCGCGGCTTTCCCCGGAGATCACCGTTGCCAGCGATCATGTACTGTATCAGTGCTACGAGGCGACGGACCTGCTGCATTCCGGCACCAACGCCATCGGCGCATTGATCGGCGACGGGTGGTACGCATCCGCATTCACTTGGAACAATGAACGTTACGCGTTGGCCGGCAGCCCGCGACGTTTCCTTGCGCAATTGGTCATCGATTACGCCAGCGGGGAGCGTAATGTTCTGGTCACGGACTCGCGCTGGCAGCTCGCCGAGTCAATGATCCGCACCGCAGAGATCTACAACGGCGAGGACTACGACGCGCGCCGGGAGCGCCCCGGCTGGGACGCTCCGGGGTACGATGCCTCCGGCTGGCGCGCCGCTGCCGTAGGCGAGCGACCGCGCGAGCGGCTCGTGGCGCAGGTGGACCCGCCGATTCGCGCGCTCCAAATGCTCGCGGTGCGCACCGTGAGTGAACCGCGCCCTGGCGTGTACGTGTGCGATTTTGGACAGAATTTCGCCGGCTGGTGCCGACTGCACGTCACCGGACCGGCCGGTACGCGGGTGCGGTTGCGGCATGCGGAAATCCTTCATCCGGACGGCATGATCAATACCGCCAACCTGCGCGCGGCCAAAGCCACCGATCACTACACGCTGCGCGGCGATCCGCACGGGGAAATGTACGAGCCGCATTTCACGTATCACGGCTTCCGTTACGTCGAGATCACCGGTTTCCCTGGCGTACCGACCCGAGAATCGCTAGATGGCGTCGTGGCGCATACCGATGCCGCCGAAACCGGCGCGCTTGAGATCGAGCAGCCGATCGCGCAGCAGATCTGGCACAACGCACTCTGGAGTCAACGCTCTAACTTCTTCGGCGTGCCGACGGACTGCCCGCAGCGCGACGAGCGCATGGGGTGGATGGGCGACATCCAGGTCTTTCTCGATGCAGCCGCATTCAACATGGATGTTGATTCGTTCATTCGCCGCTTCCTGGGCGAAATTCGCGCCGGACAGACGCCGGACGGCGCCTTTCCGATCGTCACCCCCCAACCCCGGTCATTTCCCGAACTCGTCACTGCGGGGTGGAGCGATGCAGGGGTCATCCTCCCCTGGACCCTCTACCGTCGTTACGGCGAGACCAGTGTGATCGCACAGAACTGGTCTCACATGCAGCGCTGGGTCGATTATGTGGCGCAGGCCAATCCGGATTTCATTTGGCATCGCCGCCGCGGCTTGGACCTCGGCGATTGGTTGTCGGTGGTTTCGACCAATCCAGACGTGGCACCGAACCCTGCAGAGGCGACCACGCCGAAGACCCTGGTCGCCACCGCGTACTGGGCGCGCTGCGCGGCTATGATGGCCGAAATGGCCACCGCGCTCGGCCATGCCGAGCCGGCACGCCGCTACGAGCGAATGCACCGGCGAATCCGCACGGCCTTCCAGCAGGCGTTCGTTCAAGCCGATGGCACGGTCGGCAATGGCAGTCAAACCAGCTACGCGCTCGCACTGCGCTTTGGCCTGGTGCCGCCGGCGCTGCGCCTGCGCGCCGGGACCCATCTGGCCGCGAACGTCGCGAGCCGCGGCAACCTGCTCTCCACCGGATTTCTGGGCACGCCCTGCCTGCTTGATGCGCTGGCCGATAACGGCCAGGCGCACCTGGCGATCACACTGCTGCTGCAAACCCGCTATCCCTCCTGGGGCTACATGATCGAACACGGCGCTACCACCATGTGGGAGCGCTGGAACGGCAATGTCGTCGATCAGTCCATGAATTCGTTCAACCACTACGCGCTCGGGGCGGTGGTCGGCTTTATGTACCGGCGGCTCGGGGGAATCGACGCGGCGGCGCCCGGCTTTCGTCGCATTCAAGTCAATCCGCTGTTCGATCCGCGCATCCCGCGCGTGCGCGCACATTATGAGTCATGTCTCGGCCGGATCGACACCGAGATCGAGGGGGGCGCGCAAGGCCTCACCCGGTTGAGGCTGCGCGTGCCGGCCAACAGCAGTGCGCAAGTCCATCTGCCGGGCCATCCGCATGAGTGGCGCGCCGACGGACAGTCGTTGCGCGCGGCTGCGCTTCGAACCGCGCAGCCGCGCGACGGCGCGTTCGATACGGAGTTCGGCTCGGGTATCTATGAACTGACCAGAGACTGATATGAGACCACGCAAACTCGCCCTGCTGCACACCTCCCCGGTACTGACGCCGCTGTTCACAGCGCTGTGCGCCCAATGGCTGCCCGAGGTGCGCATATTCCACACGGTCGATGAAAGCCTGATCAAGAATACGATCGAGGCCGGCCGGCTGCAGAAAACCACCGTGCGGCGACTGGCAAGTCTGGCCGGATCAGCCCTCGAAAGCGGTGCCGACGCTGTGTTGGTGACCTGCTCGTCTGTCGGGCCGGCCGTGGATCTGGCCCAGCAGCTCTACGACGCACCGGTGCTGCGAGTCGATGCGCCGATGGCGCGGGCGGCAGTTCGGCAGGGTCGGCGCATCGGTGTGCTCGCCACGCTGCGCACGACGCTGGAGCCGACTTCGGCACTCGTACGCCGTGCAGCGGACGAGGCTGAACGCAGCATCGAGGTCCTGGAGTGCCTTTGCGAAGGAGCGTTCGACGCTGTATTGGCTGGTGATACAGCGACCCACGATCGGCTCGTGAGTGCCGCGCTGATGGAGAGGATGCGGGAGGTTGACGTCATCGTGCTCGCGCAGGCGTCCATGGCCCGCGTCGTTGCGGCGTTGCCGCCCGGAGCCCTCACGGTGCCGGTGCTCTCCAGTCCCGAGTCCGGGATCCGACAGGTCCGCGACGTGTTCGGTCTCGGGACTAGCTGAATGCTGCGTAAGCGCTATGCTGTCGTCGCGCTGTTGAGCGTCGTCTCGGTCATCACCTTTCTCGACCGGATGGCGATCTCGGTGCTCGGACCGCGCATCCAACACGACCTCGGCCTCTCCCCCGAACAGTGGGGCTGGGTGCTCAGCGCCTACGTGATCGCCTACGGTCTGTTCGAGATTCCCTCCGGCGCCCTCGGGGACCGCCACGGTCAACGGCGCGAATTATCACGGATTGCTGCCTGGTGGTCGGGCTTTACAGCGCTCACCGGCACGTGCACGCGGTTTGTGCCGCTGGCGATCGTGCGCTTCTGCTTCGGCCTCGGCTCTGCGGGCGCGTATCCGAATGCCTCCGGCGTGCTGTGGCGCTGGCTGCCTGCGCGCGAACGGGCGCGCGGTCAGGGGGCCGTGTGGGCTGCGAGCCGCCTCGGTGGGGCGCTCGCCCCGTTGCTGCTAGTGCCGCTTGCGATCCACTTCGGGTGGCGTTCGGTCTTCTGGGTGCTCGCCGTCATCGGCGCCGCCTGGGCGGTCGCGTGGTGGGCGTGGTTTCACGACCAACCGACCGACCAGCCCGGCATCCGGCCAGAGGAACTGGCCGAGATCGGCACCCGCGGACTCCCGGCGCACGGCGGCGAGGGCGCGCTGCGGCGGTTGCTGCGACTACGCCAGCTATGGCTCATCGTGCTCGCGTATGGTTGCTACGGTTGCGGTAGCTGGTTCTATTTCAACTGGTTTCCGACCTGGATGGTGCACGCCGGTCATTTTTCGCTGCGGCAGATGGGTGTCTACGCGGCATTCCCCTTCCTGCTCGGCATCGGCAGCAATCTCGTCGGCGGTGTGATCTGTGATCGGCTCGGCCTGCACATCGGTCTGCGCAACGCCACTCGGGTGATGACCGCCGGCTGTCTGACGGTCGGTGCGGCATTACTCTTCGCGATGAGCATGGCCACCGGCCGCATCGCCGTCGTCGTGCTGGCGAGCGCCGGATTTGCCACCATGGACCTGATGCTGCCGGCCGCCTGGACGATGTGCATGAGCATCGGTGGCAGTCACGGTGGCGCGGCAACGGGAGTGATGAACACTGCCGGGCAGGTCGGAGGCGTGATGTGCACGCTTGCGTTTGGCTATATCGTCGGGACCACCGGTAACTACGAGCTCCCCGTGCGCGCCGTAGCGCTGATGGTTTTAATCGCGGCGCTGGTGTTTTCCATAGTAGATTGCACCGCGGGCTTACCGTCCCCGAACTGCGAATCCGCAACTGCTCCGTCCTTAGGCGATGGCGTATAGCGTCTGCTGCCAGATGACTGCCGGAAAGTCGCGATGGGGCCGCAGGTCGTCGCCTATGAAGTGACGACCTTTGCGCACCGAGTGAATCTCATGTGCCTCCGGATAGATCTGATCGGGCGCAGCTTGAGCGCAGCGATTCTTGCGGGGTGACTGGCAAACGAGGCAACGGCCGTGCATGTCCTGTTGGCTGGACACCAGCGGACACCAGATTTGTGCAACCGTCCGTCATTGATCGGTTCAGTCGAAACGAGACGACACTAGCGATGGCCGCTGCCTGCGTCGCGCTGCTGAACCGGAACATCCTGCCTGCCGAGTAGAGGATCACTCCTGAGACTTGTCGCATCGCAGTTGCGCAACCTCGGTCAACTGGCACCACCGCTCAAATACCGCTGCAACTGGAATTTCATCAACGCGGGACATCTCGGGGGGGCCTCCCACGCCCACAACCGGACTGCCGGCACTTCGCGGGAGCCATCGATCCCGGGACTGCGATCCGAACATCACCACGAGAGGGACATTTAGCGCGGCAGCGGCGTGCGCCGGCCCAGTATCGATTGAAATCATGCTGTGTGCGATCTCGAACAGCGCAAATAATGATCGCAGATCCAACACCGCAGGCATCACGCAATCAAGCGCGGTGGCCGCTTGAATCTCATGGAGAAATTTCTCCTCCGGCGGCGCTCCGCACAACAGAAACGCTGCCTCAGGAAGTCTGTCGTGCGCTGCTCTCAGCAATTGGCGCCAATTCTCTATCGGCCACGCTTTGTCATCTCGATTAAGTCTGCGGTGCCTGCGACGCATCGAACCCATGGTGCGACGATTTCCAGTTTGAATCAAAACGAGAGGTTTGCCCCAAATGCCGCGCCTTTGCAGCCAAATGGCGCACGTCTTCCGCTCATGTTCGAATACCACGAAATTGGGAACCGCCGGGGCGCTCTGCTTCAACTCCGATGTAACGCCCAGTTCATTTCCGCCCGCACGCAAAACGCGCTCAATGGAGTGATCGTCAGGAGCGGCACGCTCGCGGTGAGTCAGCCGCCGTCCTTGTTCCACGCCGGCCGCCGCAAGTAAACGTGCAGCGTCCTGCGCCCTCGATGTCTCACAAATATCATAGACCGGAAAATTGCGGCACCGGCGCAACGCCGCTACGGCGCTCCACCACGCCGGATCAAGCAGCGACGGCAAATGACGGCTCAATGAAATCACGCGTCCCACGTCCGTGTTTCCCCGACAAACGGGTTCGGGCCACCAACCCGTGCCAATGAGCAAGCATTGATATCCATAGTGTTCCCTCAAGCGACGAAGCAGAGGGAGCGTCACAATCAGATCGCCGAGCGCACCAAACCTGATTACCGGAACGTATTCGCGCGCAGTCATTCTCTATTTCTGAGCAAATGTTCTAGGCAAAACATCGAAGCGCTGATTCTGGTCAAAACAATGATTTACCGTGAGTCACACGGTAGCGCGATCGTAAAACCCTGGCAAATAATTTCGTCTCGCCATTGACATGCGCTCTTCACAAGATATTGATCAACGTGTTGCTGCGATATTAAAACACAGTCGAATCACAGTTTTTTGTGAATTTTCTGACGACAAAACACAGTAGGCCAACGACGGGTAAATCAATTGGTTTGCCGATGGGCTGTCCATCGGGCAACGCCGGCGACATGACTTCCATTGGCAGACGTGAGACGTGGAGTTGAAGCGCAACGAAGTTATTTTTAAGGGTCAAAAATTCGCTCGAGTTCTGACAGCGCATCCGCCCCTGGCGGTTCCAGCGTTGAGATCAGAAGTGGTTGAGCAGATGGCTCTCGGCACAGGAAGTATCTGCACCCCCCCCCTTGACGTTCGTTCGCGGCTGAGCGCGCCGCTCTGGCGTTGCTGCCGCCAAGATCCGCCTCCCGCGCCCCATCGAGTAGGGTCAGGAGGGGTTTGTTGGAGCGAAGCGCGGGCAGATCCTCGGCAGAGCAGCTCGCGTATCGTTGTCCTCAAGCCGTAGCACGAGGCGATCGCGAGCATTGAGGGCGGAGTGCGGCCTGGTTCCTCGACGGCTGCGTCTGACAGGGCGTCTGTCGCGGCGTCTGCCGATGGCTCGGCTCTACCGACCGAGCCGAACGCGATCGAAGAATCCGTCGCTGCCGACCTGGCCGCCCTTTAGAACGAGCTCCAACCCGTCCAGGGCCGCACCGTCGGCGTGTGCCAGGCACAACGGGGCGCCCGGCTCGAGAGAGTTGTGCCAGGTGAGCGCCTGCAGCCCCATCTGCGCCACCGCATGACTCGAGGTGTCACCGCCGGCCAGCAGCACGCGCGGTAACGGTGCCGCGGCAAGGATGCGCGCCGTGAGGCGCCCGAGACACTGGCCTAGGGCTGCACCGGCGGCCGCAGTTCCCGGCTTGAGCGCTCCGAGTGCGCTGTACACGACGGTGCTGTGGCCGTCTCGGAGGTTTCGGAGCACTTCCTCCACCAACCGGTCGGCGCTCGCGGCCCCGCGCCCATCGCTCACTAGCGCCTCGGCATCGACCGCCACGCCCCGATACCCTGTGCGCAGGGCGGTTTGAATCTGGCGCTCGGTGATGGGCGAGCAGCTGCCGCTCACGACGAGCAACCTATCGACGGTACGAGCCGTGCGCCGCGGCAGCGGCTCAGCCGCAATCAGCCCGGCGCGGCGCCATGCGCCAATGAGCGCATAGGGCAGCCCTGAGCTGCCGGCGCAGAACAGACGGTGCATACCGGCGCGGTCCCAGATCAACGTGCCGATGCGCAGCAGGTCCATTTCGCTCACGCCGTCGAAGAGCACCGCCTGGTCGCCGGCCAACACGCAGCGGTTCAATGCCTCGGCTGCCGCGTCCTCGGCTAAAGCGGGCAGCTCTACTCGACCGACCCGCATCGCGGTCTGCGAGGCGAGGTGACGACAGAGGTCAGCCTCGTGCATCGGCGTCACCGGGTGAGAGCGCATGGTCGGGTGCCGGTCGATGCGGTAGACGCTCCCCGCGGCAGCGGCGAACAGGTTTCCAAACACTACGTAGCGACCCAAGTGCGGTGCCCCGACAACAATCGGAATGAATGGCCCGGGTAGCGTTGCGTGGCCGATTTCGAGGGCGCGGCCGATAGAGCCGACCTCAGGGGCGCTGTCGAAGGTCGAGCAGGTCTTGTATTGCGTGATCGGGGCACCGAGCGCGCCGAGCCGTGTCAGGAGCGCAGGCAGATACGTGCTCATCCACTGCGGCGAGCGACTGCGACTGTCGCCGGCAATCCCGAACGCCCGACACGTCGCGAACTTGCGCTCAAGCGCCTCGCTCGGCGCATCGACAAATAGCACGCTGTCCACCCCGGCCGATGCCAGTACCTCGAGCACGTCGGTGGAGCCGGTAAAATCATCGCCGTAATAGGCGTACAGAGGACGGGTCATGCGGCGCCGTTCAGCGGCCGAAATGCTCGAGGGCTTCGGCAAGCTCCCGGTGCTCGCGTGCATAATCGCTGAGCGAAAGGCCAGCCACCGCTGCTTCCCACGCTTGGCGCAGGCTGCGCACCCCTGCGGGCGCGCCGCCCGGATGACCGATGATGCCGCCGCCGCAGGCATGAATGAGATCCACCGAGCCGAGGGCGTGCCAGGTGCCCGGTACCTGGCATGCGGTCTGGCCCGAGGAGAACACCGGCATGATCTGGCAGCCGGGGGAAGGCGGGGAAAACATCGGGGTGAGGCATTCGCGCGCCGAGGCGATGACTGAATCGTTGCTTTCGCAGAACTTGTTGTCGAGTCCATTGACATGAACGTGGTCGATGCCGGCCAGTCGCCACAGCTTCTGCCATGCCGGGAAGCTCACGCCAATGGCCGGCGAGCGGCCGAGCAGTCCCCAGCCGTTGCGGTGCCCGTGGATCGGCACCTGGCACTGGGCGCGCAGGGCGGTCAGGCCGGCGAAACCCACACTGTGCAGGCTGACCATCACGCAGTTACCGCCTTCGGCCACGACGCGCTCGTGGCGGCGCAGCATCTGGTCGATCTCCCCGGTGATGTTTACGGCATAGAGCACGCGTTGTCCGGTGCGCTCGGCGTGTGTACGCAGCACCTGCATCACCGCGCCGAGGCGCGCCTCGAACGGACAGTGCGGACCATCCGCCTGCAGCTCGTCGTCCTTGATGAAATCGACGCCGGCCGCCACCAGATCCGCAACCCGGGCGGCCGTTTCGGCCGGCGAGAGGCCGACGCTCGGCTTGATGATGGTGCCAATGAGCGGCCGCCCATGCACACCGCTCAGCTCGCGCGTGCCGGGCACGCCGAACTGTGGGCCGGGATATGCGCGGAGAAAATCCGCCGGGATAGTCAGATCGAGCAGGCGCATTCCGGAAAATGCGTTGAGCTCCCAGAGATTTCCGGCCACGGTGGCGAGCAGGTTCGGCAGCGAGACGCCAAAGTTATGCAGTGGCCACGACAGGGTCACTTCCGCGGTGCGCCAGCTGCCGTTGTTGCCGCGTGGATGCCAAGCGCCAGGCAGCGAAGGGACGCTGGTTTCGCCCAACGGTATCAGTGAGTCGACACGCGCGGCGAAGCGCTCGCGCAATGCATCCGTCTCGCCCGCGACGCGCACGAAGGTACCCGTCGACTGCTCGCCTGCCATGGTCGCCGCTGCCGCCTCGAGCGGCCGTGCCGTCTCGATCCAGTAGCGCGCACTGACGCGAGCGTCTTCAGGACCGTTGGAAGTAGACATCGTAGGACTCGTTCTGAACCTGATAGAAGGGCACGAACAGAATGTCCTGCCCGCCCTGCGACTGACGGTAGGCCGCGTTCATGCCGGTGACCGGCGAGAGTCCCGGCAGGTGTAGCCGCGGTACGGGTGTGTCGGGACCGGCGAAGTTCAACGCGCTGTACATGATCGGACCGCGCAGCAACGCGACAGTCTCGGGATGCGAGCGGTCGATTGGCTCGGTGCGCAGACGCTGCGGCAAGTGCAGCTCGACCCGATCGCCGTCGCGCCAGGTGCGCCGCAGCACGGCAAAGGTGCCGGGCCTTGCCACCACCGCGGTCGTGCGCCCGTTGATGCGCACTTGGGGATCGCTGCTGAGCCAGCCGGGGATGCGGATCATGAGCGCGAATGCCGCCGGTGCACTCGTCGCAATCCTCACGGTGACCGACTCTCCGGTCGGATAGTCGGTGTCCTGCGTGACTGTGACTGCACGTCCACCCGTGCGCCAGCGCACGTGCGAAGGCGTGAACAGGTTGACGTAGAGCGCTCCCGGGGCATGGAAGTAGATGTTGCGCACGTAGTCCGCGACGCCCTGGACCAAAGTGCCGGAACAGCATGGCCATTTCTGGGGATAGAACACTTTCTTCGCCCCCGGGTTGTAGCTGGAGTAGTAGGGCGAGTTGCCATTGGAGTCGGGCGGACGCACGGCGAGCAGGCCGTTCCACATGATCCGTTCCAGCCCATCGCCGTAGCGCGCATCGCCAGTGAACCGCAGCAGGTACCGAGCGAGCTTCATGGTCGCGTAGGTGCCGCAGGGTGTCTCGAAATGATTCGCGGTGGTGGTGAGGCTCGAGTACAGGCCGCCGCTGCCCGGCGCGATCAGCAGCTCGTTCGGACCCCAGCCTCCGGTGGCGAAGCTCTGCTCACCGAGGAAGGTCCAACCGTTGACGATCGCCTCGCGGTAGCGCGGTTGGCCGAGTTCCAGATACGCCATGGCCGCGGAACTCAGCGCCATGACGTGGCTGTACGCCTGGCGGCCGGCGAGCACGTTTTCCCCGCGCGCGAGCGGATCGAAGTACGGCTGATTGAGCAGGTATTTCACCGCCAAGTCCCATACGCGACGCTCACCGGTCAGGTGCGCTGCGGTGAACAGATTCTCCGAGACGATGTAGGTTTCATCGTAGGGAGGGTTCTTCACTCCGATCCGGTCGCGGCTGACCGGTGAGATGAACGGCAGCGCGCCCTGAATAACCCTCGGAATGAGCGTTCGCGCCTGCCGCATGCCGCTTAAGCGATAGGCGTCGATCAGCCCGATCATGTGCTTGTCGAGCACGTAGGCCGGCCACATCTTCCAGGCGCCTTCGCCGGCGTAGGGGACCGGGTTCGCCTCCAGTGCCGTCCCGAACCCGCGGACCAGCTCGTGCACTTTCGAGCGGCACGCCGCATCCCCGGTGCAGCGGCCGATGCGCGCCAGGCCGGACACGTACTGACCAAACGAATGGCCCGGAATGAATCCGTCCGCACCGTACCAGCCGCCCATGTCGATACCCGGCGCGGGCAGCCCGGCGTGCTCACGGTACACCTGTAGCAGTCGGTCGTCGTCGAGGGCCAGATAGTGCGCGTGAATGAAGTCGTACTGCGCCTTCAGCGCCCCGCCAGTTAGCGCGACTTGGTCATAGTCGAATTCATACAGCTGCTGCAGCGTTGCGCTTTGTGGGGCCGGCGTGGCTGCGGCCGCGCGCGCCCAGCGGGTCCGCGCTCCAATGACCCCGAGTCCGGCCGCAGTCGCGGCCGATTGCAGGAAGGTCCGGCGTGAGGTGGGTCGGTTCATGGTAATACCTCGAGATACAGTCTATTGAGCGCAGCGATGAGCTGAACTGGCGGTTCACGCGCGCCGAGCGCTGCGCCCAGACGCAGCGAGGCCCGCTCTTGGAAGATCATGTATCCGGCATGGCGGGGGCGCACCCAGGCGCCCTCGAGCGTGGCGCGTGTATTGCGGTAAAACCCGAGCGTGGCCTCGTTGGTGCGCGGATCTTCCCATGCGGCGCGGTGAGCCGGTTGGCCGCCGCCGGCCACATAGGGCCCACACTGCGCTTCGGCGCCCGCCAGCCAGCGGGCGAACGCGAGCGCCGCGTCGCGCTTGTGACCGTGCGCAGATACTGCGATGCCGGTGCCGCCGAGCGCCGAGCCGGCACGCGAGCCGCCACGCTGCAGCGGTGCCACGTCGGAAAATGCGAGACGGGTGCCAGGTGCGTCAGGCCGTGCATAACTGACATAACCGTATACCAGCGGTGCGCAGACTGCGGTCGCGTCCGGTACGGCCATCTGTTCCAGCACCGCGATAGGGTCCCACTCGGCGCTGCGCGGATCGAGCCGCGCAGCCAGTTCGCGCAGGCGCTCATAGGCTTCAGCGCCCGCGGCCGGGTCGAACAGCGCGTCACCCTGCGCGCACGCCGGGTGTCCAGCCAGTCCGCAGAGTGTGAACAGCGCCATGAGATTGTGTGGCGGGCGCAACGGGCACAGTATGCCGCCGTCGAGCGCAAGTTCGAGCACGGCCGCCCAATCCGCTGGTGGCGCCGCGAGACGGTCTGGCCGCCACGCCTGGACCTGGGCGGCCGCATCGATCGGCAGCGCCCACAGCTGCTCTTGATAGCGATAGCTCTGCAGCGAGGCCCCGACGGCCTGATCGACTGCATCGCTCCCGGCCTCCCTGGTCTCGAACGGCGCAAGGCAGCCCGTGCGTGCCACCTGCCCGACGTGGGGATGATCAATGACGATCAGATCGTAGCGGGCGGCGAGCTCGGCCACCGGAAACGCCTCGAAATCCTGCAGCGAGCGGCGCTCCCACTCGATCCGCACCCCGGTTCGCTCAAACCACGTGGCCGAACAGGCGCGCAACGGTCCATAGCCGCGCGGATGATCCCAAGTCATGCCCCGCAGCTGGATCGAGTGCGTCTCACCCATCGCCCATCTCCCAGTGTCCGTCCGTCGTTCACACGGTGCCGGTTGACACCGTTTGTTAACGAACATAGCATTTATCTGCAAACTATACGCGAGGAACCCGGTTGAAGACAGCGCACGCAGACTGCGACGCGCCGACCACGATCGCGGGGCGACCGCTGGAGGGGGTGCTAGTACTGGATTTCAGCCAGTTTCTAGCGGGACCCTCCTGTTGCCTGCGGCTGGCGGATCTCGGTGCCGAGGTCATCAAGGTGGAGCGTCCACAGGGCGGGGATCTGTCCCGTCGCCTGTATCTTGCCGACCAGGCTTTTGGCGGCGATAGCGCGCTCTTTCATACCATTAACCGCAACAAGCAGAGCTTTGCGGCTGATTTGAAGGATCCGGTCGACTTGGCGCGCGTCAAGGCGCTTATTCGCCAGGCGGACGTGATGGTGCACAATTTTCGACCCGGCGTGATGGACCGCCTCGGTCTGGATTACGCCACGGTGGCCGAACTGAACCCGCGGCTGGTCTATGCGGCCATCACCGGCTACGGTACCCGCGGCCCCTGGCGCAACAAGCCCGGGCAGGATCTGCTGGTGCAGGCGATGTCGGGACTCGCTTGGTTGTCCGGTGATGCCACGCAGGGACCGGTGCCGATGGGGGTCTCCATCGCCGACCTGATGGCCGGAGCACAGCTCTGCCAGGGCGTGCTCGCGCTTTTGGTGCGGCGCGCCCGCACGGGACGGGGCGGGCGCGTGGACGTCAGCCTGTTTGAGTCCGCCATGGACATGCAATTCGAGCAGTTCACCGCCTTCCTGAACGGCGATGGGCAGCAACCGCCGCGCGATACGGTCAACAACGCAAGCGTCTACATCGGCGCCCCGTATGGCATCTACCGGACGGCCGACAGCTATCTGGCCGTCGCCATGACGGCGATCGATCGGCTCGGGGCGCTCATCGGCTGCGAAGCGCTATGCCAATACACGGACCCGCAGCGCTGGTTCGCCGAACGCTCGGCCATCAAGTCCGTCCTCGCCGCGCATCTGGCACTACAGCCGACAGCCCATTGGCTTGCGATTCTCGAGCCGGCAGACATCTGGTGCGCCGAGGTGTTCACCTGGCCGCAGCTTGTCGCGAGCGAGGGCTTTGCCGCACTCGCCATGACGCAAGAGATTCACAACGAGGAGCACGGTGCGCTCACCACAACGCGCTGTCCGATCCGCGTCGACGGCGCGCCGCTCACTCATCCTCGTGGTGCACCCACGCTCGGGCGGGACACTGAACAGATCCTGCACCGCTTCGCACTCGATGCGCCGGGAGAGTCCACATGATCGTCGAGCAGTATTTCGAGGACTACCAGGTCGGTGCCGAGCGGCGCACGTTCGGGCGCACGATCACCGAGGCGGACATCGTTGCCCACGCCGGGCAGACCGGGGACTTCTTCCCCCATCACATGGATGCCGAGTGGTGCGCGGCCCAGCCGTTCAAGCAGCGTATCGCACATGGCACACTGGTGCTGAGCGCCGGTATCGGCATGACCGCTCAGGCCATCAATCCGCGCGCCATGTCGTACGGCTACGATCGCGTACGCTTCATCCGCCCGGTATTCATAGGGGATACGATCACGGTCACGACCCGCATCAGCGAACGGCGCGATCACCCCAAGCGCACCAGGCATGGCATCGTCGTGGAGCAAGTCACCATCGCCAACCAGCGCGACGAGACCGTGCTCGCCTGCGAGCATCTGTATCTGGTCGAACGGCGCGAGACGGCTGCGTGAGCACCGGCGGGTCGTGCCTGTGAACGTCGCGCGCGCGCTGCAGCTCGCGATCGTGCTCTCGGGAGCGCTGGCCGTGCGAGCCGAGGCGGCCGTGCCGCTGCGCTTCGGGTTCTCGAGTGCGGGCCTGAGTTATCCGTTCGCTGCGGCGATCGCTCGGGGCTTCGAGCAGGCGGCCGCGCGCGCCGGCGTGCAGACCGTGGTGCTCGATGCCCAGAACCGCGTGCAGAAGCAGGCCAACGATCTGCAGGATCTGATCGCCGAGCGGGTCAACGGCATCGTGCTCATGCCGCTCGACTCGGTCATCGCCGAGAGTTGGGTCAATCGCGCGACGCAGGCTGGAATTCCGGTCGTGGCCGTCGGCTCGCAGGTGGGTAATCCAGCCCACCGTCCCCTGCGCTCGGTCTACCCGCGGCTTACTGCCTTGGTAACCCAGAATGAGACGGCCGCCGGCCGTGAAGCCGGACGGTTGGCCGCGCAGCTGCTGCCGCCCGGCCATCTGGCGCGCATCGCCATCATCCAGGGCGCGCCAGGGTTTCCCGAGGTTCTGCAACGAGAGAAGGGTTTCAAGCAAGGTCTTGAGGCGGCGCACGTGCGCTATCGGATCGTCGCCACGCAGCCCGGTGACTGGCGCACCGAAGCGGCAGACGTGGCCTGTCAGAACATCCTCGAAGCGCATCCGCGGGTGGACCTGTTTTTCAACGAAGCCGACGACATGGCGGTGGGCTGCGCCCGCGCGGTGCGCTCGGCCGGTTCGCACGCCAAGCTCATCGGCATCGGCGGGTCGCGTCTGGCCATGCTCTCGCTGCAAGCCGGCCGTATCGATGGCACGGTCTGCTACAAACCACTAAAACTTGGCGCATTGGCGTTCAAGGCACTCTACGACGACGTGACGGGTAAGAAACCGCTGCATGCGGCCTTCATCACCTACCACACACCCGGCATCACCCGCGCGAACGCGCGCGAGTGTCGCGGTCAATGGTGACCTGCCGATGCCTCCTGCCACGCAGCCGCTGCTCAGACTCGAACACCTCGCCAAGGTGTATCCGAACGGCACTGCGGCGCTGCGCGAGGTAGAGTTAGTCGTCGGGTCCGGCACCGTCCACGGGTTGCTCGGCGCCAACGGTGCCGGCAAGTCCACCCTGATCCGCATCCTCAGCGGTGCGACTGAAGCCACCGCCGGCCGTATTTTGTGGAAGGGCCGCCCAGAGCACTGGCGCCATCCGGCCCAGGCGCGCGCCGCCGGCATCGCGACGCTGCATCAACAGATCCCACTCGTTGGCACACTCTCGGTGCTCGAGAATGTGTTCCTCGCAGAGGACGGTTGGGCGCGGCGCGACCGCGCCCAGAGGCGCCGGCTCGCTGCGCTCATGGATGCACTTGGCTATCACCTGCCGCCCGATCAGCCGCTTGCGGCGCTGCCGATCGGTGCGCGCCAGATGGTTGGACTCCTCCAGGCGCTTGCCGCCGAGGCGCAGCTCATCGTCATGGACGAACCGACCGCTTCGCTCGCCGCACCGCAACGGCAGATCGTACACGGTGCCATCCGCCGCCTGGCCGCCGAGGGCCGCGCGATCCTGTTGGTGACACATTTTTTGGACGAGGTGCTCGCGCTCACCGACGCTGTGACAGTGCTGCGCGACGGTGCCGCCGTTCTCACCTCCGAGACGCGCTCGATCGACGAGCACGTTCTGGCCGATGCCATCGCCGGGCGCAGCTTTGAGCGTGTTGCGAAACGTGCCGTCGCGGCCAGCGCGTGCAACGTCGCTGAGATCGATCGCCTGCGTTCCCCGGGCCG
The DNA here is from genome assembly GCA_021826035.1 of Pseudomonadota bacterium. The sequence goes on along the minus strand of JAKBBE010000001.1, from coordinate 88,391 downwards.
TTTGGCGCCCTGCAGCTTTGTGGTGCGTGCCGGTGAGGTGCTCGGTATCGCCGGGTTCCTGGGCGCCGGGCGCAGCGAGCTGCTGCACGCCATTTTCGGCGCCGACCGCAATGCGCGCGGCGAGGTGCGCGTGCACGGTCGCCGCGTGGAGCGATCCCCAGTCGCCGCCGTGCGCGCCGGCATCGCTTTGGCCCCCGAGGACCGCGCCACTCAGGCGCTGGTGCCGGGGATGGCGCTGTGGCAGAACATGACCCTCGCGCATCTCGGGCGCTTTTCGCGTTGGGGCATGATTCCCCGCACGCGCGCCGAGCAGTCAGCCGCCGCCGCCGCAATCCGGCGTTTGCGCATCAAGACGCCCGACGTGCATGCCGTACCAGGGGATCTGTCCGGCGGTAATGCCCAGAAAGTGAGCGTGGCGCGCTGGTTGTGCGGACCGGTGCGGCTGCTGCTGCTCGATGAGCCCACTGCCTGTATCGACATCGGTGCCAAGGCGGAGATCCTCGACCAAGTTCGCGCACTCGCGGCCGAGGGGGTCGCCGTGATCCTGGTCGACTCGGAACTGAAATTACTGCTCGAGGAAGCCGATCGCATCCTCGTGATGCGCCAGGGAGCGATCGTCGCGGAACGTTTGGCCGCTGATACGGACGAACAAGAGCTGATTCGGCTGGCGGCCGGCGTAGGCCGCCGCCGGTCCGGGCCTGAGGATAGACCGCAGGCCTGTTGATCGATTGGGGGGAATGATGCGAGGCATGTTGGGATTGCGCGAAGCCGGTGTGTACTACGCGCTGCTGATTCTGGTCGGGACGCTGACGGTGATCACCGCCATGCTCGGGCGGCCGAACTATCTGAATCCGGTCAATCTCATCAACATTCTGTATCAGACCGCACCGGTGGCGATCATGGGCGTGGCGATGACGGTGGTGTTGATCACCGGAAATTTCGATCTGTCGGTCGCCTCAGTCGCAGCGCTTGCCGCCGCCGTCAACATTCTCACCATCGATCATGCGGGGTTCTGGGGTGCAATGGCGCTGTCACTCGCGGCTGCCGGAGCGCTCGGGGCACTCAATGGCGCTATGGTCGAGCTGGTCGGTATCAACGCCTTCATCGTCACGCTCGGTACGCTGACCGCGATCCGTGGCCTGGTGCTGGTGGTCACCAATGACCGATCGCTGATGGTGGGCACCGCTGGTTCGCTCGCGGCTATGACGCATTTCGAGAGCGGCCGAGCACTCGGACTGCCGCTGCCGATTCTGTACATGGCGGGATTTACCCTCATCACCTGGCTGGTGCTGCACTTCACCGTCACCGGCCGGCGCATCTATGCCGCAGGTGGTAATGCCGAGGCGGCGCGTCTGGCCGGCATCAATGTGCGGGCCTACAAACTCGGCGCCTTCGTCTTCTCTGCGCTCGCGGCCGGCTTCGCCGGGGTGCTGTATGCCTCGCGGTTCGGCGCAATGAACCCCACGGCGCTGCAGGGTGAGGAGCTCACGGTCATCGCCGCGGCGATCCTGGGCGGCACTTCGCTCTTCGGTGGCGCCGGCAGTGTGCTGAAGACCGTGGCCGGGGCACTCGTTCTATATGCCCTCACCAATGGCTTTAACGTGCTGAATCTGGGCGCGAATTACCAAGGCTTGATCGAAGGCACCGTGCTGATCGGCGCGGCGGCGATCTACACGGTGGGTGGGCGTACGCGCCGAGTGCGGGACCGCCCCGAAGATCCGCCGCCCGGCGTACCGCAGGCCCATCAGGCACAATCCCAGTCGGCCGTCCTCTGAGGCGAAAGGAGGTTGCATGACCAACGATAGGCTGCTTGATCTTGAGGAGCGTCGCACCAAATACTCGGTGCCGGCACTCGAGAAGGGTCTCGACGTACTCGAATACCTGTCCGATCAGGCCGTGCCCCTCACGCAGGCACAGCTGGCACGTGCGCTGAACCGCCAGGCGGGGGAGATCTTCCGAATGCTCGCCTGCCTGGAAAGTCGCGGCTATCTGCGACGTGACCCCACCACTGGTGCCTATTCGCTGACGCTGAAGCTGTTCGAGCTCTCGCGCACGCACTCCCCGTACGAAGTCTTGCTCAAGGCGGCTCAGCCGTTGATGCGCGGGCTGGCCGAGGACCTGCGTGAATCCTGCCATCTCTCGGTGCTGCACCGCGAGCGGGTGCTGGTGCTCGCCCAGGAGGAGAGCCCCAAGCCGTTCCGCCTGTCGGTCGAAGTGGGCTCGCAGCACTCCCCGATGCACACCACCTCTGGACGAGTGCTGCTGGCAAACATGTCGAGCGAGGCTTGTGAAGAGCTGCTGACGCACGACCTGGAGTGGCGGCGCGAGAAGCCCGCGGCACGCACCCAGTTCCTCAAGCGCCTGGCGGCCATCCGCGCGCGCGGCTACGAACGCTCCGAGGGCGAGCGCTTCGTCGGTGGGCTGGACATCGGCGTGCCGGTCGGCGCGCCCGGCTCGTCGATCAAAGCCGCGCTCACCATCGCGACACTGAAGGAGAAGAACGGGCCAAGCCTCGAGACCATGCTCCCGGCGCTGCACACCTGTGCGGAGGTGATCGCCGTGCACGCGGGCCTGAAGCCGGAAGAGGAAGCGCACGATGCGTCCGCTCCGCATAGCAGTTCGTAAGTTCGACCCGTTCGAAGCGGCGATCCGCCGGCAGTTCGACGATTTCGCGCGTACCGTCGGTGGCGCACCGCAACTCGAGATCGAGGCGCTCGAGCTGAACGAGCTGCATGCACGGCTCTTGGCGCAGCCGTCGTTGCGCGATGGGTCGATCGATCTGGCCTTTCTCTGCACCGATTGGCTCGCCGAGGCGCATGCCGCGGGCGCCATCGAGAACCTGCGTCCCTACCAGATGCGAGCACCGATCAGCGATTTTCCACACGCCTGGAGCCCCTCGCTGGTCACGTTGCAGGATTTCGCAGGTGGTTTCTGGGGCATGCCGTATCACGACGGTCCGCAGTGTCTCATCTACCGCAAGGATCTGCTCGAGGCTGCGGACCTTGAGGTGCCGCGCACGTGGGAACAGTTCCACACCGTTGCCCGCGCGTTGCACGATCCTGCGCGCGGTCTCTCCGGGACGGTCCTCGCGCTCTTTCCCGACGGGCACAACGGCTTTTACGATTTTTGCATCCAAGTCTGGTCGCGAGGCGGTGAACCGTTCGGCCCGGGTGCACGCCCGCAGCTGTGCAGCGCCCCAGCTGAGGCGGCGCTCGAGTTCATGCGGCACTTGGCCGGCGATTCGGCGGCGATTGTCCCCGGTGCGCGCGCCCTCGATAGCGTCAAGTCGGGGCTGCTCTTCTGCGCTGGCCGGGTGGCGCTGATGGCGAATTGGTTCGGATTCGCCGCACTCGCCCAGCGCTGGGAAGGCAGTGCGGTCCGTGATCGTGTTGCGATCGCCCCGCTGCCACAGGGACTCGGCGGCCGCAGCGTCTCGCTCAACGTGTTCTGGGTAATCGCGCTCGCGGCCGGTTCGACCCAGAAGTCGCTCGCGTGGGCGTTCCTGCGCCACCTCGCCACGGCGCCGATGGACAAGCTGACGACTCTGGAAGGGGCGATCGGAGTGCGCCGCTCCACGTGGGCCGATGCACAAGTGAATCAAATGATTCCGTTCTACCACCAACTCGAAGGCCTGCACGGGCACGCCCGAGAGCTGCCGCTGCACCCGCGGCTCGCGGAAGCGTCTCACGTCATCGACGAACTGCTGGCGCGCGCACTCGATACCGAGGAGTCGAGCCGCTCGCTGTTGAACGAGACGCAACGACGGCTTGAGGAGATTCTTCAGTGAGCCGCCCCTGGCCACCCACAGTATTGCGCCAACACCACCCGCGCCCAAGCGCGCCGCGTCCCATCGTCATCATCGGCACCGGCGGGATCGTCAATGATGCGCATCTGCCGGCGTATCGCAAGGCAGGGTTTGCCGTGGCGGGCGTGTTCGATGTCGACGGCGCCAAGGCGCGCACCATCGCGGCGCGCTGGGGCATAGAGCGGGTGTGCCGCTCCATCGAGGAGGCCGCCGCCATCCCGGAGTGCGTGTTCGATGTTGCGGCTCCGCCGGTGGCGCAGCGGGCGATTCTCGCAGCGCTGCCCTCTGGCGCGCCAGTGCTGATCCAAAAGCCGCTCGGACTCGACTTGACGCAGGCTACGGCTATTCGCGCCATCTGCCGCGAGCGAAGACTTATTGCGGCGGTCAACTTCCAGTTGCGTTTCGCACCGATGATGGAGGCCGTGGCCGCCGCCGCGGCCGAGGGACTTCTGGGCCGCCTCATCGATATCGAGGTACACCTCAGTCTGCTGACACCGTGGGAACTGTTCCCACACCTCGTGCCGAATCCGCGCGTCGAGATCGTCTCGCACTCAATTCATTATCTCGACACAATCCGCGCACTCGCCGGCGAGCCGCGCGGAGTGCTGGCGCGAACGTACCACTACCCAGGCAGTGCGCTCGCGCAGACTCGCACCAGCGCCATTCTCGATTACGGTCCGGAGCGACGGGTGACGCTTTCGATCAATCACCATCACGACTTCGGCGGCCAGTTTCAGGACGCAACCTTCCGCATCGAGGGTGAGCACGGCGCGGCGCTTACGAAGCTCGGTCTGCTGCTGAACTATCCGCGCGGGGAGCCGGATGCCCTGTGGCTCGCGCCCCGCGGCGGTCCCTGGCAGGCGGTGCCGCTCGATGGTGCGTGGTTTCCCGATGCGTTCATCGGCACGATGTCCAACCTGCAGCGCTTTGCAAGCGGTGAGGACGATGTGCTGCGCACCTCGGTCGAGGATGCCTGGCACACCATGGCGCTGGTCGAAGCGTGCTACCAGTCCAACGAATCGCCGGCGACACCGGTTCCACAATCCTGACCCCAGACCTTCCGAGACCTGATCATGTCCAACACCTCACTCTCCCTGCACGGCAAACGCGCGCTCGTGACGGCTGCCGCCCAGGGCATTGGCCGCGCGAGCGCTTTAGCGCTCGCGGCCGCAGGCGCGCATGTGCTCGCTACCGACATCGACGAAGCGAAACTCCAGTCGCTCGCCGGGCACGGCATCGACACTTGTCGCATGGACGTACGTGCCGCGGAGAGCATCAGCGCGACTGTTGCTCGTGCGGGCGCCGTCGACATCCTGTTCAACTGCGCCGGCTGTGTGCACCACGGTACGATTCTCGAGAGCAGCGAGGCGGATTTGGATTTCGCCTACGAACTGAACGTCAAGGCGATGTACCGTATCATCCGCGCCGTGCTTCCCGGAATGCTCGAGCGTGCCGAGGGCAGCATCATCAACATGGCCTCGGTGGCGAGCAGTGTCAAAGGCGTACCGGTGAGGTGCGTCTACGGGACGACCAAAGCGGCCGTGATCGGGCTGACCAAATCGGTAGCGGCGGATTTCGTCAGCCAGGGAATTCGCTGCAATGCCATCTGCCCCGGCACCGTGCAGACCCCGTCCTTGGAGGAGCGCCTGCGCGCCCGGGGCGATTATGAGCAGACCCGCGCGGCGTTCATCGCGCGCCAGCCGATTGGCCGTATCGGCCGGCCGGAGGAGATCGCCGATCTGGTGGTGTATTTGGCTTCCGCCCGCTACACGACCGGCCAGATCCACGTAATCGACGGTGGTTGGAGCATCTGAACCGATAGGCCGGCCCTCTTGACCCTCAGCACTCGGAGCGAGCACCCATGCCCTGGAAACGCCGGCCCTTCACCGGTCGGAATCTCCGCGCGGTTTTGAACATCGCCGACCTGCGCGAGGTGGCCCGGCGTAGCGTGCCGGGCTTCGCCTTCGAATACGTCGAAGGCGGTGCCGAAGACGAAGCGACCCTGCGCGGCAACCGGGCGGCGTTCGCGGCCCTGAAGTTCGTGCCGCCAACGCTCGTGCCCACCGAGGGCCGCACTCTGGCGACGGAGCTGTTCGGTACGCCGATGCATGCGCCCTTCGCGATCGCGCCGACCGGTTTGAACGGCATGCTGCACCCACAAGGGGACGTGGCGCTGGCGCGAGCCGCGGCGGCGGCGGGGATTCCCTTCACGCTGAGCACGGTCTCTACGACGCTCCTCGAGGACGTCGCCCGGCAGGCCGGCGGACGACTCTGGATGCAGTTGTACGTGATGCGCAACCGTGTCATCGCCGAGGACATCATGCATCGGGCCGCCGCGAACGGCTACGAGGCGCTGCTGTTCACGACTGATGCGAACGTGTTCGGCAGTCGCGAGTGGGACAAGCGCAATTACAGCAGTCCCGGGCGGCCTCGACTGCGCGCGGCGCTCGATGTCCTGCGGCACCCGCACTGGCTGACCCAAGTGCTGTTGCGGCAGGGCATGCCGCGTTTTCGCAACATCGAGACGTTTCTGCCGCCGGGCGCAGCGACCGCCGTCGGCGGCAGCACCATCATCCCGCAGATGTTCGCCCCGACGCTCGCGTGGGAGGACATTGCCTGGGTGCGCGAGCATTGGCCGCGCCAGTTGCTGATCAAAGGTGTGCTGACGGCGGCTGATGCGCACAAGGCCGCCGAGCTCGGTTGCGACGGGATCGTTCTGACCAATCACGGCGGACGGCAACTCGACTCGTGCATCGCGCCCATCGAGGTCCTTCCAGAGATCGTGGCCGCGGTCGGCGGACGTCTGCGCGTCTTGATCGACAGCGGTTTTCGCCGCGGCACCGACATTGCTAAGGCGCTCGCGCTCGGGGCCGATGCGGTGCTGCTCGGACGGGCGACGCTCTACGGACTCGCTGCGGCGGGCGAGCAGGGCGTTGGGTGCGCCCTGCAGATGCTCAGCATCGAACTCGATCGGGTACTCGGGCAATTGAGCTGTCGCAGCGTGCGCGATCTGGGTCCGCACCTGCTGCGCGGCCCGGGCGGCATCGCCTAGCGCCGCCGGCCGTACCCGTCAGATCGTCTCGGTCAGGATCTTGCCCGGATTGAGGATGTTGCGCGGATCAAGGGCCTGCTTCAGCGTGCGCATCAGGGCGATTTCCTCCGGGCTGCGTGACAGCGACAGGTAACGGCGCTTCTGCAACCCGATGCCGTGTTCGCCAGAGATCGAGGCGCCGGCACGCCGGCCGAGCGGTTCATACACCAACGCTTCGATCGCCTCGTGCATCTGCGCGGATTCTTCCGGCAGACCGACCATCACGTGCAGGTTTCCGTCGCCGAGATGACCCCACACGACGAAGCGGCACGCCGCACCCCAGCGCGCCTTCAGCGACTGGTGCACCTCGTGCAGGTAGCCCGGCATATCCTCGATCTTCAGGCTGACGTCGAAAGCGGCTACCGGGCCGTCGCGCGTGACCTGCGGCACGTCATCGCGCAGGTTCCACATCGCCCGGCGCTCCAGATCGGACTTGGCAATGACCGCATCGGCAACCTCACCGGCCTCGAGCGCTTCGGCCAGCACGTTCTCGAAGCGTTCGGCGTCCGCCTGCACGCTGACGCCGCGGGTCTCCACGAGTACGTAGAATGGGTGTCCGTGCGCGAGCACCGCACGACCCAGCGCCGGCGCCGTGGTCACGAGACGGTAGAACGACTCCCACATCACCTCGAACGAGGACAGCGAGCCGGCCAACTCGCGCTCAAGGCGGGCGAGCAGTCGGGGCAGATGCGCGAACGCATCCACCGCGAGCAACGCGACGTTCTCACTGAGCGGACGCGGGCGCAGCCGCAGCACTGCGCGCGTGACCACGCCGAGCGTGCCCTCAGCGCCAATGAACAGCTGCTTCAGGTCATAGCCGGCATTGTTCTTGATCAGCGTGTTCAGAGAACTGATCACGGTGCCGTCGGCGAGCACCGCCTCGAGCCCGAGCACCATGTCCCGGGTCATGCCCCAGCGCAGCACCCGGTTGCCCCCGGCGTTGGTGGCGATGACCCCGCCGATGCTCGCCGAGCCACGCGCCCCGAGATCCAGCGGCAGCAGCAGGCCGCGAGCATCGGCCGCCTCGCAGGCATTCTGCAGGATGCAGCCGGCCTGCACGCGCATCACCCGGTTCGTCTCATCGATTTGCTCGATGGCGTTCATGCGCTCGAGCGACAGCGCCAGAGCGCCGTCGGCTGCCGAGCCGTCCACCAAACCCGTGCAGCCGCCCCAGGGAACGACCGGCTGACCGGCCGCGTGCACCAGGGTGAGAATCCGTGCGACCTCCTCGGTGCTGCGCGGCTTCAGCACCGCCAGTGGTGTTCCAAGATCCACGCGAAGACCTCGCGTTTGCGCCGCATCCCGCGCCTCGAGCGCCGCCGCACCCTGCAGCACGCCATCCGGGCCGAGTGCGGCGGCGAGTTGTTCCACGAGTGATTTCATCACGGACTCCACAGCAAACCGATCGTTAAAAATATTATAAATCGTATGAGTGAGCGTTTCGAGGATCGCCGCGCTTCGCGGGTCTGCGCCCATCCGCCCGCCTCGCCGCTATACTGGCGCGCCTGCATCGACCCGAGAGTACGCCCGACATGCGATCCAGGACGCCGGCCTCCTCCAACAGCGCCCTGGGCAGCAAAGCCTTACGGCTGCACGGCACGATCGCGCGCGACATCGGCGTGCGGATCGTCTCCGGCCGCCTCGTGCCGGGCCGCGTGCTGGACGGAGAAATCGCCGCCAGCGAGCAGCTGAAGGTCTCGCGCACCGCCTATCGCGAGGCGGTGCGTATTCTCGCGGCCAAAGGTTTGGTTGAATCGCGTCCCAAGCTCGGTACGCGCGTCAGTCCTCCCGGCGCCTGGCACCTACTCGATCCGGACGTGGTCTCTTGGATCTTCAGCGGCAATCCGGATCTGCCGCTGCTGAATGCGCTGTTCGAGCTGCGCACGATCGTCGAACCGGCGGCCGCCGCACTCGCGGCCGCGCGCCGCAGCAAGGAGCAACTGCGCGGCCTGCGTCGCTCGCTCGAGGACATGGCGGCACAGTCACTGGCCGTCGAAGCGGGCCGACAGGCGGACCGCGCGTTTCATTCGGCGCTGCTCGAAGCCTCCGGTAACCCGTTTCTCGCCTCGCTCACGAGCGGTATTGCCGCGGCGGTGAGCTGGACGACGGTGTTCAAGCAGCGCGCCGCGCCGCTTAGCCGAGATCCGCTGCCCGACCACCTGCGGGTGTACGACGCTGTCGAGCGGCGCGATCCGGCGGCCGCCCGTGCCGCGATGACCGATCTGGTGCGCCTTGCGCTGCTCGATACCACCGGCGGCCGGTCGCGGCCACCGGCGCCGATCAGCAAGCGTTCAACTGCTCGTCATGCACCGCGCCGGTAGTGCGGTAGCCCCACAGCGCGTAGAACAGCACGTAGCCGTAGCACACCCAGGGCAGTACGTACGAGAGGTGCAGGCCGATGGCATCGGCCAGCACCCCCTGTAGTTCCGCGAGCGCCCCGCCGGCGATCGCCATGATGAGCAGCCCTGAGCCTTCTTCGGTGAGTGGTCCCAGGCCGCGGATGCCGAGGGTGAAGATCGTCGGGAACATGATCGAGTTGCACAGCCCGACGGCGAGCAGGCTCCACATCGCGACGTGACCGGTGGAGAGGATTGAGAGTCCAACCAATGCGAGCGCCCCGACCGTCACGGCGGCGAGCACACGCTGCGGGCGCATCCAGCGCAGGAACCACGAACCGACGAATCGGCCAGCCATCGCCCCGCCCCAATAGAGCGTCAGATAGTCCGCGGCCTGGGCGTGCGTGAGCGCGCCAATCGTCGGCAGCGACATGAAATTCACCAGCGTCGAGCCGATCCCGACCTCACAGATCAGGTACAGCGCGATCGCCGGCACGCCGAACACCAGGTTGCGATGCCGCCAGAGGCTGTGTTTGGCCCGCTCGGCCCGCGCGGTGCGGCGGGTGTCCTTGCCCAGATCCGGCAGTCGCACCCGCCAGACCAGCACTGCGAGGGCCAGCAGGACGAGCGCGATGAGCGCGTAGGGCAGCTCAACCGTGTGTACCCCCGCCGCACGCACCGCAGCGCTCGGGTGTGCCCCGCGGCCGCCGGGGGCTGTATGGCCGAGGATGAGCAGGCTGCCAAACAGCGGCGCCAGCATGGTGCCGGCTGAGTTGAACGCCTGCACGAGATTCAGGCGGCTGGAGGCCGTCTGCGCAGGCCCGATGACCGCTACATAGGGATTGGCGGCGACCTGTAGCAGTGTGATCGATGCGGCCAGCAGGAACAGCGCCACCAGAAACAGTCCGAACGACTCGAGCATGGCCGCGGGAATGAACCCGCCGGCACTCACCGCCATGCCGAACAGTCCGATCACGACAGCGAGCTTGTAACCGGTGCGTTCGAGAATCTTCGCCGACGGCATTGCCATCACGAAGTAAGCCAGGAAGAATACGAATTGGATCAGCAGGACCTGCGCGTAGTCGAGCTGGAACGCAGACTTCAGGTGCGGAATCAGGATGTCATTCAGGACGGTGGCGAAGCCCCACATGAAAAAGACGGTGGCCAGCACCACCAGCGCCGCCGTGTAGGAGCGCGGTTCGCCGTCAGTCTGGGACGCAACGCCTGATTCACCGCCAATCATGATCGCCATGCCTAGGGCTCCGGAGCGGGAGGGGAGGCCCTGAGCGCGCGCAGCGGCGTCATGGCTCGCCATTTACTCAGACAATACGGAGCGGTCCGAGTCGCTGTCAAGACCGTCCAATTACTCAGACATTTACAAATCTGCTGGACTATCATCGGCGACGGCTGACACATCAGGCACAGTGGGAGATTTCATGGCCTTGCGTCTGGTACAGATCGAAGCGGACGGCGCGCGCACAGTCGCCGTGCTGGTGGCTGTCGAGCGAGCTGAACTGCTTGCGGATGCGCCGAGCCTTTATGCGCTGGCGAGCGGTGCGTTAACCGACGGCATCACCCTGGCGCGGGCGGTCGAGCAGCGGCGTACTGGCCGGTGTGTGGCGCTTCAGGACGTGCGATTGCTCGCGCCGATAGACCATCCCGATCCGGCGCATCTGTACCTGACCGGGACCGGGCTGACGCACCTCGGATCCGCAGAAAGTCGCGACAAAATGCATGCGCTGGCGGCGACCGAGGCCGGCCAGACCGACTCGATGCGCATCTTCCGGGAGGGACTCGAGGGCGGTAAACCCGCCCCCGGCGCACTCGGTGTCCAGCCGGAGTGGTTCTACAAGGGCGACGGGGCGAGCGTCGTGCCGCATGGCGCGCCCCTTGAATCTCCAGCCTTTGCGCTCGACGGCGGCGAGGAGCCGGAGATCGCCGGGATCTACCTGATCGATGCCGACGGAGTGCCGCGGCGGCTCGGGTTTACTCTCGCCAACGAGTTCTCCGATCACGTCACGGAACGCCACAATTATCTGTGGCTCGCGCATTCCAAGCTGCGCCCGGTCGCGCTCGGCGCCGAGCTTCTCGCCGGTGCGCTGCCGGCGGACGTGCGTGGCATCAGTCGCATCTACCGCCAGGAACGGGTGCTATGGGAGAAGCCGTTTCTCACGGGCGAGGTCAATATGTCGCACTCCCTCGCGAACCTGGAACATCATCACTTCAAGTACGCCCAATTCCGCCGGCCGGGTGACGTGCACGTGCACTTCTTTGGCACTGCGACCCTTTCGTTTGCCGATCAGGTCCGCGTCGAGGTGGGCGATATCTTCGACATTCGCGCCGACGCCTTCCTGTTGCCGCTGCGCAATCCCTTGGCGCGCGGTGCGGCCTGCAGCGTAACGCCACGATCGCTGTGAGCGCGCGCCGCACGATGCGGCGCGTGCTCAAGCCCGGATCATTCCGCTCGGCCGACCCGATACTCGCCATCGAATCGGTGCGGCCAACGCGGCAGCTGATCTGCGCGCAATTCAGGCGGCAGCAGAGCATCTGCAAAGCCCTGATAGCACACCGGACGCAGAAACCGCTCGATCGCGAGTGTCCCCACCGAAGTGCTGCGGCCGTCCGCGGTCGCGGGGAACGGCCCGCCATGAACCATCGCATGGCAGACCTCGACCCCGGTGGGCCAACTGTTGACGATGACGCGGCCGGCCTTGCGCTCCAGCGTCGCCAGCAGTTCCTGCGCGAGTGGCTGATCCGCCGCGTCCATCTGCAAGGTCGCGGTCAATTGGCCTTCCAGCCGCTCGAGAGTCCCGCGCAGCTCTGCGAGGGTGCGGCAGCGCACGATGAGCGAAGCCGGTCCGAAAGTCTCCTCGGCGAGCATCGGTCGGTGCGCAAGCGAAGCGGCCTCAACGCTGAACAGTGCGGCCCGCGCGCAGGTGTGCGCACCGGCGCCGCCCTGTGCAACCAGTTCCCCGCCCGCAGCGCTCATTCGCTCGATACCGCGGACATAGTTGCGCTGTATGCCCTCCGTCAACATCACAGCGGGGCTGACCGCCTCCAGCGCTGTACCGGCGGCCTCGATGAAGCTCCGCAGGCCTTCGCCCTCGAGTGCGAGTACGAGCCCAGGGTTGGTACAGAACTGACCGACACCGAGCGTGAGCGAGGCGACGAACTCGCGCGCCAGACTGGCACCGCGCCCGGCCAGCGCCGCGGGCAGGAGCACCACGGGGTTGATGCTGCTCATCTCGGCGTAGACGGGGATGGGTTCGGGACGCTCGGCTGCGACCTTCATCAGCGCGAGTCCGCCGGCCCGCGAGCCGGTGAACGCGACGGCGCGAATGCGCGCATCGGTGACCAAGGCTGCGCCGAGCGCGGTGTCCGGACCGTTCAACAGCGAGAAGACGCCATCGGGCATGCCGGTTTCAGTCGCCGCCGCCACGATCGCCCGTGCCACGTACTCGCTAGTGCCGGGATGGGCGGGGTGACCTTTGACCACGATCGGGCAGCCGGCGGCGAGCGCAGCGGCGCTGTCGCCGCCAGCGACGGAAAATGCGAGCGGAAAATTGCTGGCGCCGAAGACGGCGACCGGTCCGACCGGAATCTCGCGCAGCCGGATATCCGGGCGCGGCGCCGTCGGGCGCTGCGGCAGCGCCGGGTCGACGCGCAGACCAAGCCATTCGCCGGCGCGCAGCTCCTCGGCAAAAAGCCGCAGCTGCCCCACGGTGCGGGCTCGCTCCCCGGTGAGCCGCGCCAGGGGCAACGCCGTCTCGAGGTGAGCGCGCTTGAGCAGATCCTCGCCCTGAGCGAGGATCTGCCCCGCAATCGCTTCGAGGAATTCTGCGCGCCGCTGCGGCGGCAGGCTGCGGTAGGAGTCGAAGGCTGCGTCTGCCAGCGCGCAAGCCGCCTCGAGTTCGGCGGCTCCGGCGGCGCTGAAGGTCGGCATAAGCGCTTCGCCGTGGGCCGGATCGAAGGCCTGGAAGCGTTGCGCGGTGGCCGCGCGTCGGCGACCGATGAACAGTTCTCCAGTCAATGCCATGTGAACGTCATGCTCCTTGTGAAGTGTCTTGAGGGGAAGCGGCCATCCAATCCCCCGCAGTATGATGCAGGAACCGACGGTGCGCAGTGGCGCGTGCTGATGTTGACTATAGCTGCGGAGTGAATCATTACATGACAGCCCTGTATACGGACCTGAAAGACCAGGTCGTGCTGGTGACCGGTGGCGGATCCGGGATCGGCGAGGCCATAGTTCGGCAGTTTGTCGCGCAACATGCGCGGGTCGGGTTTCTCGATATCGCAGATGCGCCGTCGCGTGCTCTGGCGGCCGAACTGACTGCCGGTGGCGCGACGGTGCATTTTGAGCATTGCGACCTGACTGACATTGAGGCCCTGCGGCGCGCGATTGCCGCTATCGCCGCGCGCCTCGGTCCCGTCCAGGTGCTGGTCAATAATGCCGCGAGCGACGAACGGCACGCCACCGAGGATGTGACCGAAGCGCTGTGGGACAGCCGGATCGCGGTGAACCTTAAACAACAGTTCTTCTGCGCGCAGGCGGTGCTGCCAGGGATGAAGGCGGCCGGCGGCGGCTCGATCATCAACCTCGGCTCGATCTCCTGGATCATTGGTCAGGGCGGAATGGTTGCCTATACCGCCTCGAAATCTGCAGTGCTCGGATTGACCCGTTCGCTGGCCCGGGATTTCGGTCCGTATGGCATTCGTGTCAACGCCGTGGCCCCAGGCTGGATCATGACCTCGCGGCAGCTGGAGAAGTGGGTGACAGCGCAGACCGAGCAGGAAATCAACGCCCGGCAGTGCCTGAAGCGTCGGCTGCAGCCTGCCGAGGTTGCCAACGTCATCGTGTTTCTCGCCTCCGAGGCGGCCAGCGCCTGCACCAGCCAACAGTACATCGTCGACGGCGGCTGGGTGTAGTGCCTCTGGTGATCGGTTCACCGCGGCACTCTACAGCGCCGCTTGCGCTGTTCGATGCGCTGGGCACCTGAGTTGATCACGGCGAGGATGCTACGAGCCGCGCGCGGCCCGTCGCCGGCTTCGATCGCGTCGACTACGGCGGCGTGGCCGGCGACGCTCGCGGCGTGATCGCCGGGGTCATCGGCCGGGGAGCTGTAGGTGAATGAGGCCACCAGAGCGGTTTCGATGACGCTCGCGATCGAGCGGATCAGCGGGTTGCCCGAGGCGGTGCCGATCGCCAGATGAAAGTCGAGGTCGACCGCCGCGAAGCTCTGGCGCGAGTGGTCGACCCGCCCAATCTGCCGCAAGCACTCGCGCAGGCGTGCGACATCGTCGGGATCGCGCCGCCGTGCCGCTAGCGCGGCGGCGGCCGGCTCGAGCGCTCGGCGAATCTCCGTGAGCGTTTCCAGGAACGCGTCATCGAGTCCCAGGCACAGCCGCCACGCGAGTACGTCGGCGTCGAAATAATTCCAGTACACGGCATCGCGCACCCGCGTGCCGACCCGTGTCTTGGGCACGAGGAAGCCCTTCGCCGCGAGCGTCTTCATTACTTCACGCAGCACGGTGCGCGAGACCTGGAAGCGCTCGCCGAGCTTACCCTCCGCGGGCATGGTGCTGCCGGGGGGGTACCGGCCCTGCAGCAGCTCGGTGCCGAGCACCGCTGCGATGTGATCGTGGCTGGACTTGGCACGCTCCGGATCGAGCAGGCTGCAGCGTGGCACGGGACGGGGTAAGCCGCTGTTTCGCCTATCGAGACGGTCATCCGCGCTCATGAGAGCCTTGTCAGCGCTATGATGCATTAGTGAACCATCCATTTACTATCGAATTATAGGTCGAATTGCCGGCCGTGGGGCGCTGAAGCGTATGCGTATGACGTCGGCCCCCTCATAAGAAGACGGTTGCGCGGCCGAAAGCCTCCCCGGGGAGGGCGTACGGCGTCCACGCGCGCTATCCTGCGGTCATGACCCCGGACAGCCAGCAGCCTTTCATTGACACGCGTCTGCTGATTCATGGCGAACGCGTGCCGGGACTCGGCGCCGCCGAGTCCATCCTCGACCCTGCCACGGGGGAGCGGATCGCCACCGTGCCCGAGGCTTCGCCCGAGCAACTCGAGGCAGCCGTGCTGGCTGCCGCGGGTGCGTTCGACGCCTGGTCGCAGACCACGCCAGCGCACCGAGCGCGGCTACTGCTCGACCTTGCGGCGCACCTCGAACGTGAAGCCGACGTTTACGCCGCGGTGGAGTCGCGCAATACCGGTAAACCCCTCGAGGCGATGCGCCGGGACGAGATGCCCGCAATTGCCGACGTGTTCCGCTTCTTTGCCAGCGCCGTGCGTGTTCAGACCGGACCGCTCGCCGGGGAATACGCCCGCGGGTACACCAGCATGATCCGCCGAGATCCCGTCGGGGTGGTAGCGTCCATTGCGCCTTGGAATTACCCCCTGATGATGGCTGCGTGGAAGCTCGCGCCGGCGCTCGCAGCAGGCAACACCGTTGTGATCAAGCCGTCGGAGCAGACTCCCCTCACGATGCTGAAGCTCGCTGGTGCGCTGAACGACGCACTTCCGAAAGGCGTGGTGAACGTCGTATGCGGCCGCGGCGAGACCGTCGGCGCGCCGCTAGTCGCGCACCCTCGTGTGCGCATGGTTTCGCTGACAGGCGATGTCGCCACCGGACAGAAAATCCTCGCCGCGGCTGCCGGTACTCTAAAACGCACCCACTTGGAGCTTGGCGGCAAGGCGCCGGTCATCATTTTCGCGGATGCCGACCTCGAGGCGCTGGCCGCGGGGATGCGCGTGTTCGGATTTTACAACGCGGGTCAGGACTGCACCGCGGCATGCCGATTGTACGTGCAGGCTGCGGCCTATGACCGCGTCGTCGACGCTGTCACGCAGGCGGTCCGTACGATCACTGTGGGGATGCAGACCGATCACGCCGTAGAGATGGGGCCCGTCATCTCTGCTGAACAACGCTCTCGCATCGCGGGGTTCGTAACGCGGGCGGCGATCGAGCGGCACATTACCGTGACCACCGGCGGGCAGTCTCGTGCTGGCGCGGGATTCTTCTACGAACCAACGGTGATCGCCGGTGCTCTCCAAAGTGATGAAGTCGTACAGCGCGAGATATTCGGGCCGGTGGTGACACTGACGCCGTTCACCGATGCCGCGCAGGTTGTGCGCTGGGCGAACGACTCCGAATATGGTCTGGCCTCATCGGTGTGGACACGCGACGTCGGGTTGGCGATGCAGGTTGCCGCCCGCCTGCAGTACGGTTGCACCTGGATCAATACGCATGGGACGTTCGCCCGTGAGATGCCCCACGGTGGCTTCAAGCGCTCCGGCTACGGCAAGGATCTCTCGCTGTATGCGCTCGATGACTACACGGTGCCGCGTCACGTCATGGTCAGGCTGGGTTGAATGGTCGGGACCGCACCGCCACGTTGACGCGCGCCCGCTGCGGTTCGGCCGCGTGCGCACTCCGGCGAAGGGGAGCAGTGGTCGGCGGCCCTTAAGTACACGCCAGCGACCGCTCGTGCCGATCGTTGTTCATCGGCGCGGCTGGCGGCGAAAGCGAGCACGCGTAGTCCACAGCGTGCGAACCCGGGATCCCAATGACGGAACCGACGTCAATGGCCGCCAGTGGACTGACGCTGCGGGCGCTACAACTGCACCTCAGTGATTGACACCATGCGCTGGGCCGCGCGCCGAATCTCGGCGAACACCGCACCCCGTAGCCGGTGATGTCCGCATCTTCGTGAGGAGTGAGGATCAATCCGGGTGACCTTCATCTGTGCCAGACACCCGTTTATCGACCTCGGAATCAAACCAGAGTGCTGCCTCGCCTCCACACAGTCCCGATAACTGCTCTGCATCGATATCTTCGGCATCACGACGGTCGAACGGAATAGAAAAAAAAATCGCCAAAAAAACGCACGACGCGCTGATCGAATGCCGCAGCGCACCCGCCCCGGTCAATCCGGGCTGACCTTCGACGGTGAACGTGACCGGCCGCAGGGCGCAAAAAGAGTCCCTCAAAGCCCGAAGACCGGTGTCCCCCACGGAAAGCTTGACAAACCACGCACGACCGAATAGCGTTCACGCACCGAATGTAAACGTTTACATTGCATCGTAAACGCAACGGCCAAATTTAGGGGGCATACAAGACACTCGACGAACCGCTGCTTCGCCCAGCGACTGCCGAGATGGCTTGCTTCCACCGAAGACCGTGACGTTCGTTCACGCCGGATATGCATTTCGAATATCGCCTTCAATAGACATCTGTAACAAATTCGACCGTAGCCGTTAGGGGGGATTACGATGACCAGGCATTCGACCAACCGCAACCGCCTGATCGCGACCTTTGTCGCGTCCACATTGGCGGCAACGGCAGGAGTACTCCTGCCACGAACCGCCATGGCCGCACTGTCTAATGCAACCCTGGAGGGCCACGCCGCCCCAGGCACCAAGATTATCGCGACCAATATCGCCACGGGTGCGCAACGCGAAGCGATCGCTACGCACTCCGGAACGTACACGCTGATCGGTCTGCCCCCCGGACGCTACCGGGTCCGAGCCGGTAATCAGGTTCAGATTCTGGTCCTCAGTGTCGCCTCGACAGTAAATTACGATTTCACGAACACCGCGCTGCGCTCCGCCACGTTGCAGCAGATCACCGTTACCGGACATCGCCTCTTCAATATGCGCTCGCCGGAAGTCGGCGGACTGGTTTCGCAGCGCACGATTCAGACCATACCCCAGCTGACGCGCAACTTCCTCGAGTTCGCCAACACAGTTCCTGGAGTGACATTCACCGTCAACGGAAATGGCGACACGTCATTCCGGGGCGGCGCGATGCCCGCCGAAGATGCCAACGTATATATCGACGGCGTCAGTCTCGCGGACTACATCCAAGGTGGCATCGTCGGGCAATCCGGTCCGAACAAAAACCCGAATGACGGCGACCCAGGCAATCCGTTCCCGCAATCCGCGATTGCCGAATATCGCGTCATCTCATCGAACTACAGCGCCCGATTCGGTCAAGTATCGAGCGCGGTGATCACGGCCAAGACGAAATCCGGAACTAACCAATTTCATGGTAGTTCCTTCGTCAGCTTTACGAACCAAAACCTGCGCGCTATGACGCCCGCAGAAGTAGCCTCCCCGCAATCCACAGATCCAAAGGCGCTCGGCGGCGAGAGCCTGGAATATGGATTTTCCGCCGGAGGCCCGATTATCAAAAACAAGCTCCATTATTTCTTCTCTTACGAGCACAAAAACCTTGCGCTTCCGAACACCGTCTATCCTGGCGTAGGAAACGGTGCGCCGTCCGAAGCTGCGCTTCAGACCATACTTCCCGCGAGCATATGGTCGCAGTTCGGCCCCACGACGAATCCGTTCAGCGAAAAACTCCTTTTCGCGAAAATCGACTACGAGCCGACGGAAAACGATCGGCTGGAGCTGTCGGAACTCTATCGCTTCGAAAGCCAGATCAGCGGCGCAGCCGGACAAACCGCGGCGTCGGCGGCCAATTCTCTGGAAAATCGCTTCAGTCGCGTCGGCTTGTACTGGCTCCATGCACATGGGGATTGGACAAATCAGCTTCGAATTGGTTACGAGTCAGCCGGAGACAATCCGCTGCCTGCCTCTACGCAGCCGATGATGACGTACCAGTGGTTTGGCGCCAACGGACAGACAACGCTCATAAACGCGAACGGCGAAAACGTCTACGCGCAGTTCAAGAACAAGCAGACGGTGTGGACCGCGTCTGACGACTTTACCTTGGCGAATCTGAGCTGGATGGGCACGCATACGCTCGAGGCCGGAATCACCTTCCACGACGCAAGACTTTCATACCAGGACGCCGGCCAAGGATCCGACATTTACTATGGCGTCAATTCCAATGGAACCTACAGCACGCCATATCAGGTGACTTACACGGCGCTTTACACCGGCAAGCAGGTGCTGGCGACTTCCAACGACAAGCAAATCGGCGCATACCTCGAAGACAACTGGCACGTCAACCACCATCTAGAATTCAATCTCGGCGTGCGCTACGACTATGAAACGACACCCGCATGGCAGAATTTCGTCACGCCCCAGGCGGTCGTAAACGGCATCTACGGGCCCTACTCACCGGGGTCGACTGAGACGTACGCCCAGGCACTCGCCCTGGGCGGGATCAATATCGCCAACTACATCAGCAATGGACACAATCGCTCCCCCCAGAGCGGGATGATTCAGCCCCGTCTTGGGTTCTCGTACGATATCGAGGGAAATCAACGCTACGTAATTTTTGGTGGCTACGCCCGGGCGTACGACCGAAATGTGTTCAGCTTGATGTCTCTTGAGCTCACAAAGTCGGCGCTCGCGGAGCCGACCGTGAATTTCTACAATGGTGGTTATAGCAACAACGGCTGTCTGACCGCCGCGAATGCCAGTCCCACATGCGTTGCGTGGAATCCGGCATACATGAATCTCACCAATTTGCAGTCGTTGAATACGACGGGGATTGGCGAGGTCGACATGATTAATAACAATATCAAGAATCCGTATTCCGACCAGTTCAGTTTGGGATTCCGAGCGCGCCTCGGAGACTGGAACACCAGTCTGACGCTTGTGCAGATCGACAGTTACAACCGCATCATGGGCCACCTCGGCAACCGCACCGCAACGGGTGGGTACTTCGTGCCGAGCTCCTGGGGCGCTGCGGGCGTCAATCCCGCATGGGGCGGTGTTCCGGGAACCACCGGAAACCTGGTTCTATGGGATAACTACGGCAAGGACCGAAATCGCGAGGTCCTGGTCGAAGCGGACAAGCCATACACGCGGGCGTCCGGGTGGAGCGCGAGCGTCGCGTACACGTATTCGGACGCATACCAGAACGACTACTATTCTTACCTGACGAATAATGCGTACGCATTCGATCTGCCGAAGCTCTCGATGTATCCGTTTATCCCGTCCAGTGCGATTCCGAAGCATAAGCTTGTCCTCACCGGCTCGATTAACGGTCCATGGGGCATGATTTACGGCGCGGAATTGACGCTCGCTACGCCGGTAGGATTTGGCGCCGCGGCGCCCTGTCCGACGACATTGCAGCAATGCAACGGATATTGGGACTACCCGATGACAGGATACCCGCGCAACGCACTATGGGAGCGAGAGCTTGACGTTCAGGCTACCAAGGCGCTGAAATTTCCGTGGTATGGGATGCGGGGGTACATTCGCATGGACATCCTAAACGTGTTCAACACGGCGACCTACACTGCGGCAACCTTTAGCCCAACTCTCGGCGGAGGACAGGTGCCTCAGTACGTGACCAACGGCCCCATCAATGGCGTGCCGTTGACGCTGAAGCTCACCGCAGGAGTTTCCTGGTAAACAGCCATGAACGAACGCAGCGTCCGTCGTCTTGTCATTGTCGGTGGGGGCACGGCCGGCTGGATGGCCGCGACGGCGCTGCGTCGACTCTTATACCCAGGACTGTCCATCGAGGTCGTGGAATCGGAGGACATTGGTATCATCGGCGTCGGCGAAGCGACCATACCGCCGTTTCGCATGCACAACGCTTTGCTCGGGATCAATGAGCGCGATTTCGTATGCGCCACCCAAGCGACCTTCAAACTAGGCATCGAGTTCCGTGACTGGGGGCGACTCGGTGACTCCTATATTCATGGATTCGGGAAATTAGGCGTGGACTTGGATGGACAGCCTTTCCACCAGTATTGGACGCGCGGGGCGGCGGCCGGATTCGCGGCAGACATAGGGGACTACTCGTTCAACGTGGTCGCCGCGCGACAAGGGCGGTTCATGCCGACCCCTTCTGACGCGCCAAAAGACACCCCGCTGCAGGATATCAGCTACGCCTACCATTTCGACGCGGCGTTGTATGCGCGGTTCTTGCGTCAATTCGCCGAGAGCGAAGGAGTTCGCCGTCTCGAGGGAAAGGTGGTGGACGTGCGAATGAACCCGGAATCAGGCTTCATCGAGGAGCTCATACTGGCTGACGGGCGGGTAGTGGCCGGCGACTTGTTCCTGGACTGCACGGGGTTCAGCGGTCTGCTCATCGAAAAGCATCTTCATGCCGGTTACGAGGACTGGTCGGACTGGCTGCCGTGCGATCGGGCGTGGGCGGTTCCCTGTGAAAACGTAGTACCTCCGACGCCGTATACCCGCGCCACGGCCCGACCCGCGGGGTGGCAATGGCGAATTCCGTTGCAGCACCGGGTGGGCAACGGCCATGTGTTCTCCAGTCGCGACATGAGTGAAGATGAAGCGGCGGCGATGCTTCTGGCCAATCTCGAGGGTGCGCCGCTGGGGGAACCAAAGCTGATTCCGTTCCGGGGTGGTAAGCGTAGGCTTAGCTGGGTGCGCAACGTAGTGGCCATCGGTCTGTCCGGCGGGTTCCTCGAGCCGCTGGAGTCGACCGCAATTCACCTGGTACAGACATCGATCGCAAAACTCGCATTGCTTTTCCCGGAGCGTGATTGCAGCGAAGCTCTTCGTAATCGATACAATGCGCAAATGGATGAGGAGTTTGAGTGCGTAAGGGATTTTCTCATTTTGCACTACTGCGCGACCGAACGTGCCGATACGCCTTTTTGGAACAGGTGCCGGACCATGGAAATCCCGCCGTCCCTCAAGGAGCGACTCGCGTTGTTCCGGGACAGCGCCCGAATTTTGTTGCGCAGTGACGAACTATTTACGACCGTCAGTTGGGCCCAAGTCATGTTGGGGCAGCATATTGAACCGCGCAGGTATCCGCCGGTGATCGATCGCCTGAGCGATGCTGAGCTGAAGAAATTTTTAGATCACGTGAAATCTGTCATCAGCAGTTGCGCGGCGGTCCTACCTCCTCATGAGGCGTTCATTGCGCGGCACTGTCGGGCGTCCCCGCTCAAATAAGTGCCAATGTCGAAGCGTAGGCACATTGGTCCTGTCCATTCTCTCTACACCAATAAATCGCGGCACCGAGTGGTTCTCGAGATGGGCCTTCGAATGCGTTCCCGGTGTGAATCGCATGCCGATTCGGGGCGTCCCAAAGTCACGCGAAGCTTGACGTCGCGTCGTACTGATCTATCTTACGTATCCGCCTGTTCGAACCAGGGGATGTGAATTTGGCCATCAGCATTCGGGACGTAGCGAAACTCGCCGGAGTATCGACCGCAACAGTCTCCAGAGTCATGAATAGCTCGGACGGTGTCACGGAGTCGGCACGTCAGGCAGTTCTGCATGCGGCCCGTGAGCTCAACTACGTTCCGCATGCGGCGGCGCGCGCACTGATTACTGGCAGAACTCGCACTATAGCGGTGCTACTGCCGGACATGCACGGTGCATTCTTTTCGGAGCTAATCAGGGAGCTGGATCAGTGCGCTTACGCGCACGGCCAGAGCCTTTTGGTAGCGAGCCTGCACGGACGTCTGACCGAGGCCCAAAAAGTCCTCGCATTGATTCACGGGCAGGTAGACGGCGTCATCCTTATGGTGCCATTCATGGACGCGCAGACCACTCTCGCTGAGCTCCCCTTGACGGTCCCCACGGTGCTGCTCAATGCGCCGGGTCCGCTTCAGGGTACGCCGGTAATCACGATTGACAACGCGGGAGGGGCGCGCCAAGTGGCCAAACATTTCGCGGCGCTCGGTTATCAAGATGTCGTGCATATCGCCGGACCGACCGACAACTTTGATGCAATCGAGCGGGCGCGAGGATTTCATGCGGCGGCGCGTCAACTCGGCTTAGTGGTGGAGCGCGATATCCCCGGAGATTATTCGGAAGAGGCGGGCCGCGCAGCGGGTTTGCGCATCGCCAAGCGCGCCAAGTTGCCGCGTGCTATTTTCGCAGCCAATGACAACATGGCGGTCGGGTGCCTTGAGGTACTGATCGCCGCTGACATAAATGTGCCGCACGACATAGCCGTTGCGGGTTTCGACGATATCCCAATCGCGCGCTTCACGGCACCACCGCTGACGACCGTGCGACCACCAGTGGCGCAACAGGGCGTCGAGGCATTCGAGTGGTTGGTCGCCGCAATCAACCGCAAAGAGCGATCTCCGCTGCCTCCTGGTCCGCACGCTCAGGCACTACCGACTCGACTGGTTGTCCGCGGATCGACCGTTGCGAATCGCGCACCGGAGAGGGCGCGAAAGGGCGTGCGGAGTCGGTCTCAATGAGCGACGAGCGCTACGAGTGTGAAACATTTGCTTTCGGTCGCGAATTGAGAACTACGGTCGCGGCTTGTGCGAGTTCACTGCCAGGCGATCTGCCAATACTCGTACCGTGATTTCATGTGCAGAATCGGGCACATCCAGTCGACAAATCGAGGGCGCCGCCCTGCAGGCCAGACCGGGTTCCGTAATGCGCGTCACGCTGCCACGCGCATACAGCTGACCCCGCGCGCAGCAACCTGGTGCATGCGATCGGCAGGTGGCTGCGCCTGCGCCGAGCAGGTGCGCGTAGCAGCTGCGCCCGCGATGACCTGCACACGTCGCTTTGCGCTGTGACCCTGAGTATCGAAAAACTTGCTGCAATATTATGCCTGGCGGCATCGGCCGCGAATCTGGCTGGGTGTTCTCGGGCGGCATGCGGACTGCACGTTTGGGCCATTGGTTCGGAAGCAGATGCATTGCAACGCATGGCATCGGGGTTCGAACGACAGCACGAAGGACTACGTGTCTGTGTCGAAAATCTCGCCTGGAGTTCCGCGCAAGTGCGTTTGGTGTCCGCAGTCGCGGCAGGTGATCCCCCGGATATTGCCCAGGTGGGAAATACGGATCTTGCCACGCTCGTGACGTTACATGCGGTGATAGCCCAGCCACCGGTAGCTCCCGACTTCTTTCCGGGCGCGCTCAACGTCACGCGCTTCCATGGTCAATACTACGGTACACCCTGGTACGTCGACACTCGGCTGCTCTTCTATCGGCCGGATATCCTGCGACGCGCGGGCTTTGCGCGCCCCGCACGTACCTGGAATGGGTGGTTGAACCAAATGCAAGCGGTACGCCGCGTTCTAAAGCGAGGCCAATATCCGCTGCTGGCGCCGATCAACGAATATTCGTTTCTGGAGGTGCTCGCGCTGCAGCAGCAGACGCATGTTCTGCGGGATGACGCTCAATACGGAAATTTCGCCAACCCCAAATTTCGGGCGGCGCTTACCTTTTACAAGGATCTGTTTACACAGCGCCTGGCTCCTCCGATCGCCGATCATCAGCTGATCAACTTGTGGTGGCAGATGGCGCGCGGCGATTTTGTGTTTTATGTATCGGGGCCCTGGAATATCGGAGAGTTCCGCCGCTTACTTCCCCCCAAGGACGAAAGTCTGTGGATGACCGCTCCTATGCCGGGCCCACGCGGGCCGGGAGCCTCTCTGATCGGAGGTTCGGACTTCGTCATATTCCGAACTTCCACACGCAAGCGGCTCGCTACCGCGTTCATTCACTACATGCTCAAGAATCGACAGCAGATCTACCTGTATAAACTTACGGGTGATCTGCCCGCTCGCCGCGGTCCTTGGACGCTGCCACCGCTCTCAGGCGACATCAAGTTGCGGGCATTCAGACGTCAGCTGGAACACGTCAGCTCCTTTGAGGCAATCCCCGAATGGGACGAAATCATGGATGGCATGCGACGGGCGGCCGAACAGGTGATCATCGGAGGGCAGTCGGTGCCCGCGGCCACCCGTAATCTCGACCGAAAAGTGAACGACTGGCTAGCCGCCCGGCGGCAGATCATTGCCAAAAATAAACGTAAAGGCCCTGTCGGCGCGAGCGCGCTACCGCGATGAAGTCGATCAGCGGCCCTCTGTTCGTTCTACCGGCGTTAACGCTCATCGCGCTCTTCGTCCTCATCCCGTTTCTCGGTGTGCTTGGGCTGAGCATGACGAATTTCGACATTTACGTCCTGGCCAGTAGCGCGAATCTGCATTTCATAGGTGGCGCAAATTACGCCCACCTGTTTCACGATCACGCGGCGTGGCAGGCTCTGGAAACGACGCTGACGGTGGTACTTGCCGGAGTCCCGGCGACCCTCGCGCTATCTCTGATTTGCGCCCTGATGATCGAGTCAATTGCGCCACGTTGGCGAGGTCTGTTCCGCACCGCGTTCTTTCTGCCCGTCGTTTGTTCGACCGTGGCCGTGGCAATCAGCTGGCGTTACCTGCTCAACACGCGCTACGGACTGGTCAACCATCTACTCCTCGCGGTACATCTGCCCGCACTCAATTGGTTGGGATCACCCACGCTCGCGGTCATAGCCATCACCGTGGTAGTGGTATGGAAGGGATTTGGTTATGGCATGATCATTCTCGCGGCCGCACGCAGGGAAATTCCAGAAGAGCTGTACGACATTGCGCGAATCGAGGGAGCCGGCGTCAGGCGGCAATTGTTGAGCATCACGGTGCCGATCCTGGCGCCAACTCTCGGCCTGCTGGCGTTGCTGGACGTTGCCGGATACTGGCAGTTGTTCGCGGAGCCTTACGTCCTGACGCAAGGTGGGCCGATGGGGAGCACCATGAGTCTCCTCCTGCTCATGTACGATCGTGGATTCCGCTGGTGGCGCTGGGGGATCGCGAGTGCGCTCGCGATGGTCTTGACTATCATCATGTGGTTGTTCGCGTGGCTGCAGCGTCACACCAAAACGTCCTGGCGGGAAGGCTGACATGAGGATCAAGGTCCTCACGGTGCGCGCGTCGCTTTACGCTTCGCTCACGACGCTGGCGATACTGACGCTGTTCCCGTTGCTGTGGGTCACATCCATTGCCTTCATGCGATCGCCTGAGCAATCGGCTGGAACACCCCCACTATGGCCTAGACATCCAACGCTGAACAACATTGTGAACATTGTTCAGCGCGAGATGCTTGGGCACTATTTTCTGAACTCTCTAATCGTTGCGATCGCAACGACAGTCCTGTCGACATTCGTTGCCGGTTTGGCGGGATACGCTCTTGCGCAGGTTCAGTTTCGCGGCCGGCGGGTAATTTCCTGGGTCGTGCTGTTTGCGGTGCTGATACCGAGTCAAGCGCTGGTTCTCCCGCTATTTGAGATGTTCAGGGAGGTGCATCTCATAAATCATTATGCCGCCCTAATACTTCCCGCGGCTGCGAACCCGGTCAGTATTGTTCTCATTCAGGCGTACATGCGGGGTATTCCGGCTGAAATTCTTGACGCTGCCCGGATGGATGGAGCTGGAGAGTGGCGAACGTTCTTCTCCGTGGTGGTGCCAATGATGGCGCCAATGCTGGCTGCGCTCGCGGTTCTGACCTTCGTGGTCAGCTGGAATGATTTCATGTGGCCGATGATCGCAATGCAGAAAGCGAGCATGCAAACATTGCCCGTGGCATTGGCATCGATTGACCGGGAGCATTATCAGGAAATAGGTCTGATGGCCGCTGGGGCTACGGTGACGATCTTGCCAATGATGGCCATATTTGTCGCGTCCCAACGCTATTATCTGCGCTCAGTGGTGGCCGGAAGCCTGACGGACTGAAATGGCCAGCCTCGAACTCAGTCATGTGTTCAGAGTCATCGGCGGCGGCCAGACCGTGCTGCACGACATTGACTTTTCTGCTCACCACGGGGAGCTGATTTCAGTCGTCGGACCTTCAGGCTGCGGGAAATCGACCTTGCTGCGCAGCATTGCTGGCTTAGAAGAGGTGACTTCCGGAGACATATTCATCGGTGGTAACCGGGTCAATGACCTGCAGCCGCAACAGCGGCGCATAGCGATGGTGTTTCAGAATCACGCGCTCTATCCGCACATGACGGTCTATCAAAATCTCGCCTTCGGATTGCGCGCGCGACGCGTTGCGCGGTCGGTGGTGGAGGCGCGAGTGCGTCGGACAGCCGTGCGGTTGGGGTTGGAGGCGCTGCTCGGCCGATATCCGCGCGAACTTTCGGGAGGACAAAAGCAGCGAACCGCTCTTGGTCGCGCCATGTTGCGCGATCCGGAGGTGTTTTTGCTTGATGAGCCGCTGTCGAGCCTTGATGTGCCGCTGCGCTCGGAGATGCGCCGTGAGCTGATGGCATTGCATAAGTCCCTTGGAATGACCATGGTTTATGTGACCCACGATCAATCTGAGGCCCTTTCCCTGGGTGAACGGGTGGTGGTCCTGTCGGCGGGAAAAATTCAGCAAATCGATACCCCACAGGAAATTTATGGAAATCCGCAGAACCGCTTCGTGGCGGCGTTCGTGGGTTGGCCGCCGATGAATTTTCTCAACGGCGAAATTCTTGGCGCCCATGCCAATGACACGCAGAACGTGGAGTACGGAATCCGGCCGGAGAGGCTGATGCTGCAGCAACATGCAGCCGATGATCTGTCCGTTTCCGGGCGCATCGAATGCATCGAGTCATTGGGCGGAGTGTGGCAGATCGAGATCATTCACAATGGAGGGCGCCTCATTGCTCGAGTTCCGCCGGACGCGGCACTGCGGCAGGACGCCGAGCTCCGCCTGTGGTTCAATCAAACAGATCTTTACGCATTCAATCGAACAACTGGAACACGCGTTAAAGTGAACCGATGAATACGCGAGCATTGTTATCCATGGCATTTCTACATAGATCAGTAAAGTTTTTTGTCCGACGTCGCGGAGGGATTTTCATGAAGCGCACGGTTCTATCGCTACTGCTATTCACTGCGGCGTATTGGGGTTGTGCCAGCGCTAGCGTTCCGGCAACGACTCGACGGCCAGATCCTGCTCGGGAGACGTTGAGCATCAATGCGAACGCTAGCGCGCAGCGATTTCCGCACTTCTGGGAGCACATGTTCGGCTCCGGGAGGGCCGCGCTCGTATTGCGTGCTAACTATCAGCGCGATCTGGCCACGATGAAGGCTGCAACTGGCATTCGCTACGTTCGTTTTCACGGCCTCCTGGACGATCATGTGGGGCTCGCGGATGGTCACCCGGCGGTGTTCTATGATCGTTATGCCCGAAACCCGAACGTAAAGCCGGCAAAGGCGCCGTACAATTTCTCCTACGTCGACCAGATCGAAAATGCGCTTCTTGCGCACGGCGTACGACCGTACGTAGAGCTGGATTTCATGCCGACGGCGTTGGCCAGCAACCCGAAGATGCGGCAGGGCTTCTGGTACCACCCCAATGTCTCGCCGCCACGCAGTTACGCGGCGTGGGACAATATGGTGAAAGCGCTGGCCCGTCACTTCATCAAACAGTATGGGATCAATGAAGTATCGAAATGGTATTTTGAAGTCTGGAATGAGCCGAATCTGAGTTTCTGGGGAGGCGTGCCTAAGCAACGTACATATTTCAAGCTGTACGATCAAACAGCGCGAGCGCTCAAGAGCGTAAATAGCCGACTGCGCGTGGGTGGTCCGGCAACGGCGCAGGCCGCGTGGATAAGCGCGTTTTTACGCCACGTGGCGAAAGTTCATGCGCCGATAGATTTTGTCAGTACGCATGTGTACGGCAACGACACCGCGCAGCATGTCTTCGGCAAGAACGAGCATGTCACTCGACGCACGATGGTATGCCGGGCAGTGCGTAAAGTGCATAACGAAATCGCCCGTTCCCCCTACCCCCATCTGCCGTTGATCCTGTCTGAATTCAATGCGAGTTACAGCAACGAACCGGATGTGACCGATACCCCATTTATGGGGCCTTGGATGGCGAGCACGATTCGCCAGTGCGACGGTCTGGTGCACTCCATGAGCTATTGGACGTTCTCCGACGTGTTTGAGGAGGGCGGAGTGGTACGCAAGCCGTTCTACGGTGGATTCGGTCTGATCGCGGAAGACGACATCCCGAAAGCGTCCTTCAACGGATTCGTGCTGTTGCACAAGCTCGGTCACGAGCGGTTGGAGCCGAATGTACGCTCGGCACTGATTACCCGTAAACGCAACGGCTCGCTCGCTCTTGCGTTGTGGGATTACTCGCCGCCGGATGGATCCGGTCCGCATTACACCCCGCCGCCGGCGCACCGTACCCACAGGGTATTCGACATCAATGTGCGGGATTTTCCGCCCGGCGCTCGTGGTTACTTGTGGCGGGTCGATGATCGGCACAGCAATGCGCTGCGCGCATTTGACGAGATGGGCAGGCCACGATGGCCGACTCGGGCGCAGATCGCTGTGCTGCGTGCGGCCGGCCAGTTGGCGCCACCCAGGCCGATTCAGCTCAAAGACGGTCACATTACGGTGAGCGTGCCGCAGCACGGTCTGGCGTTGCTGTTGCTCAATCGTGGCTGACAGGAGGTGCCGAGGATGCCAATTCAAGTTCGCGCAAGTCCCGACCACGGGTTTCGTGGCCGTAGCGCGCGATCAATACCAGAGCGAGGAACACCGGCACCGCGATGGCGGCAGCGGATACGCGTAGCGTCGGGACCAATGCCAGTGCGCCAAGACCCTGGCAGATCAGGCCGCCCGCCTTACTGCAGCCGGCTACCCACCCGGTGGCGCGGCCACGGATGCGCAGCGGGTAGCTTTCGGCCGAATACGGCAGCAGGATGGAAATGACACCGGTGGATCCGACCAGCAGCAGAACCGGTGCGAGCAGCGGGCTTCTCGCTACCGAGAGCCCGCTGTGCTGAAGGACCAACGCGAGGACCCCTGCTGCGGTGATCGCGGTCATCGTCAGCAGGGCTCCTTTCGTGCTCCAGCGAGCATAAAGCGCAGCGGCAAGTACTACGACCGGCGCGGCGAGCAGCGATGAGCGGGTGATCAGGGTGGCGGCGAGCGCCATGTTTCTGCCGGCGGCGATCAACTCGCCCGGCAGCCACAGCAGCAGCCCGAAGTTGACGAAGCCCCAGGCCAGACCGGCCACGGTCAGCGCCACGGTCGTGCCGAGGAACCGGCGCTCGACAGGGGGCAAGCTCGAATGATCGACAGTGGCCTCTCCGCCCGGCATGTCCAGGTCGGCAATGAGGAGCGAGCCGAAGCGTCTCAGGGTCGCCTGCGCCTCCTCGGGTCGTCCGATATGGACCAGGAAGCGTGGCGATTCCGGGATCAAGGGGGAGAACGCCATGAGGATCAAGCCTGAGGGTAAGTTCAGGAACCACATGATTCGCCAGCCGAAGTGCGGCTGCAGCAGCGCCGAGAATCCGGATGCAGCCAGATACCCGCCGAGCGCACCGATGCCCCCAACGAGCACCAAGCTCCAGCCGCGATGGCGGGTTGGCATGATTTCCGCGAGCAACGCGTAGGCCACCGGCAACAGACCGCCGGCCGAAGCTCCCATCAGGAAACACATGAACACATTCCAGGCGAAAGAGGGCATGGCTCCGCAGATCGAGGTGCCGATGAACATGACGGCCGCCAGCAAGAGCGTGGCACGCCGGCCGTAGCGATCCGCGAGCGTTCCCCAGAGAAACGACCCGAGTGTCGCCCCGGTCAGAGCCGACAGCGGCAGCAGCGAGACCGCTGCGGCGCTGAGTCCATATTCGATTCGCATGCCCGGCATTACGAACCCGAGCGAGCTCACCTTCATGATGTCGACCACGAGTGCGATCGCGAGCGCGCCGCAGGCTGCCCAGTGCCATGGATTCAGCGGCGCATCCTCCGGGGCTACGATGCGTTCGTGAATCGCTGTGCGCTGCAAGGCGGGCGCCTTCGGCAGCAGTCCGTAAATGGCCGCCGCGATGCCTGTCAGGATGCAGGCCATGCCCCACAGCATCGGGGCACCCATCGGCATACCGGCCATTCGATAATGCATGGCACGCGCCATGATGAATGCGGGCAGATGCAGCAGCACGCCGATCACGACGGCGAGCGTTCCCAGCCAGAACGCCTTCGAGCTGCGCCGGTCGGCGAACATGAACCATTCGTTCAACGGTATCTCCCGGACACAGGGGGGCGCGTACGCGGATCCGGCCTTAACCCAGGCCGCGCATCATCGTCAATGCATGTCGGTTCGTCGCCGCGCTGATCGCTCTTCAGCGCAGCACGATGAGCAGATCCTTCGGATCGACCTGTTGGCCGGGTTTGACGAGGATCTCGGCGACCTCCCCGTCCATCTCGGCGCGGACCTGAGTCTCCATTTTCATCGCCTCGAGGCTCACCAGGACGTCGCCCCGGATCACTTTACGTCCCACGCTGACCGCGATCGTTGCCACGGTGCCCGGCATCGGTGCACCCACCTGTTTAGTGTCTCCCGGGACCGCCTTGCGCTGCGGTGGCCGTTTAGCGACCTGGCTGCGGTCCGCGACGCGCAGCGTGCGCGGCTGACCGTTCAGTTCCATGAACACCGTTCGGGTGCCGTCCTCGTGGACCTCGCTGCAGGCCACGTAGCGCACGAACAGCCGCTTGCCGCGCTCCAGGTCGACGCTGATCTCCTCGCCCGGCTCCATGCCGTAAAAAAACACCGAGGTCGGCAAAATGCCGACGTCGCCGTAGCGAGAGCGTTCCGCAGCATAATCGAGCCAGACCTTCGGATACATCAAGTAGGAAGCCAGGTCATCGTCGCTGACGGCTCGCGGTGTGGCCTTCTGGATCTTGATGCGCTCGGCTTCCAGGTCGACCGCCGACATCGATGCGCCCGGCCGCTGCGCGAGCGGCGCGGTGCCCTTGAGCACTTTGTGCTGCAATGCGGTGGGAAAGCCGCCGTACGGCTGACCGAGGTCCCCGTGGAAGAAGCTCACCACCGACTCCGGGAACGGTACATCGACACTCGGGTCTAGCACCTGCTCGCGCGTCAGACCGCTCGTGACCATCAGCAGCGCCATGTCCCCGACCACCTTAGAGCTTGGGGTGACCTTGACGATGTCGCCGAACAGCTGATTGACGTCCGCATATGCCTGGGCTACCTGGGGCCAGTGCGCACCGTCGATGCCGAGCGCGCGCGCCTGTTCGCGTAGGTTGGTGAACTGCCCGCCCGGCATGCCGTGCACGTACACCTCGGAGGCGCCGGCGCGGATGTCGCTTTCGAACGCACAGTACAGCCGTCGGACCTGCTCCCAGTATGAGGAGAGCATGCGCAGATTCGCCGGTTCGATCCCTGGGTCGCGCGGCCCGTGCCGCAGCGCCTCGACGATCGAGCCGAGGTTCGGCTGGGATGTGAGTCCGCTCATCGCATCAATGGCGCCGTCGATGGCATCTGCGCCGGCCTCCACCGCCGCCAGGACGCTCGCAGCGGCGATGCCGCTGGTGTCGTGGGTGTGGAAATGCACCGGCAGGCCGGTCTCTTCCTTCAGCGCCTTGACCAGCGTGAACGCCGCGCGCGGCCGACACAGTCCTGCCATGTCCTTGATGCCAAGCACGTGCGCCCCGGCGGCCTTCAGGTCCCGAGCGAGGCGCAGGTAGTAATCGAGCGTGTACTTCTTCTCGTGCGGATCGCCGAGATTGCCGGTGTAACAGATCGCAGTCTCACACAGCCGACCGCTCTCGAGCACCGCATCGATGGCAACGCGCATGTTCTCGACCCAGTTGAGCGAATCGAAGATGCGAAATACATCAATGCCGCGTTCCGCGGCCTGCTTCACGAAGAAGCGCACCACATTGTCCGGATAGTTGGTGTAGCCGACTGCGTTAGCCGAGCGCAGCAACATCTGCAGCAGAAGATTCGGCATCCGCTCGCGCAGCACTGCGAGGCGCTGCCAGGGATCCTCGCGTAAAAAGCGCATTGCCACGTCGAAGGTCGCCCCACCCCAGCACTCCACTGAGAACAGCTGTGGCGTCAGGCTCGCGTAATACGGCGCGATGGCGGCCATGTCGAACGTGCGCATGCGGGTGGCGAGCAGCGACTGGTGTGCATCGCGCATCGTCGTATCGGTGAGCAGCACGCGCCGCTCTGCGAGCATCCAGCGGGCGAAGCCCTCCGGGCCGAGCTCATCGAGTTTCTGCTTGGTCCCGGCCGGCGCTGATGCCGGCAGTACCGGCGGCAGCTTGGGTTGCTCGATCCGCTCCGGCCGCGCGCGGGCGCGCGTCTCGGCATTGCCGTTGACGATGGTTTCGGCGATGTGAGTGAGGATGCGGCTCGCGCGGTCGCGTTTGCGCGGCCAGTGAAAGAGTTCCGGCGTCTCGTCGATGAACTTGGTGGTGTAGGAACCGTCGGCGAAGCGCCGGTGGCTGATGACCTGATCGAGGAACCGCAGGTTCGTCACCACACCGCGGATGCGAAACTCCCACAGCGCACGGTGCATGCGCGCGATCGCCTCCTCTGGGGTCGACGCCCAGGCGGTCACCTTGACCAGCAGCGAATCGTACGAACGGGTGATGATCGCGCCGGTGTAGGCGGTGCCGGCGTCGAGCCGGATGCCAAATCCGGCGGGGCTGCGGTAGGCGCTGATCTTGCCGTAGTCCGGAATAAAGTTGTTCTCCGGGTCCTCGGTGGTCACCCGGCACTGCAGCGCGTGCGCCTGGATGCGGATGTCCTGCTGCGCCGGTACACCGCTCTCGCTCGTGCCGAGGCGTGCCCCTTCGGCAATGCGGATCTGCGCCTTGACCAGATCGATACCCGTGGCGCACTCGGTCACGGTGTGCTCGACCTGGATGCGCGGATTGACCTCGATGAAGTAGAACTTGCCGCTCTCGGCATCCTGGAGGAACTCCACGGTGCCGGCATTGCGGTAATGGGCGGCGTGACCGATGGCGAGCGCAGCCTGACAGATCTCCTCGCGCTGCGCTGTAGTCAGAAACATCGCCGGAGCGCGCTCGACCACCTTCTGGTTGCGTCGCTGCACGGTGCAGTCGCGCTCGAACAAGTGCACCAGGCCGCCATGCGCGTCCCCGAGGATCTGCACCTCGACGTGGCGCGCTCGGCGCACCAGTTTCTCCAGGTAGACCTCGTCGTTGCCAAACGCGGCCTTCGCTTCTCGGCGTGCGAGCGGCAGGAGTTCCTGAAGCTGTTGGTCGTTTTCGATGACGCGCATGCCACGCCCGCCTCCGCCCCAGCTGGCCTTGAGCATGACCGGATAGCCGATCTGCTGCGCCAGGCGCACGCACTCGGGCAGAGCCTCGGGCAGTGGTGCGGTGGCTGGCATCACCGCGACGCCCGCCTGCTCGGCGAGGTTGCGTGCCGAGACCTTGTTGCCGAGCAAGCGCATCGTTTCGGGCTGCGGACCGATGAACACGATGCCTTCGCGCGCGCAACCGGCAGCGAAGTCCGGATTCTCCGAGAGGAACCCGTAACCCGGATGTACGGCGTCGACGCGCGCCTCGCGGGCCACGCGCAGGATGTCCTCGATGTCCAGGTACGCCTCTATCGGCCCCTTGCCCTGACCGACCAGGTAGGCCTCGTCGGCCTTGGTACGGTGCAGCGAGAAACGGTCCTCGCGTGAATAGATCGCCACGGTCCGCAGGCCGAGCTCGTTTGCGGCCCGCATCACGCGGATGGCAATTTCGCCCCGATTGGCGATGAGAATGCTGCGAATTCTGTGTGGCATGCGCTCGTTCACCGGTAAAATCCAGGCCGATCATAACGGCTGCAGGCGCCGCGCGCGCGGGGTACTCGTTCTATATGTATGCGATTGCGATTCATGGGGGCGCTGGCGCACTGCCGGCGCAGGGACTATCGATCGAACGGCAGCGGCTTTATCACGATGGGCTCGCCGCGGCACTCGATTGCGGCTACGCGGTGCTCGAGCGGGGCGGCTCGAGCCTCGATGCGGTAACGGCGGCGGTGCGCGTTCTCGAGGACGATCCGCTGTTCAACTCGGCCCGCGGCGCGGCGCTCACCCGCGAGGGCGGCGCGGAACTCGACGCGGCGCTGATGGATGGACACACGCTGCGCGCCGGGGCGGTCGCCACGGTGCGGCACGTGAAGAACCCGATCGAGCTGGCGCGGCGCGTCATGGAAAAATCCCGTCACGTGCTGCTGGTCGGTGCGGGCGCTGAGGAGTTCGCCCTCGAGGAGGGGTTCGAGCTTGTGCCGAACGCCTATTTCCGCACCGCCGAGCGTCACGAGGAACTTGAGCACCTGCGCAGCGGACGCACCGTTTCGGAGTTGATGCCCTCACCGCAGGGCACCGTCGGCGCCGTTGCGCGCGATGCGGCTGGCCATCTCGCGGCAGCCACGTCGACCGGCGGCATGGCCAACAAGCGGCCCGGTCGGGTCGGCGACTCGCCCATCATCGGCGCGGGTACCTATGCGAAGGACGGCGTATGCGCGGTATCCGCCACGGGACACGGGGAGTATTTCATGCGCCTGGTCGCCGCCCACCATATCGCCGCTTCGGTGGAATACCGGGGAGTCGGCCTTACCGCGGCCGTGCGCGAAACCCTGCACGAGCGGTTGCGTGACCTCGGCGGTACCGGTGGCATCATCGCGGTAGATGGTGAGGGGCATATCTGCCTCGACTTCACCACCGAGGGAATGTTTCGCGCCGCGCGCGACTCGAAGGGACTGCGCGTCGTGGCCAGTGGCGCGGCCACGCGCTGACCCGGCGGCCGCTCGCCCCTCAATGCCCCCTGGCGGCCCCGCAGGGCCGCCAGGGGGGCTCCTCGTGCTCTTAGAGCGCGTCGTGCCCGCTGTGGCGGATGGCGGCCGCGGTTTCCGCAGCCAACAGCCGCATTCCCTGCACGCGCGCGCGCTGGTGCGCCGCGCCGCCCTCGGCGGCGCCCTGCAGCAGTTCGCCCCAGAGTTCCGGGGTGTTCAGCCAGCGCGGGCGCAGCCACGTCCACAGGCGCCGGCCCAGCTGATGAGCGCCGAGCACGCTGCGTGCTGCGATCCACTCGGCGCACAGCGGGTGCATGCCGAGCACCAGCCGCGCCTGGACGGCGTGGCGGCGAGCGAGTGACCAGGCATAGACGAACACCAGTTCCGTCGCCGAAACCGCCTGCGCCACGGTGAACACGCGCTCATAGGCTGATTCCGGCAGCGGATCATTGACCTGGCGCGCAAGGTCAAGGTTCTGCCAGCGATGTGGATCGGCGAAACCCACATCGAATAGCAGGTAAGGGTACGCGGCTGCGCGCCGCCGGGCCGATGCATCGAGCGCAAGCCACCCCTCGGCGAGCTGCTGCGCGGCGCGGTGCGGGCTGCCCGTCCGCGCTTGCTCGGCGAGCACCTGGAAGCAGAATTCGTTCAGTTCGGGCAGTGCCTCGATCACTTCCCGTGGCGGTCCCGCAACCCATGGACCGTGTCCGTCGCGAGCATCCCATTCGTGGTCAGACATCACGCATCCTCCGTGTGACCTTCGTATGACCCTCGTCCCCGCACCGATGGTAGCGCCGCCGTGGCCGGCTGCACCCCCGCATTTGCATTAATTTTCGCAGATTCGCGCCATTGCGCCCGGCGCTCAAAGGCCGACAATGGCGTTCTGGGGGGAATGCGCGGCACGGTTCGACCGAGAAGGAAGCGCCATGCGTATCGTTGAGGATCGCTACGAGGGGGAGCTTGAGAACTTCCACCTGGCGCTGCGTTTCGTGCGCTACGAGGCACGTACCCGCACCATCCGCACCTTCACCGGACTCACCGACCACCGCATCCGCAAGCTCTGGCAGCGGTATTGCGGCGGCGCGCGCGAATTGCCGCGCCATCGCGGTAAGTCACCGCAGCAGGTCGGATTTTTCACCCGCTCGGCGCGGGTGCGCCTGGAGGCCTCGCTGCTCGCCGCTGCGTACTGCGCCTGTGGCTTGGCTCGCGAGGAGCCCGCCGTACGACGGGCCCGACCCGCAGCCGCGGGGCTGCGGGTCGGAACGCTGCTCTGCGACATCTACGATTACTACTGCGCCCTGGTGCCGGTGCCGGCGATCTCCTTCGAGCACGCCGTATTCCTGGCCGAGTGTCTACGCGGGGGTGAGCAGCTGACGGTGCGCCGCTGCGCGAAGTGTCACGGCATGATGGTCCTGGAGCGCTTTCCGATTCGCCGCCGCTGGTGCGATCATTGTCTTCCCCCCAAAGGAGCCCGTACCCCGCGCGGAGCCTGATGCGTCGCGCCTTAGCCATGAATTCCGTTGGCCCGAATTTCTTTGCCGGTACCTACATCGACCGCCGCACCGAGGTGCGCGAGGAGACCGACTGGCTGGAGCGCGCACTGGCCGATCCGCACTGCCAGTTCCTGCTCGCGCGTGGCACGCGTCAGCTGGTGCACGCTGCGCCACAGCCGCATGTCGCCTTCGTCTCGAGCCGCCACCCGGCGGTCGCGGCGGCTGAAGCGGAGCGCTTCGTGTTGCTCGGCTGGTTTCGTGAACGTCGCTGCGTGCTGCTGTCGCTCGCGCCTGAATGGCCGGACGCTGAGTTGCCCGAGGGCAGCGCGTTCGAGGAGCTGCGCCCGCTCTCCCCGCAGCTCGATGCCGAGGAGGCGGGCCTGCTTGCCTATGCCCGCGCGCTCGCGCTCTGGCGGACCCGCCGGCGTTATTGCGGCGTATGCGGCGGACCGACGGTGCCGGCCCGTGCCGGCCACAGCCTGGTCTGTGCCGATCCGGCGTGCGCCGAGGAATACTTTCCGCGCATCGATCCGGCGATCATCGTGCTCGTGACCGACGCAGAGCAGGCGCTGCTCGGGCGCCAATCGAGTTGGCCGATCGGTCGCTACTCCACTATTGCCGGCTTCGTCGAGCCGGGTGAGAGCCTCGAGGACGCCGTGCGGCGCGAGGTGATGGAGGAGACCGGCATTCACGTGCTCGGCTGTCGGTACGACTCCTCGCAGCCCTGGCCGTTCCCCGCATCGCTGATGCTGGGCTTCCAGGCTGTCGGTGCCCCGGGCGCAGTCCACGTGGGGCGGGAACTCGAGGATGCGCGCTGGTTCTCCCGCGCCGAGGTGCGCAGCGGCGCAATCACATTGCCGCCGCTGCACTCCATATCCCGACGGTTGATCGAGGCCTGGCTCGGAGCGCAGCCCTAGTGTGCCTGCTGGTCCTGGCGTGGGACGTCCATCCGCAGTATCGCTTGATCGTCGTGGCCAACCGCGACGAATATCATGACCGCCCTGCTGCAGCGCTCGCGCCCTGGGCCGATGCGAGCGACGTGCTCGCGGGCCGGGATCTGCGCGCCGGCGGCACTTGGCTCGGCATCGATCGGCGCCGCCGCTTCGGGGTGCTCACCAACTATCGGGAGCAGCCGGGTGCAGCGCCCGGTGCGCCCTCGCGCGGGGCACTGATTCCGGGCTACCTGCTTCAGGCGCGCAGCCCCGCGGACTACCTGCGCGCGCTTGAGCCGCAGGCCGACCGCTATGGCGGCTTCAACCTGCTGCTCGCCGACGGCGAGTCCCTCTGGTACGCCTCGAACCGCACCGCACCGTTCGAGCGGCGCTTGGCACCGGGGATCTACGGACTCTCGAATCACCGCCTCGATACACCCTGGCCCAAACTCACCCGGGTGCGGCGCGCCTTCGAGCAGTGGCTGGTCGAAGCGACGCCGGCCGATGCGCCGGCCGGACTCCTGGCACTGCTCGATGACCGCCGCCCCGCCGGTCTGTGCGAGTACCCGAGCGGCTCGCGGGAACGGGCGCTGGCGGCGCCGTTCGTCGAGCACCCGCAGTTCGGGACGCGCTGCTCCACGGTGCTGCTGCTCGAGGCGGACGGAGCGCTGTGGATGCGTGAGCGCGGCTTCGATCGGCACGGCCGGCCCGCCGCGCAGCGTGACTATCGCCTGGGTGCGCAAGAGTGGTGCTGAGCGGAGCCGTGACCGTGAAACGCAGTCAGCTCAGATTACAATGACGCGTTTATGGCGTGCTGGTCGGAGTCTCAACGCTAGATGGCGAGTCGCAATCGGTTCCGCGGGGCGCGGTGGGCGCGAATCCCGCTTGCGCTGCTGTTGCCGCTTGCCGTCGTCGCGCATGCCGGGGTCGCACTGACGCTCCACGGCGTACAGGGCAAGCTGCGCGCCAACGTGCTCGCGTACCTCAGCTTCGAGCGCTACAAGGACAGCAAGCACCTCGACGGCGAGATCATCGTGCGGCTCGAGAACCGGGTGCAGAGCGAGGTGGACTCGGCGCTCGAGCCGTATGGGTACTTCCAGCCCGCCGTCCATATGACCGTCCGGCGCACCCGCCCGGATCACTGGCGTGTGGCCCTGCAGATCGATCCCGGCCCGCCGGTGCTGCTGCAGGTGGTGGACGTGAAAGTGACCGGAGCGGGCGCGACCGATCCGCGCTTCACTCGCATCACCGAGCACGTGCCGCTGCAGCACGGGCAGCGCTTGGACGAGGCGGCCTACGAGCGTCTCAAGGGCGAGCTGCTGCAAACGGCCGCGACCTACGG
Organism: Pseudomonadota bacterium; assembly: GCA_021826035.1. The sequence goes on along the minus strand of JAKBBE010000001.1, from coordinate 49,112 downwards.
GTACCTCGATGCGCGCCTCACCCGCCACCAGATCCAAGTCGATCCCGGTACGCACAGTGCCAGTGTCTTTCTCACGCTCGCCACGGGGGTGCGCTATCGATTCGGTCCGACGCAGATCGAGCAGCACGCGCTCACCGACGCGCTGGTCCGGCGCTACCTGCGCTATCGGCACGGGCAACCGTTCGACCTGACGCAGTTGCTGCGCACCCAATTCGTACTCGATGACACCGGCTACTTCTCCGATCTGGAGGTGGTGCCCGGCACGCCCGACAAAGCCCGGCACATCGTGCCGGTGCATATCCGCGCCAATTCTAGCCGGCGCAACGTCTATTCCTTCGCCGCCGGCTACGCCACCGACACCGGCGCCCGCGGCATCGTCAGCTGGCAGGATCGGCGAGTGAATCGCGAGGGCGACCGCATGAGCGTCGATCTGGAGGCGGCGCAGCTGACCAAGTACAGCCTGCAGAGCCGCTACATCATCCCGATCGGCGACCCTGCCACCGAGAATCTGACTTTCATCGCAAGTGTTGAGCAGCGTCAGCTTGCGGCGGTGGATTCGCGCACCATAACGTTCGGGGCGCACCTCACGCGGGTCACGGGCCGCTGGCAGACCGTGTGGTTCCTCGATGCCATACACGCCACCGGATCGGTCACCGGCGCGATCTGCCCCGGGGGTCTGCTTAATACGGCGGGGACTCAGTGCGAGTTCCCTGGGGCGAGCGTAGCGGCGCCGAGCGCCGTTGCCAGCGTGGTGGGTAACATGCTCGTGCCGGGCGTCGAAATCACCTCGGTGCCGAGCGGTTATTTCGGCGAACCGATCTTCGAGCATGGAGTGTCGATCGAGCTGCGCGGCTCGCATGGCGCGCTCGGCTCGCGGGCGGATTTTCTGCAGCTGCGCGTGCAGCTCGAGCGGGTATTTAACTTCGCTCCGGGCTGGCATTTGCTGTTGCGCGATGAGTTCGGCGCGACAGCGGCGTCGCATTTCGACAATGTGCCGCCGGTGCTGCGCTTCTTCGCCGGCGGCGAGGGCAGCGTACGCGGTTTTGAGTACAACTCGCTCTCCCCGACCCAGATCTTCTACGCGACGGGCGCCTACCAGCTGAACAACGTCACCTACACCTGCTACAGCGGTGCGGCCGCTCCGCAGAATGTGCCGAACCCACGGCTGTGTCCGCTGCAGCCTGTGCAGGCGGGCGGTAAGGACCTGATCAGCGGCTCAGTGGAGATCGACCGCGATCTGCCGCACAACTTCGGCGTCGCGGCGTTCTTCGACTATGGCAACGTGTTCAACAGCTTCCATATTCCGCACCTGCTGCAGTACGGTGCTGGCGTCGGTTTTCGCGTGCGCCTGCCGGTGATGACGCTCGGCATCGACGTCGGTGAGCCGCTGTCCGCTCCGGGCAGCCCACGTCTGTACATCAACTTCTCGCCACGGCTATGAGGGACGTTGAACGATGCGTCGAGTTCTGACCTGGGTCGGAGCGCTGATCGGGCTGGCCGCGTTGCTGCTCGCCGCGACAGCCTACGCCGTGTTCTACACCCAGGGTGGTCTGCGTTTCGTGGTGGCGCACCTGCCGTCGCGCTTTGGCACCGCAGAGGTGCGTATCGAGCAGGTAAGTGGCACGCTCGCGACGGGCGTGCACGCCGAGCGGGTGCTCATCAATCAACGGCACGTCTATCTGCGGTTCGATGATGTGTATACGCGGGTGCATCTCTCGGCGCTTTCCTGGCGCACCCTGGTCAGCCCGCAGACACGCATCGGCGCGGCGTACATCCGGGTCAAAGCGGTACGGCCGCTGCCGGTCGTGCACCCTAAGTTTCTGCCCTGGGGCCTGAAAATCCGCGTGACGCACGCGCAGGTCGGCGCCGTGCAGCTGATCTTGGAGAACGGCCGACACCTCGAAGGCACGGGGTTGCGTGGTGCGGTGCAGATCGGCTATCGGGATCTGCACGTGACGGGATTCGCGCTGCGCATGGGGCAGGCCAGGTACCGGCTCGCCGCGGCGCTGCGGGCGGCCCGGCCGTTGCAGCTCACCGTGGGCGGCACGTTTACGTGGCGCCCGCCGCGCCAGCCGCCTTGGCAAGGTCGCCTGGCGTTGCACGGGAACATTGCGGTCATGACGATCCAGGCGCACCTCAGCGCGCCATTTTCCGCGGCGCTGCACGGGACGCTGCGCGAGCAGCACGGTCGCTGGAGCACGCAGAGCGAACTCGGTATCCGTGGACTCGACCTGCGCGCCTGGCACCGGACCGGACGCTTCGGGCGCATCCGCGCGCAGCTCGCGCTCACCGGCGGTGTGCACGGCTTTCGCCTCGGCGGGACTGTCAATCCGCGGGGGCTGCGTGCCGGCACCTTTCACGTGCAGCTCGATGGCCGCTACCGCGCCGGTGTGCTCAGCGCCCGCCGCTTCGTGCTGGCCCATCCGGCCAGCGGCACGGTGCTCAGCGGCGCCGGTCACGTGCACTTCGGGGACGGGCGGCCGGATCTGCAGCTGCAGGGTACCTGGCAACGGCTGCGCTGGCCGCTGAACACCGCAGCGCGCGTGCATAGCCCGCGGGGCACCTTTACCCTCACGGGTCGCCTGCCCTACGCGCTCGCCGCACGCGGCCTCGCGCAGGTGGGTACCGCGGCGCCGGTGCCAGTGACGCTCGGGGCGTCCCTGACCACGAGTGGGCTGGCCATCGAACATGCCACGCTGCACATGCTCGGCGGACGAATCGAGGCGCGCGGCATGTTCGGCTGGGTGCCCCTGAAACGCTGGAGCCTGCACCTCATCGGCATCGGCATCGATCCGGCTCAGCTGCGCTCAGCGCTGCGCGGTCGGCTCAGCTTTGCGCTCAGCGCCACTGGCGAAGGCTTCGGTGCCGCTGCGCCGCTGCACGTGCGGCTTGAGCGGTTGAGTGGACAGGTGCGCGGTCAGCCCGCGAGCGGCAGCGGCGCCGTGAGTCGCGATCACGGCGTGTGGACCTTCCAGCGGTTGCGCCTGGATCTGGGCCGCACACACCTTGCCGCGGCCGGTCGACTGGCGCGGCACATGCATCTGCGCTTTGCACTGCGGGGGGATCTGCGTCTGATCTCGAGGGGCGATCGCGGCACCCTCACGGCGCGTGGATCGATCGACGGGTCACGCCGTGCGCCACGCGTGAACGCGTGGCTCGAGGGTTCAGATCTGCACATCGGCGCCAACTCGCTGGCCGCTCTGCGGGCGCGCATCGACTTCGATCCGCGCCCGCAGCACCGCTCGCAGATCCGTGTGCAGTTGCGCGAGCTGCGCTCACGGTATCACCTGTTGCGCAGTCTCCAGTTCGATCTGCACGGACCGGCTGCGGCCCTGCGAGCGACGCTCGAGGTCAATGCCCCAGGACTGCACGCTGCGGCGCTGGCCTCGGGCAGTTTCGCGCAGGGTGTTTTCGCCGGTGAGGTCACCTCATTCAACGTCAACGGGCCGCAGTCGCTGCACCTGCAGCTGCGTGCCCCGGCGCAGCTGACGCTCTCACGGGTGCGCCGCGCGCTCGGGGCGCTATGTCTGGATGGCACGCCGGGTGCTCTGTGCACCGGCGCGACTTGGACCCCGGGGGGGTGGTCGGCATACGTGAGTGCCAGCAAGCTGCCGCTGGCGACACTCACGGCCGGCATGACGCCTGCGGTCGAATATCAAGGCACGCTCGGCGCATCGCTCGAACTCACCGGCAGCGCCGGGTCGCCCGTACAGGGCACGCTGCGTATGACGCTGTCGAACGGAGTGCTCTCGCGCAGACTCGTCAGCGGTACGGTCGAACACACGAGCATCGGCTCCGGGCTGCTCACGGCGATTGCCGGACCGCGGACGATCCATGCGCGGGCTTCTCTGACCGCCGGCGCCATCGGCACCTTCCAGGCCGTGCTCAATATCCGCCGCGGTGCGGCCGATTGGCGCGCGCTGCCGCTCACCGGCAGCCTGCAGGCGCGCACCGCCCGTTTGAATCTGGTCTCGCTGTACCTGCCGGGCGTCGACGCCGTCTCCGGGGTGCTGCTCGCACACGCCACGGTCGGCGGGACGATCGCGGATCCTCGCCTGCACGGCGCGGTGAAGATCGTCGATGCATCGGCCGACCTGTATCGCACCAATCTGCAAATGCACCGTCTGTCCCTCACCGCGCAACTGGTGCAGAGCGGTCTGACCTTCGTCGGTTCGGCGCAGGTCGGCAAGGGCACGCTGCAGGCCACCGGCACGATGGGCTGGCGCGGGGCAGCTGCCCGCGGCGAGGTGCACCTGCGCGGCACCGATTTGCGCGTGGTGGACCTGCCCGAGGCGCGCATCGACGCCTCCCCGCAGCTTGATTTCCGCCTGATCGGCCACCGCATCGACGCCACCGGCAAGGTGCTCATCACACACGCACGCATCGCGCCGCGCAATTTCCGCGGTGCGGTGCGCACCTCGTCCGATCAGGTGATCGTGGGCGCAGAGTCCTCCAGCGTTGCGCACCGTTACCACGTGGTGAGCGTGATCACGTTCGACCTCGGCAACGATGTCGACATCCAGACCATGGGGCTGACCGGCCAACTGAGTGGACAGATCACTGTGCGCAGCGGGCTTGGCCAGGGCACGACTGCCACGGGCGAGCTGTTCGTGCGCAAAGGGCAATATTCTGCCTACGCGCGCCGCCTGGCGATTCAGACGGGCCGGCTGTTCTTCCGCGGCGGTCCACTCGACAACCCTGGCATCGAGATCCGCGCCGTGCGTCGCTACCCCGACGTGACCGCAGGCATCAACGTCAGCGGCACGCTGAAGCAGCCGCAAGTGTCCTTTTTCTCCAATCCGCCGCTCTCGCAGTCGCAGATCATGTCGCTCATCCTTTCCGGCGGCGGCGGCTCGCTGCAGGCGCTGCAGACAACCACTGGGGTGCAAAGCCGCCAGAGCACCGCCGCCAACGAGCTGCTGGCGCAGGGCGGGGCGATCTTGGCGCAGCAACTCGGCTCGCGCATCGGTCTGCCGGACGTCAGCCTGCAGACTGACATGAATAATCAGACTTCGATCGTGCTGGGCAAATACCTCTCGCCACGCCTGTACGTCAGCTACGGCGTGGGGTTGACCGAGCAGCTGAGCGCCGTGCGCCTGCGCTACAGCATCGGCAGGCACTGGACGATCCGGCTCGAGGCCGGGCAGGGCAAGCTCGTCGGGCAGACCAAGAGCGGCGAACTTGGCGGCGCGGACCTGGTGTTTACCGTGACCAAATGAGGCTTGACGCGCGTGAATTATTATTCATAATACGCGCAATTTTATGCACACCGGCCGCCCCCATCCGTAACCGCCATGGACGCTCAGCAGCTCGAACGCCGCCAGGCGGTGGTGCGCATTTTGCGCAGCGGGGTGGTGCACCGGCAGGAGGACTTGGTGCGACTGCTGCGCGAAGACGGCTACGAGGTAACGCAGTCCTCCATCAGCCGCGACCTGCGCGACCTCGGCGTGCTCAAGGCGAGCGGCCGCTACGTGCTGCCGCCGGACGAGGTCTCGCGCACCCACGGTGATTTCGCGATGCTCGCGCAGTTCGTGCGCGGGCTGAAGCGGGCCGGCGCCTCGCTCACGGTGCTGCGCACGACCATCGGCGCCGCCCCGAGCGTCGCCGTCGCGATCGATCGGGCCGAGTGGCCCGAGGTGGCCGGCACCCTCTCCGGAGACGACACGATTTTCATCGCCACCGCCGATGGCCGTGCGCAGGATCAGCTGATCGCGCGGCTGCAGGCGCTATTTCGGATCTGAACGTATGCCTACAGCCTCGACTCCGGGCGCCGAGCCCATCGTTCTCGCCTATTCCGGCGGCCTCGACACCTCCTTCCTGGTGCCCTGGCTGAAGGAGACTTACCGCCGGCCCATCATCACCGTCACCGTCGACACCGGCGGTATCGACGCTGAGGCGGCGCGCATGCTCGCCGAGCGCGCCCGGGCGCTTGGCGCCATCGAGCATCATCAGGTCGATGCGCGCGAGGCGTACTTCGAGCAGGTGCTGCGTTACCTCATCATGGGCAACGTCAAGCGCGGGCAGCTCTATCCGCTGTGCGTCGGCGCCGAGCGGGTCATGCAGGCGCAGACCATCGCGCACATCGCGCGCAAGCTCGGCACGCGCATGATCGCGCATGGCTGCACCGCCGCCGGCAACGACCAAGTGCGATTCGAAGTCGCCATGCGCACGCTGGCTCCCGACCTGGATGTGCTCGCCCCGGTGCGCGACCACGCGTTCAAGCGCGCCGAGGAACTCGCGTTTCTCCAGGAGCGCGCCCTGCCGGTGCCTCCCTTCGGAGCGGCCTATTCGATCAACCGCGGTCTGTGGGGCGTGACCATCGGCGGTCAGGAAACCCTCACCTCGAGCGGCAGTATCCCGGAGGACGCGTGGGTGCTGACCCGTGAGGCGTTCAGCCGCGCGCGCGCCCCCGAGACCCACACGATCGCCTTCGAGCGCGGCCGCCCGTGCGGCCTCGACGGCCGGACGCTTTCCCCCGTAGCGCTCATCGAGGCGCTCGAGGCGCTCGCCGCGCCGTTCGGCATCGGCCGCGGAATCCATCTCGGCGACACCATCATCGGCACCAAAGGCCGGGTCGCCTTCGAGGCGCCCGCCGCCGAAGTTCTGCTGACCGCGCACCGCGAACTGGAGAAGCTGGTGCTCACTGCCCGCCAGCAGCGCATCAAGGAGCTGGTGGCGCAGCCGTACGGTGACTGGGTTCACGAGGGCCAGCTGCTCGATCCGGTGTGCCGCGACATCGAGGCGCTGCTCGAGTCCTCCCAGGAGCGCGTCAGCGGCGCGGTGCATATTGCGCTGCGCCCCGGCAATCTGTTCATCGAGGGTGTCGAGTCTGCGTACTCGCTGATGAGCGCCTCGAAGGGCGTCTACGGCGAGGCGGCCGGTGAATGGACACCGCAGGATGCGCTCGGGTTCTCCAAGATCGTGGCGCTCACCGGAGTGTTTCACCGCCGCGCCGGGGAGCGCGCCGCGGGCGGTGCGGGAGGTCAATGACATGAGCAACGGCATGCGCAGCGTCGTCGTCGACAAGATCGCCTCGGTGGCCCAGGCCTGCGGCCTCTCGCGCGAGGTTCGCATCGCCTCGGACATCCCCGCCGAGGAGGGTGTGGTGATCGTCGTCGAGGTACTCACCAACAAGTCGACCTACAACACCCTGGAGCTGACCAGCGGCCGCATGGCCAAGGTGCGCAAGGGCGACATCGTGGTCGGCGCCCTCGGACACCGCAAGGCGCTGTTCGGCTACTCCGGACACATTCCGCCGACGGTCAAGCCGGGCGACGTGATCCAGATGCTCAACATCGGTGGGGTGCTCGGCGCGTGCGATTCGATCAATCCCGACAAGGGGCAGCCGTTCGACTGTCGCGTGCTCGGGGTGGTGCTGCGCTTTCCCTACCTTGGTGAGCGCATCGGCGTGCCGGCGCGCGTCGGTATCCGCCCGCTCGATCAGGCTGCCGCGCTCGAGACGCGCGCCGTCCCGGTGGTCGCGCTCGCCGGTACCTGCATGGAGGCGGGTAAGACCGCCGCGGCCTGCGCCATGATCAGCCGCATGCGCCACCGCGGTTTGACCGTCGATGCGTTCAAGGCCACCGGCGTCTCGCTGCGCCGCGACATCATGGCCATGGAAGACGCCGGCGCGCGCCGCTCGGCGATCTTCACCGATTTCGGTGTCGTCACCACCACCCGGAAAAATGGACCGGCGTTGACCCGCACCATGCTGACGGAACTGTCCGCCGGCCGGCCTGAAGTCATTGTGTTCGAGCTCGGCGATGGCATTCTCGGCACCTACGGCGTGGACGCCATCCTGGAGTGCCCGGACATCCGCTCCGCGCTCACCGCGGTGGTGCTATCGGCCAACGATCCGGTGGCCGCCTGGGGCGGGGTGAAGCTGTTGCGCGAGCGCTTCGGGATCGAGCCTTGTGTGGTGACCGGGCCGGCCACCGACAACCAGGTGGGGATCGACCTGATCACCGAGCAGCTGAAGGTGCCGGCGTTCAATGCCATCAGCGATGGCGCCTCGCTCGGCGATCATGTGATGAAGGCAGTGGGACTTCCGGCGGGATCGCCGCAGTGAGCGGAACAATTCCGGCGGTCGTGCTCGGCGGGACCGGCTACGTGGCTGGGGAACTGCTGCGTCTGCTCGCGGTGCATCCGCGCCTGCGCGTCGCGGCGGTCATGTCCGACAGTCAGCCCGGCGAGCCGCTCGCATCCGCCTTCCCCCATCTGGCGGCTGCCTATGACGGCATGTGCTTCGAGTCGCAAGAACACGTGCGCTCGTTGTTGACGCGCGAGCCGCTCTGCGCACTGTTCTCGGCGGCGCCGCACGGCGTGTCGGCACCGCTGATTGATTCGCTGCTCGGCGCGGCCGCCGTCGCCGGTACCCGACCGCGCGTCGTCGATATTTCGGCGGATTTCCGCTTCCGCTCGGCCGAGGCTTACGCGCAGGTCTACAAACACCCGCATGGCGCCCCTGGGCGTCTCGGGCAATTCACTTGCGCGGTGCCGGAGCATCACGCCGAGCTCACCACCGAGCACGTCGCCCATCCGGGCTGCTTCGCCACCGCGGTGCTGTTGGCCAGCGTCCCGCTGCTCACCCTCGGGCTCGTCCCACCGCAGTTGTTCGTCGCCGGGATCACCGGTAGCACCGGGTCGGGTCGCAAGCCTACGCCGGGCACGCATCATCCGGTTCGTCACAGTGACCTGTATGCCTACAGCGCGCTCGCCCACCGGCACGCGCCGGAGATCGCCGCGTGCGCCCGTGCCGCGAGCGGTGTCGCGGCCGAGTTCGCCTTCATTCCGCATTCGGGGCCGTTTGCCCGCGGCATCCACGTGACGGTGCAGGCGAACCTCGTACGCCCGCTCGACACCGCTGAAGTGTTGGGTGCGTTGCGCGAGTTCTATGCGCGCTCGCCCTTTGTCCGGGTGCTCGACGGTACTGCGCGCATCAAGGACGTCACGGCGAGCAATTATGCCCATCTGGGTGTTGCGAGCGACGGACGTACGCTCGCGGTCATGTGTGCCATCGATAACCTGACCAAGGGTGCCGCCGGCGGCGCCGTGCAGTGGATGAACCGGATGTTGGGTCTGCCGGAGACCGAGGGTCTCACGGCGCCCGCTCCGGGCTGGACCTGAAGCGAGGAATTTCATGACCGCATCGCCGCACGCGACCTCCGCCCCCGCACCGCACGAGTCGGCGCTTGCGCCCGTGTACGCGCAGTATCCGTTCGAGGTGGCTCGCGCCGAGGGTGTCTGGCTCATCGGTCCGCGCGGTGAGCGGGTTCTCGACCTCTACGGCGGGCACGCCGTGGCGGCGCTCGGCTACGGCCATGCCCGCTGGAGTGAGGCGCTCGCCGAGCAGGCGCGCTCCTGCCAGTTCCAGACCAATGCGCTGCCGATGAGCGTGCGCGAGCACGCCGCGCAACGCCTGCTCGCGTTCGCCGAGCTGCCGTTCGCGAGCGTCTTCATGGTCAACAGCGGCGCGGAGGCCAATGAGAATGCGCTGCGCCTCGCGTTGCGCATGAGCGGGCGGGCGCACGTGGTGGCAGTCGAGGGCGCGTTTCACGGCCGCACGGCGGCGGCATCGGCGGTGACATGGGGATCGCAGAGCTGGTACGGCTTTGCGCGCACGCCCTTCGACGTGAGCTTTCTGCCGCGCGGGGATCTGCAGGCGATCGAGGCGCAGGTGAGCGAGCGCACCGCGGCGGTGATCGTCGAGCCGGTGCAGGGGCTCGCCGGAGCGGTCGATCTCGGCGCACCGTACCTGGCGGCGCTGCGCGCACGCTGCGATGCGGTGGGCGCGCAGTTGATTTTCGACGAGGTGCAGTGCGGATTCGGTCGAGTCGGCGTGCCCTACGCGGCCAGCCTCTACGGCGTGATGCCCGACATGCTTACCACCGCCAAGGCGCTCGGCAACGGGTTCCCGGTCGCGGCTCTGCTGACTTCGGCGCAGGTCTCGGCCACGCTAAAAATCGGTCTGCTCGGCACCACCTACGGAGGAGGGCCGATGGCCTGCGCCGCGGTGCTCGCGACGATCGAGGCCATCGAGTCCGAGCGGCTGCTGGAGAACGTACGGCGCGTGTCGGCTTACATCCGGCGCACCTGTCTCACCGGCCCGGTGAGCGCGGTGCAGGGCGAGGGCTTCCTGCTCGGACTGCGCACCCGCCGGCCCGCCAAGCAGATTCATGCCGAGCTGTTGCGTCGCGGCATTCTCACCGGCACCGCGAGCGATCCGGACGTGGTGCGGCTGCTGCCGCCATTCATCTTGCAGGAGGCGCACGTCGATCTGCTCGGCCGGGCCCTTGCGGAACTCAGCGTATGAGACGCCTGCTCGATTTGGCGGATCTGGGCCGCGAGGAGGTACTCGCGCTGCTCGCGTTGGCCGCGCGGCTGCAGCACAAGGCCGAACCGCAGGCGCTCGCCGGGAAGATTCTCGGACTGCTGTTTCTGAACCCCTCGCTGCGCACGCTCGCCTCGTTTCAGGCGGGTATGGCGCGCCTTGGCGGCAGTTCCTTCGTCATCACGCCGGGGCAGGGCACCTGGCAGCTCGAGACGCGCGCCGGGGCGGTGATGGATGGCGCGGCGGCGGAGCATGCGCGCGAAGGCATCCCGGTGCTGGCCTCCTATTGCGATGCACTCGGCATCCGGGCATTCGCCTCCGGGCAGGATCTGGCGGCCGATCTGGCCGAGACGACGTTCAACACGCTCGCGGCCCTTACCGACAAGCCGCTGATCAACCTGGAGTCAGCGGTCAATCACCCCTGCCAGGCGCTGGCCGACTGGAAGACGCTCGATGATCTGGCCGTGGCGCCCACGGGGCGGTTCGTCCTCTCCTGGGCCTATCATCCGCGGCCGCTGCCGCTGGCGGTGCCCGCCGCGGTGTTGCACATGGCGGCGCTGCGCGGCATGGACGTCGTGGTGCTGCGACCCGACGGCTTCGGGCTGCCCGAGCCCATCATGGCCAAGGCGCGCCGCGCCGCGGCGCTCGCCGGCGGATCGGTGCGCGAGAGCAACGATCGGCGCGAGGCGCTCGCGGGAGCTCAAGTGCTCTACGTGAAGGAATGGGCCGCCACCGCGTGTTACGGCGATGCCGCCGAGGATGCGCGCCGGCGCGCTGCGCTCACCGACTGGTGTGTGCGCGAGGATTGGTTCGAGACCGCGGCGCCCGAGTGCCGCCTGATGCACTGCCTGCCCGTGCGCCGCAACGTCGCGATTGCCGACGCAGTGCTCGATGGTCCGCGCAGCATCGTGCAGCACGAGGCGTACAATCGCCTCACGGTCCAGATGGCGGTGTTGTACCGCCTGCTCAAGGGGCTGTAACCCAGCCATGTGTTCGTTCGCTTAAGATCAGGGGCTCCTCACCGCAATGATCATGCAACCCGCCGACCAGGCATTGGCCATCCGTGCACTGAAAAGCGCCGCACCCTACATCCGCATGTACCGCGGCAAGACCTTCGTGGTGAAGGCCGGCGGTGGCGTATTCGGCGATGACGCATCGACCCGTGTGCTCGTCGAGCAGATCGCGATCCTGCATTATTTCGGCGTGCGCGTCGTGTTCGTGCACGGTGGCGGACCGCAGGTCACCGAGCTGGCGCGCGCCCTCGGCGTGAACTCGCGCATGGTCGAGGGCCGCCGGGTCACGGACCGGGAAGCGATCGACGTCACCGCCATGGTGCTCAACGGCACGATCAACACCGCCATCCTCGCCATGTGCCGGGAACTGAACATCGAGGCGGTCGGCGTGAGCGGCGTCGATGCCGGCCTGATCCGCGCGCACCGCCGACCGCCGGTGCGTCTGGCCGCGAGCGGCGAGGTGCTCGACTACGGTTTCGTCGGCGACATCGACGCGGTCGATCCGAACGTGCTCAGCAAGCTGCTCGACAACGGCCTGATGCCGGTGGTGAGTCCGCTGTCGGCCGACGACGAGGGCGTGCTGCTCAATGTCAACGCCGATACGGTGGCCGCGGCGATCGCCGCGGCGCTCGATGCCGAGAAACTGATTCTGTGCACCGGCGCGCCGGGTATTCTCGCGAACCTCGAGGATCCGGGCTCGCTCATCTCCTACACGGACCTCGAGGGTCTCGCTCGGTTGCGCGAGCAAGGCGCGATCGCCGAAGGGATGCTGCCCAAGGCCACAGCGATCGAGGCGGCGATCCGCGGAGGCGTGCGCCGCGTGCACGTGGTGTCCTACCAGGCGCCCGAAGGTATCCTCGGGGAGGTCTTCACCAACGAGGGGACCGGGACGCTGATCGTCGAGGACATCGATGCGCTGACCCCGGCTGAACAGAGCAGCGCAGGGGCGTAGGCATGAGCCGGCTGTGGGACAAGGGTGCGCCGCTCGATGAGCGCGTGCTGCGCTACACCGCCGGGGAGGACTACGCGCTCGATGAGCGTCTGGTGGCCTATGACGTGCGCGCCTCGATTGCCCACGCCGAGATGCTCGCCGCGCAGGGACTGCTCGCGGCCGAGGATCTGAGCGCGATCCGCGCTGCGCTGACTGCGCTTGCCGAGGAGCATGCGCAAGGGCTGTGGCACATCGAGCTGGCCGATGAGGATGGTCAGACCGCGCTGGAGCGCCGTCTGACCGAACGCCTCGGGCCGGCCGGCGGCCGGGTGCACCTCGGGCGCTCGCGCAACGATCAGGTGCTGACCGCGCTCAGGCTCTATCTGCGCGACGCGGTGGAGCGGCTGCACGGCCTCGCCGTCGCGCTCGCCGAGGGCCTCGAGCGCCTCGGCGCGCGCGAGCCGGCGACCGCACTGCCCGGCTACACGCACATGCAGCAGGCCATGCCGAGCTCGGTGCCATTGTGGGCCGGCGGGTTCGCCGCCGAGATCCGCGATGACGCCGAGGCGCTGCGCCACGTGCACCGCCGTCTCGCCAAGAGTCCGCTCGGCTCGGCGGCCGGTTACGGAACCCCCGGGTTGCCACTCGACCGGGACGCCACGCGGGCCGCGCTCGGCTTCGCACAGGTGCACGAGCCGGTCACGGCCGTGCAGCTCTCGCGCGGCAAGGCCGAGGCGGAGCTGCTCTTTCACCTCTGCCTGTTGATGCAGGACCTCGGGCGCCTGGCGGCCGACGTGCTGCTCTTTTACACGCAGGAGTTTGCCTTCGTCGAGCTGTCCGAGGCGTTTACCACCGGCTCCTCGATCATGCCGCAGAAGCGCAACCCGGACGTGTTCGAACTGATCCGCGGTCGCTCTGCCACCGCCCAGGCCTGCCTCACCGAGGCGCTCGCGATCTGCGCGAAGCTGCCCTCCGGTTACCAGCGCGACCTGCAGTTGTTGAAGTTTCCGCTCTTTCGCGGCATCGACATCGCCGCGGAGACGCTCGGCATCCTGCCGGCGGCGCTTGAGACGATGCGGTTCCGGCCGGAGCGGATCCGGCTCGATCCGGCCATCCACGCTGCCGAGCAGGCCAACCGCCTGGTGGTGAGCGAAGGCATTCCGTTTCGCGAAGCGTACCGGCGGGTCGCGGCCGAACTGAAAGGCTCGCGCTAGTCCGCGGCGCAGGGCGCTAGGCTCGCCGGCGCGTGGTATTGCGGGGAGAGGCAAAGCGATGAACGCGGCACAAGACCCGAGCGGTCCGCGCGTCGGTCACTGGATCGGGGCGGGCGTTCGTGAGGACGGGGAGCGTTTCGCGCCGGTGTTCAATCCGGCCACCGGAGAGGTCCTTCGCCAGGTGCCGCTCGCCGATGCGCGGCTGGTTGATGCGGCGGTACAGGCGGCCACAGCGGCGCAGCCCGCCTGGGCCGAGACCCCGCCGGTGCGCCGCGCCCGGGTCCTGAACCGCTTTCTCGCTCTGCTCAATACGCGCCGCGACGCGCTCGCGCAGCGAATCACCGAGGAGCACGGCAAGGTGCTCTCCGATGCTCGCGGCGAGGTGATGCGCGGCATCGAGGTGGTGGAGTTCGCCTGCGGTATCGCGCAGCTGCTGAAGGGCGAGTACACCGAGCAAGCCGCCACCGGCATCGACACCTGGACGCTGCGCCAGCCGCTCGGTGTGGTGGCCGGGATCACGCCGTTCAACTTCCCATGCATGGTGCCGTGTTGGATGTTTCCACTGGCGCTTGCGGCTGGCAACGCCTTCGTGCTCAAGCCGAGCGAGCGGGATCCGTCGGTGGCGTTGCGCATGGCCGAATGGCTCGCCGAGGCGGGTCTGCCCGCGGGGCTCCTCAATGTCGTTCAGGGGGACGGGCAGGCTGCGCAGGCGCTCATTGAACATCCGGCGGTCCAGGCCGTGAGCTTCGTCGGCTCCACGCCGGTGGCGCGCCAGGTGTACCAGCGCGGCGCGGCGCTCGGTAAGCGCATCCAGGCGCTCGGGGGTGCGAAGAACCACCTGGTGGTGCTGCCCGATGCCGACCTCGAGCTCGCCGTCGAGGGGCTGATTGGGGCCGCATTCGGTTCCGCGGGCGAGCGGTGCATGGCGATCAGCGTCGCGGTCCTCGTCGGGGCGTCGGCCGATGCCGTCCTCGCGCGGCTCGCCGAGCGCACCCGCGCATTGCGGGTCGGCGCCGGAACGGACGAGGGGATCGACATGGGGCCGGTGATTACCCGCGGTGCGCTCGAGCGTATCCGCGGCGCCATCGATGCGGGCGTGCGCGAGGGTGCGCAGCTCGTGGTCGACGGCCGCATCGTGCGTGTGCCGGGCCATGAGCGCGGCTTTTTCATCGGCGGTACGCTCTTCGATCGCGTCGAGCCCCACATGAGCCTCTACCGAGAGGAGATCTTCGGGCCGGTGCTGTGCTGTGTGCGCGCTGCGGATCTCGAGGAAGCGATCGCCCTCATCAACGCGCACCCCTTTGCCAATGGGGTGGCCTGCTACACGCGCAGCGGCGCCGCGGCGCGCGAGTTCGCCCATCGCATCCAGGTCGGCATGGTCGGTATCAACGTGCCGATTCCGGTGCCCATGGCCTGGCACGGCTTTGGCGGCTGGAAGAGCAGCCTGTTCGGCGACACGCATGTCTACGGCCCGGAAGGCGTGCGCTTCTACACCCGCCAGAAGTCGGTCATGCAGCGCTGGCCGCGCGCCAGCGGCGGTGCCGAATTCGACCTGCCGTCCTCGAGCTGAGCGGCCCAGCCGCCAGAGCGCTTGAGGCATAATGGCGCCGTGACCGCCCAGGTTCGATCCGACAGCATGAGGCGCCACGCGCTCTCGGACGGCACGTTCCGTGGCGCCGGCGACTCCTTTTACCTGCCGAATTTCTGTGCCTCGCGGGCCGCGGTCGCCATCGTGGTGATCGTGGAGCTCACGGCCATCGTCCTGTCCATCGCCCGCAGCGACGCCGGTGAATTCTGGTCCGAGCTCGCGCGCAGCTCGCTGTTCCTGCTCTGGGTCGGACTCGTGTGCGCCGGGCTGCTGTGTGCGCTGCGGCCCGTTCTGGCGCGTCTCGGCGCCGTCCGCGGCTCCTGCGCCGTGCTGGTGCTGCTCACGGCAGTGGTCGCCGGGATCTCCCTCGGGGTCGGGGTGCTCGGGCACAGCCGACTTCTGGCGGGCGCCGCGGAGCTCTTTCCGCGTCGCACCGCCCCGTTCGTACTGCGCAACACGGCGATCGGTTTCGTGATCGCCGCCGTTGCGCTGCGTTATTTTTATGTCACGGATCAGTGGCGGCGCAACATCGAGATGCGCGCTGCGGCGCGCGTACACGCCTTGCAGGCCCGCATCCGGCCGCATTTTCTCTTCAACAGCATGAATACCATCGCGGCACTGACGCGCTCGAGTCCGCCGCAGGCCGAGCAGGCGGTGCAGGATCTGGCGGATCTGTTTCGCGCTTCGCTCGCCGATCCGCGCCAGACCATTACGCTTGCCGACGAGTTGGAAATCACGCGCACCTACCAACGCATCGAGCAATTGCGTCTCGGCACGCGGCTGGAGGTGATCTGGGAGATCGAGGCGCTGCCCGGGGATGCGCGCGTGCCCGGCCTGCTGTTGCAGCCGCTGCTGGAGAATGCGATCTACCACGGGATCGAGCCGCGCACCGCCGGTGGCGCGGTGCACATCCGCGGGGAGCGCTCCGGGGAGCTGATCTCGGTCGTGGTGCGCAATCCGCTCGGTGCGCCTGCCGGAGCGCGCCCGGGCAACCATCTGGCGCTCGAGAATATCCGCGAGCGGCTGCTGCTGCTGTACGGCGCGCGCGCCCTGGTGAAGGCCGGCGCATTCGGCGAGGAATACATCGTGACGCTGCGTTTTCCCTACGTCGCCGCGGCCGCGGCGACAGCCTGAGGCGCCGGGGCCGTGCTGCGCGTGCTGATCGTCGATGATGAACCGCCGGCGCGCGCGCGCCTCGGGCAGCTGCTGGCGGAGATCGGCGAGGTAGAGTTGATCGGCGAGGCGGCGAGCGGGACCGAGGCGCTTGAACAGGCCGTGCGACTGGCCCCGGATGTCGTGCTGCTCGATGTGCGCATGCCCGGCATGGACGGCATCGAAACCGCACGACACCTGAGCCAACTCGGTGATCCGCCGGCGGTCATTTTCACCACGGCGTACGATCAGTATGCCCTGAACGCCTTTGAGACCCGCGCCGCAGGCTATCTGCTCAAACCGGTGCGCAAGGACAAACTCGCCGCAGCGCTGGAGCAGGCGGGTCGCCTGACGCGTGCGCAGCTGCAGCGTCTGGCGGTGGCGGCCGGTTCAGCCGGCCGCACCCACATCGCGGTGCGCCGACGCGAGCAGCTGCGGCTGATTCCGCTCGATCAGATCCTGTTCTTCCAGGCCGATCAAAAGTACACCACCGTGCGCCACGCCGACGGTGAGGACCTGATCGAGGAGTCGCTGCGCACCCTGGAGGAGGAGCTCGGGGCGCGTTTCGTGCGTATCCACCGCAATACGCTCATCAACGCCGCACACCTTGAGGGCATCGAGCGCACCGCTGACGGCCGCTACAGCGTGCGCCTGCGCGGCCTCGTTGCGGTCTTGCCGGTGAGCCGTCGCCTGGCCGGTGAGCTGCTCGATCGCTTCCGGATCTGACCGCCGCCCGCGCAGTTGGGGTATCCTCGCGCTATGCGCATCGCATTCACCAAGATGCACGCGCTCGGCAACGATTTTGCGGTGTTCGATGCGCCCGGCGGTCAGGCGCCGCTGGCGTCCGGGCAACTGCGGAGCCTCGCCGACCGCCATACCGGCATCGGCTTCGACCAGGCGCTCGTGCTCGAGCCGCCGCGCCGTGCTGCGACCGACGTGTTCTACCGCATCTTCAATGCCGATGGTCGGGAGGTCGAGCAATGCGGTAACGGCGCCCGCTGCATCGCGGCGCTGCTCGCGGCGCGCGGCGCGGCGCGCTCCGGGGCGCTGA
Organism: Pseudomonadota bacterium; assembly: GCA_021826035.1. Next base: position 31,833 of record JAKBBE010000001.1, on the reverse strand, counting down.
TGCTCGACAGTCCCGCGGGGCGTATCGAGGCGCAGGTGCGCCCCGATGGACAGGTCTCGGTGAACATGGGGCCGGTGCGGTTCGACCCAGCGGCGCTGCCGTTCGAGGCCCCGAGCGAGGCTGATCATTACCCACTCGAGGTGGAGGGCGAAACGGTGCAGATCGGCGCGGTGTCGATCGGCAACCCGCACGCTGTGCTGACGGTGGAATCGGCCGAGAGTGCCCCGGTGGCCCGCCTCGGGCCGGCGATCGAGCATCACCACCGCTTCCCCAATCGGGTCAACGTCGGATTCATGGAAGTCCGCGATCGCGCGCACGTGCGCTTGCGGGTCTACGAGCGCGGCGTCGGTGAGACGCTCGCGTGCGGCACGGGCGCTTGCGCAGCGGTTGCTGTCGGGCGCCGCTGGGGTCTGCTCGATCCTGAGGTGCGCATCAGCGCGCGCGGCGGCGAACTCGGGGTGCGCTGGGGTGGCCCGGGAGAGCCGATCTGGCTGACCGGTCCGGCGCAGTTTGCCTTCCAGGGCCACATCGATTTGTAGGAGCTCCCATATCATGACGACACGTGAAGCGCGCGGCATTGCCGCCGGTGAGAGGGACGAGGAGTCCATCGCCGCATACCTGCAGCATAACCCGGATTTCTTCGAACGGCACCAGGCGGTGTTGTTGCGCCTGCGGTTACCGCACGCGCGCGGCACTTCCACGATCTCGCTGGTCGAGCGGCAGATCGAGGTGATGCGCGAGAAACACTCGGCCATAGAGAGCAAGCTCGCTGAGCTGGTAGCGGTGGCCCGTGGCAACGACGCGATCGCCGAGAAGCTGCATCGCTTCACCCGCCGCCTCCTGCAGGCGCAGACCCGTGCCGATGCGGTGGGTCTGATGGAGGCGAGCCTGCGGGAGGATTTCGACGCATTCCACAGCGTGCTGCTGCTGGTCGGCGAGTACCCGGATCTAGTACCGCAGCGCTTCGTGCGCGCCGTCGCGCGCGACAATCCCGGCCTGAAGTCCTTCGAGTCACTCTTCGATGCCGGCAAGCCGCGTTGCGGACAGGCACGTGACTCGCAGCGCGAGCTGCTGTTTGGCCCCGACTCGGCGCAGATCGGATCGATCGCGCTGGTGCCGCTGACTGAGAAGGGGGCGCCGCTTGGGGTGCTCGCCCTCGGCAGTCCGGACCGCGACCGGTTTCACCCGGGCATGAGCACGGAGTTCCTCGGTCGCATGGCCGATCTGATCGGCGATGCGCTGACGATGCGCCGCGGCGCCTGAGGCGCCGCGGGGCGCCCATGACGCCGGCTGCGCGGCTCTGGCTGGAGCGTTTCGAGCGCTACCTCGCAACCGAGCGGCGCTGCTCGCCGCACACGGTGAGCAATTACCGGCGCGACCTGCAGGCGCTCAGCGCTTACTGCGGGCGCAATGCACTCGCGGACTGGGGAAGTCTCGACGGTGCACAGGTGCGCACCTTCGCCGCGCGGCTGCACGCCGGCGGTCTGGCGCCCCGCAGCATCCAGCGACATCTTTCGGCGGTGCGCAGCTTCTACGACTACTTGCTGCGCGAGGCACAGGTGCAGCGCGAGCGCAGCACCGTGCCGCCCACCGAGGAAGACTTGCGCGCACTGCGCGCCAATCCTGCCCAGGGCGTGCGTGCTCCGAAGGCGGCCCGCAGGTTGCCGGTGACACTTGATGCGGACCAGATGGCGCGGCTGCTCGCCATCACCGAGGCGACACCGCTCGCGATCCGCGACCGAGCCATCATGGAACTGTTGTACTCCTCGGGGCTACGCCTCGCGGAACTCACGGCGCTCGATCTGGTGCACCTCGATCTGCCGGACCGCACCGTGCGCGTGCTCGGCAAGGGTCGCAAGGAGCGCGCCGTGCCGCTCGGACGAGTCGCCGCCGAGGCGCTTGAGCGCTGGCTGAAGCAGCGCGCGGCCTGGGCCGCCCACGCTGAGCCGGCGCTGTTCGTCGGGCGTGGCGGGCAGCGGCTGGGCCGACGCGAGATCCAAAAGCGAGTGGCGCACTGGGCGCGTCGCCAGGGGCTGGCGCAGCATGTTCATCCGCACCTGTTTCGTCACTCCTTCGCCTCGCACCTGCTCGAATCCGGCGCCGAGCTGCGCGGCGTGCAGGAACTGCTTGGACATGCCGATATTGCCACTACGCAGATCTATACCCATCTTGATTTCCAGCATCTCGCCCGCATTTACGATGCAGCGCATCCGCGGGCGCGGCGCAAGTCCTGACCGGTCAGCCGGCAGCCGACTCCTCCTCATCCCGGCTAATTCGACCGAGCCATGACTGATTCCACGACATTCGATCCCCACGGCACGACTATCCTCGGCGTGCGGCGCAACGGCGTCGTCGCTCTCGGCGGGGACGGCCAAGTGACCCTCGGCAACACCGTCATGAAGGGCAATGCCCGCAAGGTGCGCCGTCTGTACAACGACAAGGTGATTGCCGGGTTCGCCGGCGGCACCGCCGATGCGTTTACGCTGTTCGAGCGCTTCGAGGGCAAGCTTGAGAAGTACGGCAACCTCACCCGCGCGGCCATCGAGCTGGCGAAGGACTGGCGCGCCGATCGCTACCTGCGCCGTCTCGAGGCGCTGCTGCTGGTCGGCGACCCGGGCAAACTGCTGATCATCTCCGGCAACGGCGATGTCATCGAGCCGGACCATGATGCGGCTGCGATCGGTTCCGGCGGTCCGTTTGCGTTCTCGGCTGCGCGTGCACTGCTGGAGTCCTCCGAGCTTGGCGCACGTGACATCGTCGAGCGCTCCCTAGGCATCGCCGCCGATATCTGTATCTACACCAACCGCAATCTGACCATCGAGGAACTGAGGCAGGAGGCCGCCTGAGGCGCGCCCGGAGAGCCCCATCGCCATGTCATCGCTTACTCCCCGCGAAATCGTGCAGGAGCTCGACAAGCACATCGTCGGGCAGGACGCCGCCAAACGCGCTGTTGCCATCGCCCTGCGCAACCGCTGGCGGCGCATGCAGGTCGGCGAACCGCTCCGTCAGGAGATCACGCCGAAGAACATTCTCATGATCGGCCCGACCGGCGTTGGCAAGACCGAGATCGCCCGCCGGTTGGCGCGTCTCGCGAACGCGCCGTTCGTGAAGGTCGAGGCCACCAAGTTCACTGAAGTCGGTTACGTGGGCCGTGACGTCGAGTCTATCGTGAAGGAACTCGCCGACGTCGCTGTCAAGATGACACGCGAGCAGGAGATGGACAAAGTACGTCAGCGTGCGGCGGAGGCAGCCGAGGAGCGCGTGCTCGATGCGCTTCTGCCGAAGCCGCGCATGCTCGGGTTCTCCACGGATGAGCCCGCACAGCCGCGCGATGCGGAGACGCGCGAGAAGTTTCGCCGCATGCTGCGTGCCGGGGAACTCGCTGAGCGCGAGATCGAGATCGAACTGCGTGCAGCCCCAATGGGCGTGGAAATCATGGCACCGCCCGGGATGGAAGAGATGCAGCAACAGCTGCAATCGATGTTCCAGAACCTCGGGGGCAGCCGCACTCGCAACCGCAAGGTCAAAGTGAGTGAGGCGCTGAAGCTGCTGCTGGAGGAAGAGGCCGGTAAGCTCATCAATGAGGAGGAACTGAAGATCCAGGCGCTCGCCAATGCCGAGCAGAACGGGATCGTGTTCATCGACGAGATCGACAAGGTCACGCGCCGTCAGGAGACGATGGGCGCGGACGTCTCGCGCGAGGGTGTACAGCGCGACCTGTTGCCGCTCGTGGAAGGTTCGACCGTGACCACCAAGTACGGTCCGATGAAGACCGACCACGTGCTGTTCATCGCCTCGGGTGCCTTCAGTCTCTCCAAGCCTTCGGATTTGATCCCGGAGCTGCAGGGCCGGTTGCCGATCCGCGTGGAGCTCGATTCGCTCAAGGTGGGTGACTTCGTGCGCATCCTCACCGAGCCGGATGCCTCGCTCACGGCGCAGTACGCCGCATTGATGAACACCGAGGGCGTGGTGGTGAAATTCACCGCCGAGGGCGTGCAGCGAATCGCCGAGATTGCCTTCCAAGTCAACGAGCGCACCGAGAACATCGGTGCACGGCGTCTGCACACGGTGATGGAGCGGCTATTGGAGTCAGTGTCGTTCGACGCTTCCGAGCAGTCCGGCGCCGAGCTGCTCATCGACGCGAAGTACGTCGATGAGCAGCTCGGCACTCTGGCTAAGGACGAGGACCTCAGTCGCTACATCCTCTGAGGTCCTCCGCGCCGCGCGCTGTCCCGCACGCCGAGTCAGCCGGCGTGCGGGTGTTCGTGATCCCAGCGGGTGAGGAAGTTGATCAGATCGATTAGCTGCTGGTTGCCGCCGGCCTTGCCCGGATCGGTGCGATAGCGTCCGTCGACGATGATCGTCGGGGTATGCGTCACCTCATAGAGCTTGCCGAGTTCGCGCGCCCGGTCCATCTCGACGTGCACGTCGAAGGAATTGAACGCAGAGCCGTACGCGCCGGCGGACACGCCGTGGCGCTCGACGAAGGCCAGCTGCAGCGCAAAAGTCTTGCTGCGACTGCTGCCCATCATGACGTTCTCGTCGCCTCCAGCTGCGTTTTCCAGCTGGTGCAGGGTGTTGAACGCCGTGTTGACCAGATCGCTTCTGCCGACGGCCTCCAATGAATAATAGAGTCGGGCGTCCGCGACCTGGATCGGTCCCCACATCACCGGCGTACGCACAAACTGCACGTAGCTCGGCAGGTGCTTGCGCCAGGCGGTGATGTAGGGCTCGAGCGCGTGGCAATACGGGCAGGCGAGATAGAAGAACTCCATCACCTGCACCTTGCCGGCCGGCGCGTTGGTCGGCTGTGCCGGAGAGAGCACCTTGAAGTTTACGCCCGGTTTCCAGCGGGCGCTGGAGGGGACATCGCCGGCGCGTGCCGCCGGCGCCATGCCGGCGCACAGCGCGAACACAAGCGCCAGGGAGGCGAGCCGCAGCCCGCGGAACTGGAGGCTATTCATGGACTCAGCCCGCGCTCTGGTGGTCGTGATCCCACTGGGCGAGGAAGTTGATCAATTTGATCAACTTGTGCTCCCCGCCGGCTTTGACCACGTTGGTCTTGTAGCGGCCGTCGACAATAATAGTCGGGACGCTGTCGACCTCATAGATCTGGTTGATTTCCTCGGCCTGCTGCAGCCGGGTGCTGACGTCGAATGAATTGTAGGCGCCGGCGAAAGCGCTCGGCGATACTCCGTTCTTCGCAGCAAACGCCTCTTGCATGCGCAGCGTGTTGCCTCTGCTGCTGCCGACCATGATCGATTCACTGTTGGTCTGTGTCTCCAGCTTGTGAATGTACTGGAAAGCTTTGTCCACCAGGTCGCGCCGGCCGAGCGCTTCGAACGTGTAGTACAGACGCGCATGCGCTCGTTGCACCGGTCCCCACATGACCGGTACGCGCACGAACTGCACGTACGACGGTTTGCTCTTGCGCCAGGCGTCGATGAACGGCTCGAGCGCGTAGCAGTGCGGGCAGGCGAGCCAAAAGACCTCCATCACCTGTACTTTGCCCGGCGGGGCGTTGGTCGGCTGCGCCGGGGAGATCACGCTGTAATTGACCCCGGGCCGCCACTCGCTGCTGGTCGGCAGCGCGAGCGGAGTGTTTGCCGCCGCCGCGGCACTCGAGGCGCTCGCGCCTGAAGCCGATGATCCGCCGCCGGCGCTCGTCGCCATGCTGGCGGCTGGGGCGTTGCTGCTGGTGTGCGTCGCCGGCGCTTGGTGCGAACTGCAGGCGCACAGTGCGAGGGCGAGCGCGGTGGACAATGCGAGCTGGCGGATCATGGGATGCATTTCTCCTTGGGGGTTCCGTTTAACGCAGGCCTTGCACGTATGAGGCCACCGCCTGCATCTGTGCGGGCCTCAGTCGCTTGGCAATCGTGTACATCATGATGCTGTTGGGGGTCGCCGTGGCCGGGTCCGGTCCGCTGTAGCGGGTGCCATTGGCATAGGCCTGCAGCTGTGCCAGAACGTAGGCGGACTGCTGGGCGCGCAGCGCCGGATATCCGGCCGCCGGATTACCCTGGCCGGTCGGCCCATGACAGGCCGTACAGGCCGGCACATTCCGCTTCGGATCCCCGGAGCGGTACAGTGCCTCGCCGGCCTTCCAGAGCGTCGGGTCGGCGGTCAGACCGCTCGGTGTCTGCGCGGCGAAATAGACCGCCAGATTGTCGATATCCTGGTCCGTCAGCCCCGCGGCCATGGCCGACATCATGGGGTTCTGGCGGATCCCGGCCCGGAACAGGTGCAGCTGTTCGACGATGTATACGGCGTTCTGCCCCGCAAGGCGCGGAAAGATCGGACTGACGCTGTTGCCGTTCGGGCCGTGGCAGGCGAAACACATGGTCGCCTTCGCCGCCCCCGCCTGCACTGAGCCGTCGGTGTACGGGTCCGGGGTCACGATTGTCGGGCCGCTCTGAACGGTCGCAGGTGCGGCAGTGGCAGGTGCGGCAGTGGCAGGTGCGGCAGTGGCAGGCGGAGGGGCTGCGGCGGGCTTCGGCGCGGCGGGCGGTACCGCCGCACCGGCCAGGGTGGCCGCGGACATCATTACCAGGGTTGCGACGAACAGCAGCAGACGGTTTTTCGCCATGGTTCGCTCTCTGCGGGATTCCGACCGATGACGCGAAAGGACGGGATTGTACACTAGGCGCATGCTGCCATTTCCCCAAGCCCGTTTTCTGACCAGCGCAGCGGCGCCGGCTCAGTTTCCCGCCGACTACGGCGTTGAGGTCGCGTTCGCCGGCCGTTCCAATGCCGGCAAGTCGAGCGCGATCAACGCCATCGTGGCCCACCATGGTCTGGCACGCGCCAGCAAGACGCCGGGACGCACCCGGCTGATCAACTTCTTTGCCCTTTCGGGGCAGACGCGCCTGGTGGACCTGCCGGGTTACGGTTACGCCAGTGCCCCGGAGCACGAGCGGCGCACCTGGCCGGCGCTCATCGAGGCGCTGCGTCGCCGCGTGGCGCTGCGCGGGGTATTTCTCATCGTTGACGCCCGGCGCGGACTTGGCGCCGGTGACGAGGTGCTCATCGAGTGGGCCGCCGGGCGACGTGTGCACGTGCTGCTCTCAAAGTGCGACAAGCTCAGCCGCAACGAGGCGCGCCGGGCGCTGGCCACTGCGGCCGATGCGCTCGGCCCGCTGGCCACGGTGCAGCTGTTTTCCGCGCACACCGGCGATGGGGTTGAGCAGGCGCAGCGCACCCTCTCGGCCTGGTTGGAGGCACGCGAGCCGGCTGAAGACGTGAAATCGGGGGGTTAAAAGACCCCGATGGCCGCACTGGCCATCGGGGCAGACCAACCCGGCACAGGTCTCGTGTGAACCGGGTTTCACCCGCTCAGGGAGGGAAGCGGGGAGTGCCGAAGCACTCGATCAGTTGGAGTCGCTCCGTGACGCAAAGTTCCCTGGCCCAATGATCTTCCGTCGGCATCATGGCCACGCTCAAGCTTAGTCCTGAGGGTAAGCGCTTGGCCGTGCCCCGGCGCGCGTGGGAGATTGCGGCACGGAGGCTGTGAAACCCATGCACCTGCAGGACCCCCCACCTGCTGCGGAACCGCGCGTACGTCGGCGGCCGCTGGATCGGGGCCGACTCAGGCGCAGTGTGCGCGATCCGCAACCCCGCCACGGGCTCAGCGCTCGGCACGGTCCCGGATCTGGCGGCCGCAGAGACGCGGCGCGCGATCGAGGTGGCGCATGCGGCATTCCCGGCCTGGGCGGCCCAACGCTTGATGGTGCTGCGTCAGCCGATGGGGGTTGCCGCAGCGATCACGCCGTGGAACTTCCCGGCCGCCATGATCGCGCGCAAGGCCGCCCCGGCGCTCGCCGCCGGCTGCACGTTCGTGTGCAAGCCGGCCCTGCAGACGCCACTCTCGGCGCTGGCGCTGGCTGAACTCACCGCGCGTGCCGCAATCCCCTCGGGGGTGTTCAACACGGTCACCGGAGCCGATGCGCGCGCCATTGGCGTGCAGCTTACAGGCCACCCGCAGGTGCGCAAGTTGAGCTTCACCGGCTCGACCGCGGTCGGTAAGCAGCTGATGGCGCAATGCGTCCCCACGGTGAAGAAGATCTCCCTCGAGCTTGGCGGCAACGCGCCGTTCATCGTGTTCGACGATGCGGATTTGGATGCGGCGGTGCGCGGGGCGATCGTGAGCAAATACCGCAACTCGGGTCAGACTTGCGTGTGCGCCAACCGGCTGCTCGTGCAGGCGGGCGTGTACGAGGCGTTTGCCGTAAAGCTGGCCGCGGCGCTGCGCGTCGGCGATGGACTCGCCGGCCCGACCGATCAGGGGCCGCTGATCGATCAGCATGCATTGGAGAAGGTCGAGCGGCACCTCGCCGATGCAACCGCTCAGGGCGCGCGCATCGTCACCGGTGGGCGCTGCCATCGACTCGGGGGCACCTTCTTCCAGCCGACTGTGGTGACCGGCGTGACCGGCGGATCGCTGATGGCGCGTGAGGAAACCTTCGGCCCGGTCGCGCCGCTGTTTCGCTTCGAGACCGAACAAGAAGCGCTGCGCATGGCGAATGACACCGAATTCGGACTCGCCGCCTACCGCTACACCCGCGATCTGCCGCGCGCGTGGCGCTGCGCCGAGGCGCTCGAATACGGCATGGTCGGGCTGAACACTGGACTGATCTCCACGGCGGTTGCGCCATTCGGCGGCGTGAAGGAATCCGGCATCGGCCGCGAGGGCTCGCGCCATGGCCTCCTGGAGTACACCGAGCTGAAGTATCTGTGCGTTGCAATCGAGTCCCTCCCCTGAGCCGGGGGGCCTCGCTCAGTGCGCCTCGTCCCAGTTGGCGCCGGTCCCGATCTCCACACTGAGCGGTACGCGCAGACTTCCCGCGCCGTTCATGCAGCCGCGGACGGCCTCACGCACCGCCGCCAGGTGCGCCTGGGCCACTTCCAGCACCAGCTCATCATGCACTTGCATGATCAGGCGTGCCTGCCCGCGGTGCTCGCCGCACCAGGCATCCACCGCGATCATCGCCCGCTTGATGATGTCCGCGGCGGTGCCCTGCATCGGGGCGTTGATGGCGCTGCGCTCGGCGTACTGGCGGATCTGCGTGTTGCTGGAGCGGATGTCCGGCAGATACAGCCGCCGCCCGAACACCGTCTCGACGTATCCCTGTTCGCGCGCCTGGGTGCGCGTGTCGTCCATGAAGCGGCGGACCCCGGGATAACGCTCGAAGTAGCGCTCGACGTAGCGCTGCGCCGCGGTGCGCTCGATGCCGAGCTGGCGGGCCAGCCCAAAGGCCGACATGCCGTAGATCAGCCCGAAGTTAATGGTCTTGGCGAGGCGCCGCTGCTCGGGGGTGACCGCCTCGAGCGGCGTGGCGAACACTTCCGCGGCGGTCGCCTGATGCACATCACGATCGGCGTCGAATGCGCTGAGCAGTCCCTCGTCGCCCGAGAGGTGCGCCATGATGCGCAGCTCGATCTGCGAGTAATCCGCCGCCAGCAGCACATGACCCTCCGGGGCGATGAAGGCCTGGCGGATCCGCCGCCCCTCGCGCGTGCGCACCGGGATGTTCTGCAGGTTCGGATCGGTGGAGGAGAGCCGCCCGGTCTGGGCCACCGCCTGATGATACGAGGTGTGGATCCGGCCGGTTCTCGCGTTGATCAGCTCCGGCAGCTTCTCGGTGTAGGTCGACTTCAGCTTCGCGAGCGCGCGGTACTCGAGCACGGTGCGCGGCAGCGGGTAATCGCCCGAGAGCTCCTCGAGCACGTCCTCGGCGGTCGAGGGCTGTCCCTTAGGCGTCTTGCGCACCACCGGGAGCTTCAGTTGCTCGAACAGAACCTGCTGCAGCTGCTTCGGGGAGTCGATATTGAACGGCGTGCCGGCCTCGGCGTGCGCCTGCTCAGTGAGCTCGCCGAGCCGGTGTGCAAGTTCGCCGCTCTGCGCCACGAGGCGGTCGCGGTCGATGAGCACGCCGGCGCGCTCCATGCGCAGTAGTACCGGCACGAGCGGCTGCTCGATATCCTCATAGAGACGCTTCAGCGCCGCGATGGCGGCGATCTTCGGCCACAGGCACTGGTGCAGCTGCAACGTGACGTCGGCGTCCTCCGCGGCGTATTCGGCGGCGCGCTCGAGCGGGACCTCGCTGAACGCAATCGCCTTGGCGCCTTTGCCGGCGACGTCTTCGTAGTGGATGGTTTCGATCCCCAGGTACTTGCGCGCCACGGAATCCATGTCGTGTCGGGTCGCGACGCTGTCCCACACGTACGACTCGAGCATGCTGTCGTAGCGCATCCCGGCGAGTTCGATGCCGTGATTGGCCAGCACGTGGGCGTCGTATTTCAGGTGGTGGCCGAGTTTGGCGCAGTGCTCATCCTCGAGCAGCGGCCGCAGCGCCGCGAGCGTCTCCTCGCGAGGAAGTTGGGCGGGCGCACCCTCATAGGTGTGCGCAAGCGGGACATACGCCGCCTCGCCGGGCGCTACGCTGAAGGAGACGCCGACGATCCTGGCCTGCATATAGTCGAGGCTCGTGGTCTCGGTGTCGAAGGCGATGAGCGCAGCGGCGCGCAGCTTGTGCAGCCAGTGCTGCAAGTCGGCTTGGGTGAGAATGGTCTGGTAGTGGCGCTCGCGGGTGCTCTGCGGAAGCGGGGCGGCAGGCGTGTTCGTCTCCTGCGCCGCGGCGGCAGCGCTGCGACTCGGCGAGGCCTCTGCTTCGGGTCCGTCCAGCTGTCGCAGCAGGGCGCGCAGTTCGTAGTGCTCGTAGAGCTCGCGCAGCTGGGCGGTGTCGGCCGGGCCGGGCTCGAGCGCCTGCGGCCCGAGTGGCAGCGGCACGTCGGTGCGGATGGTAGCGAGTTTGCGCGACAGCTCGAGTGTCTCCAGCCCCGCGCGCAGGTTCTCCCCGACCTTGCCGCGCACCGCCTCGGCATGTCTCACCAGATTCTCCAGCGAGCCGTATTCCCCGAGCAGCTTCGCGGCGGTCTTCGGACCGACCTTCTCGATGCCCGGGATGTTATCCGAGCTGTCTCCGGCGAGCGCCAGGTAGTCGATGATCTGCTCGGGCGTGACGCCGAATTTTGCCTTGACGCCCTCGCGGTCGAGTACGGTGTTGTTCATGGTGTTGATCAGCGTGATCGACTCATCGACCAGCTGTGCCATGTCTTTATCGCCGGTGGAGATCAGCACGCGCTCGCCGGCCTCGGCCGCGCGGCGCGCGAGCGTGCCAATGACGTCGTCGGCCTCGACTCCCTCGATCCGCAGCAGCGGCAATCCCTGCGCCTCGATGATCTTCAGCAGCGGTGCGATTTGGCCGCGCAGCTCCTGTGGCATAGCCGGGCGATGGGCCTTGTAGGCCTCGAACAGATCGTCCCGGAACGTTCTCCCGGGTGCATCGAACACCACCGCGAGCCGTCGCGGCGCATGTTCCTTGCGCAGCTTGGCGATCATGTTGAGCACCCCGAGCATCGCGCCGGTCGGGTCTCCGCGCGAAGTCGTAAGCGGCGGCAGGGCGTGAAACGCCCGATACAAATACGAAGAACCGTCGATGAGGGCAAGCTGAACGGATTCGGCCATGGTGACAAGTACTCGATAAGACGGGTCGCGCCACTCTCAAGGGCCTGACGGCTGTCAAGCCTCCAACGGCGGGCGCATCACGCCCAGTGTGAACTGCAGAGAATCGAGCGCGCAAGCCTCTAGCGTCAGATCCCCGCCACGGGTGCTCAGACCGCCCGCCGCCGGTGCACTCTGAGAAAAAACTCCCCCGCCTGCATCCGGCGTGCAACTTCGCTCGTATCTGCAGAGCGAGGAGCGTGTGCGACGGTGCCGACAGCGGTCCAGCCGTGCGGCGCAGGGTGCTTTGTCGTGCATTGCTTCGAGGGGCGCGCGAACGCCCTCGCGTGAACGCTCCAAATCGATCCTGAATCACCGAACCGAGGGCAGGCGCATGAAATCCATTCAAACCACGAAACGATCGCCAACCGACCACAGCCTCTGTGAGGATCCGCGTGTACGGCGGCGCGTTTCGCTGCTGTACGCGGGCATCATTGCGGTGGCATTCGTCTGCAGCGCCAGCGCCCGAGCCGGCACCGGCATCCTGGATGCCGGTCGTCTGACGGCGACCGGTGCAGTCACCGCAGTGGATGGCTCGGCCGGCGGCGGGATCAACCCGTGGGCCGTGATTGCCGGCTATGGAACCAACAGGCAGATCGGCGGATCGACCTTTTATACTCATCTCACGCTGCCGAATTTTCAATTGAACGCCTACGGCGCGGCGATCGGATTGTTCGATCGGGTCGAGCTGTCCTACGCCCGGCAAGACTTCAGTCTGGGCAATACCGGGGCGCAACTTGACGGGGCGATCGCCGGTTTCTTCGGCGCGCCCGTATCAGGATTGCCGGCGCCGTTGCAGTTTGGTGCCAACGACACCTTAAGTCAGGACATCATTGGCTTGAAGGTCAGGCTGTTCGGCAACATTGTCTATGACCAGGGAACTCTGCTGCCGGAGGTGTCGGTGGGCGTTCACTATCATCAGAACAACAACACCGCGACCATCCGGGCGCTCGGCGCTCGGCCCAATGGCAGCACGTTCTATATTTCGGCGAGCAAGCTATATCTCGACGGGCTCTTTGGTCGTTATACGTTCGTCGATTTCAACTTGAATGTCACCGACGCGAATCAAAACGGGCTGCTCGGATTCGGCGGGCTTGATCGCAACGGCGCGTTTAGCAATCGCTATCATCTGGAGCCCGCATTCTCCATCGCCCAGTTCATCACACGAACCATGGCGGTGGGTTACGAATTCAGGGCGATGCCGCAAAATCAGCTCGTCGGCTATAACGCGCTCGGCGACGCCGTCAGTCGAACGAGTGATTGGCAGGACATCTTTCTCGCGTATTTTCCCGCGAAATTCGTCTCAATCACTGCCGCTTACGCACGTCTTGGCGCGATTGCGTCCTTGCCCGGTCAGAACGGGTTGTATCTCTCGCTGAACGCGAGCTTCTAGTGCGCGGGCCGGTACTTGCCTTGCTCATTCCAATACGAGGTGCTGTTCATGATCACGCGAAATTCTCAATTTCACCGCGCTTGGGTTCTCGGCGTGCTGTTGATGTTGCCGGCGGTTGCCGCTCAGGCCGCGGGCGCTGACTATTATGCGCAGTTCGGTGGCGCGGCCGGGATGCGCGCGCTCGTCAACGCATTCGTGAATCGAGTCGTAATCGATCCGCGCATCAGCGCCTATTTCCGTCGCACCAACATTCCGGCGCTGAAAGCGGCGCTTGCGCTGCAGTTCTGTCAACTGGAAGGCGGGAATTGCAAGTTCTCGATGAGCATGCACGCCGTGCATGCTCAACTCGGCGTCACCCAGGCGGCCTTCAACGCGCTCGCCAACGACCTGTACCTGACCATGGATCGCCGCGCGATTCCGATGGCGGCACAGAACAATCTGCTCGCAAAACTCGCCGCCATGGAGCCGCAGGTCGTGACGCGATGAGCGGCTGGCGAGGCTGGCGGCGAATTGGCTGACGATCAGGGTGGTGGGCTGGGCGGTGCCTGGCCCACCGCTTTGCGCGGTCGGGTCTGGTGCCGGTCCGATGGCCCCGGGGCTGGCGCCGGACGCGTCACCACAGTGCCGCTGTGCGGTGGCAGATACAGCGGACCCTTGAAGCCGCAGGCGGCGCACCCGAGCAGTACGGCCGCCGCGGCGAGGATGGTGCGGATTCTCATCGCGCCGCTCACGGTGCCGAGGCGCGCCGTGGCACCACCGCCATCGTCAGTCGCGAGACACATACGAGCCGCGTGCGCGCATCGTGGATCTCGATGCTCCAGACCTGGCTGCGGTGGCCGATGTGAAACGGGCGCGCCGTGGCGGTGATCCGGCCGCGGCTCACCGGGCGCAGGTGGTTGGCATTGAGTTCCTGACCGAGACACATGAAGCGCTCCGCATCCACGCACAAGTTCGCCGCGACGCTGCCGACGGTCTCGGCAAGCGCCGCCGACACGCCGCCGTGCAGCACCCCATAGGGCTGGTGGACCTCTGGGGTGACCTCGAGGGCGGCACACAGGTAATCGGCCCCGACATCCGTGAACAGGATACCGATGTGCGTGGCGAAACCGCCGCGCTCGATCCTCTGCAGTGACTCCGCGGTGAGAGCCGAGAACCATATGCTCATGCGGGGGCATTCTACCGGCTCGGCGCCAGGGGCGCGCGCGGGCATTCCACCGGTGCCCCTGCCGTGGCACTCTCACTCCTCCGCCGTGCGTCGGCCTTGCAGGGAAAGACTCGCGATGCAGCTGTTCACGTTCTTCCGCAGTTCCGCCGCGTACCGTGTGCGGATCGCCCTGAACTTCAAAGGGATCGCCTATCAGCCGGTGCCGATCGATCTGCGCCCCGGTGCGCACCGCCAGCCGGAGTATCTGGCGCGCAATCCCCAGGGTCTCGTGCCGGCGCTCGCCGACGGCGGGACAGTGATCGGCCAATCGCTGGCCATTATCGAGTACCTGGAGGAAACCCATCCGGAGCCGCCGCTGCTGCCGCGTGAGCCGAGCGAGCGCGCGCAGGTGCGTGCGATGGCGCTCGCCATCGCCTGTGACTTGCATCCGCTGAACAACCTGCGGGTGTTGAACTATTTGCGCGGTCCGCTTGGTCAGGACGAGCAGAGCGTCAACACCTGGTATCGGCACTGGGTCGGGGTGGTGTTCGAGGGCCTGGAGACCCAGGCGCGCGCGCACAGCGACGCTCGGACGCTGTTCGCAGGCGGCGTTACGCTCGCGGACGTGTGTCTCGTGCCGCAGCTGTTCAATGCGCGACGCTTCAGCTGCGACCTTGCACCGTTTCCGACACTCACGGCCGTCGGGGCATACCTGGAGACGCTGCCCGCCTTTGCACAGGCCGCGCCCGCGGCACAGCCGGATGCTTCCTGAGGCGCTCGATCAGTCCCGCGGCGTGTCGTTGTGCCGGTCGAACAGCTCGGCCTTGAGCCGGAAGGCCGCCGAGATATCCTCATCGCCGTGCCCCCGGGCGATCAGCTCGGCGTACTCGCCGAGCATCCGCTCGACCACTGGCAGCGTAACGCCGAAGCGCGCAGCCATGTCGCGGCAGATGGTCAGGTCCTTTGCGTGCAGTCGCACGCGAAAGCCTGCCGGGTAGCTGCCGCGCACCATGTTCGGTGCGCGGTGCACGAAGTACCAACTCGAGCCGGCGCCCTTGCCGAGGGTGTCGATGAGCTTCTCGAGCGGCAGGCCCTGGGCACGTGCGAAGGCCATGGCCTCGGCAACCGCATCGATGATGCCCGCGCACATGATCTGGTTGGTGGCCTTGGCGGCCTGACCGCTGCCGACCGGGCCGAACAGCGTCACGGTGCGTCCCATCGCCGCGAGGATGGGGCGGGCGCGCTCGAAGGCCTGCGGATCGCCGCCGCACATGACAGCGAGCGTGCCGTCGCGCGCGCCCTCCGTGCCGCCGCTCACCGGGCAGTCGAGAAATGCCGCCCCCGAGGGGCGCAGCAGTTCGGCGGCGCGGCGCGCGGTGTCGGCTGCCACGGTCGAGCAGTCGATGAGCAGTGCGCCGGTACCGAGCCTGGGAGCCAGCTGATGAGTGACCTCGAGCACATCGGCATCGGCCGAAACGCAGCTGACGATGGCGTCGACCCGTGTGGCCAGTTCCACGAGCGTCGCGCTCGCGGGGATGCCGAGTTCGGCGGCAAGCGATTCAGCCTTCTGCGGCGTGCGGTTGTACACTGAGGCGAGCAGACCGGCCTTGTGCAGGTTGCGGGCCATATGAGCGCCCATGGCGCCGAGTCCGACGAATCCTACGCGCATCGCAGTGGGGGTCTCGTGTTGAGTCGGCCGGTGGGCCGGGGCGCACCACTATAGGACGATCGAGTCGTCCGCGGAACTCAATCCCCGCTCGGCGAACCGCACCAGTGATTCATGGTGGCGCGGGCCTTGACACGGGCCGCCGTAGCGGCAGCGTCACTCAGGTAGTGCCGCTGGCCGTGCGCACCGGTGGTAAACAGTCGCCGCGCGAAGATCAGCCGATGGTAGACCGCCTGCGCCTGCGTGCAGCGCTTGGCTCGCAGCTTCGCCTCCTGGGCGCGCACCGCGCGCTCATCGGCGGCGTGCCGGATGAGGCGGTCGGCGGCGTGATCCTCGGCACCGACGCTCGGCGTCGCGCCCGATGGTGCGGCCGAAGTTGCGGCGATCGTCCCGACCCGCACGGCCCCGGGACGCCACTGGTCGCTGTAATGGACCAGGCCGTGCTTATCCACCCATCGATAGACCCCGGCGTGCGCCGGCGCCAGCGCCCCGAGCAGCAGCGCGGCGGCCAGCAGACTGAAAAACATCGTGGTGCGTGACATGTGCGCCTCCGGGCGTCGCGGCCCACTCATCGCGGCGACGTCTGTATTTACTCTGGCACAGCTGTTCGCGCCAGACCAGGGGCTGTCTCTCACAATGCACACGCCCCCGGTCACCGCACGGCGACCGGGGGCGCAGCATCTGCGCGGCGCTACATGTCGTAGGCGCGCTCACCGTGCACGGTGATGTCCAGGCCCTCGCGCTCTTCTTCCTCCGAGGCCCGCAGTCCGATCGTGACCTTGATCAGATAGAACCCGATGGCCGAGACCACTGCCGTCCAGACTACGACCACGCCCACCGCCTTGGCCTGAATGAGCAGCTGCGCCCAGAGGCCGGGGTAGGCGGACCCGCCGGGTCCGCCGAGCGCCGGGTCGTTGAAGATGCCGGTGGCCAGCGCGCCGAAGATGCCCCCGAGGGCGTGCACCCCGAAGACATCGAGGGCATCGTCAATACCGATGAGCCGCTTCAGACCCGTGACTCCCCAGAAGCACAGCGGACCGACGGCCAAGCCGATCACGAACGCTCCGGGAATCCCGACGTTGCCGGCGGCCGGGGTGATGGCAACGAGGCCGGCCACCGCGCCCGAGGCGGCACCCAGCATCGAGGGCTTGCCCTTGATCAGCCACTCCGCGCCCATCCAGGTGAGCACCGCACAGGCGGTGGCGAGGTAGGTGTTCATGAAGGCGAGCGCCGCGGTGCCGTTCGCCTCGAGCGCCGAGCCGGCGTTGAACCCGAACCAGCCGAACCACAGCAGCGAGGCGCCGATCATGGTCATGGTGATGCTGTGCGGGGGCATCGGTTCCTTGCCGAGTCCGATGCGTTTGCCGAGAAACATCGCGCCGACCAGCCCGGCGACACCGGCATTGATGTGCACCACGGTGCCGCCGGCGAAATCGAGCGCGCCCCACTGCCAGAGCAGTCCACCGGTCGGCTTGGCACCCGCGGCGGTATCCAGTCCCGGCCAGTACCACACCATGTGCGCGACCGGGCAATAGCAGAACGTGAACCAGAACACCATGAACAGCAGGATGGCGCTGAACTTCACCCGCTCCACCAGCGCCCCGAGGATCAGGCAGCAGGTGATGGCGGCGAAGGTGGCCTGGAAGGCCACGTACACCAGCTCGTTCAGGACCACGCCCTTGTCGAAGGTGCCGATCGTCGAGAACGCACCGGTCGCGGCGTTGAACGTGCCGGCGAGAAACAGCCGGCTGAACCCGCCGATGAAGGCGTTGCCGGCGGTGAAGGACAGCGAGTAGCCGTACACACACCACAGGACGCTGATGAGGGAGAACCCGACGAAGACCTGCATCAGCACCGAGAGCATGTTCTTGGTGCGGACCAGGCCGCCGTAGAACAGGCCCAGCGCCGGTACCGACATCAGCAGCACCAGCGCGGTGGAGGTGAGCATCCAGGCGGTGTCGCCCTTGTCGGGGACGGCAGGGCCGGCCGAGGCCAGCGTGGGGACGAGGATCGCGGCGAGGGCGAGGGCCCTGGCCGCGAGGCGGCTTGTGCGGAGTGTCGAAGCGCGGCGCATGTGTTCTCCCGGGCGGTTGGCGTGAGACGCGCCTGCGGCCGCTGCCGTCCCCCTTCGCGGGGATGCACGAGCGGCCGGGACGCGCGTAAGCTGATGCCGCGGGCGCTGGTGCAGAATCCATGCCATGGCAGATTTTCCAAGCGCTTCGGGCGCTTGCGCATGCCGGCGTTTGCAGGCTGCACCGTCTTGGTGCTGTCGTGGTGCTCCTGCGCCCCAATACGGGGCATGCTGAACGAGGTCAGTGACGATGGATATTTTCGGTATCGACGCGATGGCCCGGCGCTTGGCCGAGAGCGTGCCGCCGGGACTGCGCACCGTGCAGAAGGACCTGGAGAACAACTTTCGGGCCGTGCTGCGCGCCAGCCTGAGCAAGCTCGATCTGGTCAGCCGGGAGGAGTTCGACACCCAGATGCGGGTGTTGCAGCGCACGCGCGAGCGGCTGGCCGAACTCGAAGCGCGCCTGCAGGCGCTCGAAGCCGCCGCGCCGCAGTCACACTGAAACACCCGCCCGGCCGCGCAGGCCCGGGCGGGTGCGGGTCACGTTCACCGCCGGGGTTACTTGGGCTTGCCCTTGACCATCTGCGGGTCGACCAGCGAGACCATGTAGTTCACGGCTCGCTTGACGACCGCATCCGGAAGCCCCGGGCGGCCGCCTTTGGCCGGCATGATTCCGGTCGAACCGTGAAAACCGTGCAGCGCATGGTCGTAGAGCGTGGCCAGCCCCTTGGCGAGGTGCCGCGCCCAGGCCGCCTTGTCGCCGGCCTTCGGTGCGCCCGCGACCCCCGGCCCGTGGCAGGCACTACAGGTCTGCTGGAACAGCGCCTGGCCGGTGGTCGGCACGCCGAGCCCGCCACTGCCGCCGGTGCTGCTCGCCGCGCCCGCCGCGGGCGCAATCGCGAGGCCGGCATTGTTCTGCCCGGCGATCGCTTCGCGCTGGAACGGCGTGACGTGCTGCTCGACCCGGTGGATGTACTCGGTGTCCGACAGGATCTGACGTTCCTGCGTACGGCTACCGACGTAGCGGGCAAAGATGAAAATCAGGATGGCGATCGTGACCAGAAGGCCGATCACCATGCTGAACACGTTGATGAAATGCGAATCCTGCTTGCTCACGAGACCTCTCTGGGAATCCGTGAACGCGGAAGGCGCAGTATAACCACTTGTGGCCGCGTGGCTGAAGCCCTGGCCGCCAGACCCCCCGTCCGCCCCCGCACGTGGCGTCCGGGCGGTGACCCGCGTATGATCCGCGGGCGCTGGCGCAGACGGCCGCGCCGGAGTTGCTCCGGATCGACCGTCAGTCTGGCCCTTCCCTGGGTCAGTCGCGCGCCGCCACGCGGCGCGCCCGTAGCTCAGTTGGATAGAGTGGCAGCCTCCGAAGCTGCAGGTCGCTGGTTCGAATCCAGTCGGGCGCGCCAATCCTGATTCTGTCCGTTCCGGACGAGGCGCAACGGCGCCGCACCGCTGCGCTCAGGCGCTGCCCTCGTCGTCCGGGCGTGATTCGCGCACTTTGCGCGTCAGCCACTGCATCATCCGGCGCATCGCCTGCAATCGACCCGACTCGAGCGGATGCTCGTGCACCTCGGCATGCAGGGCGAGCGCCTGCCGATCGCCGCCGTCCTGCGCCTGTAAAAAATCGCCGATGGGACAGCTCTCGAGCCGGCCCGGCTCGCGCAGGGACATCGGGTCGTGCAGCCGCATCCATTGGTAGGCGAGCGCGCCGAGCCAGCTGTGCACTCCGGCGCCGGCGCCGCGCCACGCGGGCCGGGTTGCGAGCCACTGCGTCAGCGCTGCGGCCGGCATCGGTCTGCACAGTCCATAGCCCTGGCCGTACCGGCAGCCGAGCCGCATCGCCGCCTCGATGATGGCGGGGTCTTCCAGGCCCTCGGCCACCACCTCGCGCTCGAGGTCCTGGCCGATCTGTACGACGGTGCGGATCAGGCTGAGTGCCTTGATCGGATCGCGGGCCAGATCCTTCACCAGATTCTGGTCGATCTTGATCACGTCGAACGGCAGGTCGGCGAGGCGCTTGAGGTTGCTGAAGCCCGAGCCGAGGTCGTCCATGGCGATCTTCACCCCCGTCGCGGCGAGTCTCGTGATGGCCTCGTCCACCGTGATCGCCTCGAGCGCCTGGCTCTCGAGCAGCTCGAGGACGAGGTGCTGAGGTGCCACCTGCGCGACACGCAGCGCTTCCTCGACCCACTGGGCGCAGTCGGGGTGGACCAGGGAACTCGGGGCGACGTTGATCGCGAGCCCGATCGGCCCGTGCTCCTCGCGCCAGCGGCGCAGATGCGCCAGACCCTGCTGCAGACCCTGGCGGAACAGCGAGTCCAGGTCCGTCTCCCCGAGTGCCGGCAGAAACTGGGCGGGCGCGAGCAGCGTGCCCTGCGGGGTGCGCAGGCGCGCCAGCGCCTCGGCCTTCATGACCGTTCCGGTCTCGAGCTGCACGACCGGCTGGACGAACATCTCCAGCCCGCCGCTGTAGAGCATGGCGCGGATCTGCGCCACCTCGCCGGTATCGATCGCGTACCCGCGACTCTGCGAGGCGCGCGTCATCTGATCCCAGCGGTTCTGCAGCGACAGCCGCCACGTGCGCATCCAGGCGGAGGTGAACTGGTGCGGGTACGCTCCGAAGAGCATCAGCACCGAGTGGATCGCCCCGTGCCGATGTATCGGCAGCGTGACCGCGCTGCGGATGCCGAACTCGCTCATCAGCGCCTGCCACGGCGCGGCGCGCGGCTCGCTCCCGAACGCCGCGGCCTCCTGCTGGCGGTCGGTCATCCAGGTGGTGGCGACCAGGCCCCGGCCGCGGACCTCGCGCGGATCGAGCACCGGATAGAGATTGCGGACGCGGTGCGCTTCGACGAACGCGGCGCACTGCGAGCCGGCGGCACGCTCGATGACGAGGCGGTTGTGTGCATCGGGCCGGCAGACCACTGCGGCGCGTATCCCGGGCAGGGCGGCGAGTGCCTCGAGTTCCGCCTGGACCCAGTCGGCCGTCAGTCCCCGGCCCTCCTGTGGCCGGGCGAGGAGCGCCTGGTACTGATCGAGCACCCACTGCATCGCCTCGAGCTCGCCCTGCAGCTCCAGCTGCAGGCGCGCCTCGGCGGTGCGCAGCGCGCGGTAGCGCGTACGCGTGGTGAGCAACGCCGCATCGAAATGCGCGTGCAGCAGATCCCGGTACAGCCCCATCACCAGGGCCATCGACGCGCCGGAGAGGCCGATCAGCCCATGCACGGTGCCGAGGCGGCGCGCCGCCTCCTTGGCCTGCTCGCTCGAGGTGCGCGCGTCGAGCAGGAAGCGCAGGTGCGCGGCCTGTTTGCGCACCAGTTCCTGCAGCTCCGGCTCGGTCAGGCAGGCCAGGACCGAGGCGGTTTCCGCTCGGGCGCCGAGTTCGCGGTAGAAAGCCGAGGCGAACTGCTCGGCCACCACTTCGATGTGCGGCGCGACACTCTGCATCAGCTCCTGCATTTCCGGCCCGAACGGGTCGAATGCGCTCTCGGCGAGCTGCTCGCCCGACATCGATACGCCGACCCGCCACCACTGGGCCCGGATTCGCTTGGACTGTTTGGCCTGATACATCGCCGCATCGGCCTGGCGCAGCAGTGCCTCGGCTTCCTCGCCGTCGAGCGGAAACAGTGCCAGGCCCATCGTCATGTCGACCGAGGCGCTGGTCGCGCCACTCACGTCGAACGGAGTCTCGACGGCGCGGTGCAGATGGCGCAGCGCAGCGCTCAGCTGGGGCAGCTCCTGGGCGTGCTCGAGATCTTCCAGCACCACGACGAACTCATCGCCGCCGAGGCGCGCAATGAAGTCCGACTCGCGCAGCCACTCCCGCAGACGCCGCGAGACGGTGCGCAGCAGCTCATCGCCCGCATCGTGACCGAACCGATCATTGACCGGTTTGAAATCATCAAGATCGATCACCCCGAGGGCGAGCGAGGTGCCGCGGCGGCGCGCACGGGCGATGGCCGGCGGCAGGTATTCCTCCAGTGCGAGACGGTTCGGCAGCCCGGTGAGCGTATCGGTGCGCGCCATGCGCGCCTCCTGCAGCTGCAGCGAGCGGATGCGCTCCTTCAGGTCGAGCTCATCGAGACCGTGACCGAGCAGCGCCCCGATGCGGGTACAGACCTCGACCGTGCCGGCATCGAACCCCTCGCGGCGCGGGGCCGCGAGCGTGAGGACGGCCCAGACCCGAGTGGCTCTGACGATCGGCAGCGCGAGAATGCTGAGCCAGCGGTGAGCGCCGAACCCGGCGTGCCACGGCTGAAGCGTCGGATCGGCCAACGTATCGTTGCAGACGCACAGACTCCCGCTGCTCCACGCCTTGACCGCGACGGAGGCCGTCTCTCCTTGCGCGAGTCTCGGTGGGGCGCTGCGCACCTGCTCGGTACCCTCGCCGGCGAGCGCCAACACCTCGAACACGCCGGACGGATCGGGCCGGCCGATCCAGGCGGTATGGAATGGAGTGTCGCTCGAGAGCTTGGCGCACAGGCTCGCGAGCATCTCTTGCTCGTGACGGCACTGGATCAGCACATCGCCGCAATGCAGCCACGCGCGGTACAGCGTCTGTACGTCGAGCAACTGCTGGCGCTGCAGGAGCAGGTCAAACGTCCGCTGCCCGAGGGCGTCCGACAGGCCGCTGACGGTATCGACGAGACGGCTGCGCGCCTGCGGGTCGTGCTCCTCGAAAGGCAAGGCCTGTGCTTCACCGGCCTGGCGCGCCTGGATCTCGCGCACCATCTGCCGGTCCACCTCCATGATGTGCCGCAGCAGCCATTGCGCAAGAAACGACAGCAGCTCGACGCTGACGTCCGCACCGCAATCGCCATTAAGCCTGCGCGCCTGGCGCAGCCAGCCACGGAATTTCTCATGAGCTTGCAGGTGTATCTTGCGATGCGCGTCATCGACCTGCCACTGACGCATCAAGAGCGCCTCGGTACGGAAGTGATCGCGCGTATAATCCGCGAGCGCATCGAGCAGGCCGTTCAGCTCCTCGGGCTGAACGGCCCGGGCCTGGGCGTGCGCGGCCCGATTGAAGATCTCGAGCAGCCGCTGGTGCTGCGCATCGATCAGCGCATCGCCCGTGGCCATGGCCTCGCTCCAGTGCAGCGGTTGCACCTCCGGTGATGGTTGCGACTCTGTGCACGTGGTGGCCAAAGCAGGCGAGTTCCGTGTTCGTGTCCCAGGAGCCCGCGCGCGACAGCGCTCGGGCACAAGCCGATCCGGCTGGATTTTCCCGCATCGGTGCGCCGGCAATCGCATCGACCGCATCAACCTGCGGCATGGAACCGGACGCAGCTCTCATTATTGCGCACCCCAGAGCGGCGGCGAAGCCGGTTCGCTCCCCGCGCCGATGTCCACCGGGGATCTCAGCGCCGCAATCCATCCGCACGCGGCGCGTGGATTCCGTAAAATCCTACGCTTGCCGATATTTCAAGGAGCCGACAAAAATGAAACCGATGCGTGCCGCGCTGGTCGGGGTGCTGCTCGGGCCCGTAACGGCACTCGCCGCGACGCCCCCGCCCGCACCGCCCGCTGCGCATTTCACGGGTAAGGGACAGCTGGGGTTCGTCGCTTCGCAGGGCAATGCGCAGGGCAAGTCCGCCAATGCCGCGATCGACCTGAACTACCTCTCGGGGCTCTGGAAGCACAGCCTGGATCTGACCACGCTCTACGGCCAGAGCCTCGGGATCGTCTCGGCCGAGCGCTGGACGGTGATGTGGCAGTCGAACCGCAAGATCAGTGCCGATGCGTATGCCTTCGGTTCGCTGCGCTACGAGCATGACATGTTCGACGGCTTTCAGTACCAGGCGAACGGCGCGCTCGGTGTCGGTTACACGTTGATCCACTCCAAGGCGACGACGCTGAGCACCCAGGTTGGCGCCGGCTACATGGTCTCGCGGCCCGAGACATTGACGTCCATCGCGCTGGCCAACCCGGTCCGGACGTTCATCGAGCGTCTCCCGCAGCCGAGTGAGCGCTATGCGATCGGGACCCTCGGGGTCAACTATGAGCACACGATCACCAGCACGACCTCGGTGAGCGACAAGCTGCTGGTGAATGCCGGATCGGTCAATACGCTGGTGACGAACGCCCTCGCCCTCGTCGTCAAGGTCTCAACCCAGTTGGCGCTGAGCGTTGGTTACAACCTCCAGGACAACACTCACCCGGCTCCGGGCATCCAGCACCTGGACTCGATCGAGACCGTCAACCTCGTCTACGCGTTCTGAGCGGTCGCGGGGCGACGCAGATCGTCGGTGACGGTGCCGACCGTGAGCGTCTGGTGCTCGTGCGCCTCGTCCCGCCAGGACTCCGCGAGGGCCTCGGCGTACCAGGTGCGCATGGGCGCCAACGCGAGCAGCCGTTCGGAGTAGGTGAGGGCCGCGGGGGCGAGCGGCGGACGGTAGGTCTGGATGCGAAAGGCCACTGGTGCGAAGAAGGCGTCCGCGGCGCTGAACGCTCGGCCGGTGAGAAACGGCCCCCCGAAGCGGCTCAGCCCCTCCTGCCACACTGCCTGCAGGCGCTGCAGGTCGGCGTGCAGTTGCGGCTCGATCCGATGCAGCCGTACGCGCAGTCCGCAGGTCATGCTGCAGATCTGCCGTAGGGCGCCGAATCCGGCATGCATCTCCGCGGCGGCCGAGCGGGCGAAGGCGCGCGCGTTCGCATCGGCCGGCCACACGCCCTCGTGCCGCTCCGCGAGATACTCCACGATGGCCAGGGACTCCCACACCACCGTGTCTCCGTCGTGCAGGCACGGCACTTTGCCGTTCGGGGAGAAGACACGGAAATCATGCGGCGCAGCGTCGGTGCCGAACGGGACGAGCCGCTCCTCGAAGGGGATGCCGAGGGCGCGCATCAGCACCCAGGGGCGCAGCGACCAGGACGAGTAGTTCTTGTTGGCGATGTACAGAGTATACATGGCGGGTGCTCCGGTTCAGGCCTCGTCGGCTGCGGCGTGGAGGGACAAGTATGGCGCCGCTGCGCATGATCAATACATCAGCGCGGCGATGCGGACGCCTGCCGCGCGCGGATGTTGAAAGGGGGCGCCGCTGCGGCTCGCGTCACAGCCAGCAGTACGCCGCGCCGAGCGCGGCCGCCCCGACGCCCGCGAGCGCCCAGCCTGGCCAGCCCGTGGTGTCGAACGCGAGCCAGACCAGTCCGGCGAACAGCACCGCCGAGGCGCCCGTCACCGCATCGCGCCGTCGTGCGGTGGTGCGCATCGTCTCGCGCAGCTCCTGCAGGGCCGTCACCTCCGGATGCGTTTCCGGCTCATGCACTCGGCGCACCGATTCCTTCAGTAGCGCCGGCAGGCTCTGCAGCGATTCGACCACATCGGGCAGCTGGCGCCACAGGTGCTTCAGCAGCCGCCGCACGCTGACGCGCTCACGCATCCACTCACGCAGAATCGGTGTGGCCGTCGTCCAGATGTCGAGCTGCGGGTAGAGTTCACGCCCCAGGCCCTCGACGTTGAACAGCGTTTTCTGCAGCAGCATCAGTTGTGGCTGGATCTGCATGTTGAAGCGGCGCGAGATCTCAAACAGCCGCAGCAGCAAGTGGCCGAAGGAGATGTCCGAGAGCGGCCGGTCGAAGATCGGTTCGCAGACGGTGCGGATCGCCGACTCCATCTCATCGATGCGCGTCTGCGGCGGCACCCAGCCGGACTCCACGTGCAGCACCGCCACGCGCCGATAGTCGCGCTCGAAGACCGCGAGGAAATTCTCGGCGAGGTAATGCTGATCGCGCGGATCGAGCGTGCCCATGATGCCGAAGTCGATGGCCGCATAGCGCGGCCGCTGCGGGTCGTCCGCCAGCACGAAGATGTTTCCCGGGTGCATGTCGGCGTGAAAGAAATTGTGACGGAACACCTGGGTGAAGAAAATGCGCACGCCGTTCTCGGCAAGGCGCTCGAAGTTCGTGCCGAGGGCGCGCAGGCGCGTCATGTCGCTGATGGGGATGCCGTGGATGCGCTCCATGACCATGACTTCCGTGCTGCAGAAGTCCCAGAACACTTCCGGAACGTAGAGCAGGTCGGAGCCGGCGAAATTGCGCTTCAGCTGCGTGGCGTTGGCCGCCTCGCGCATCAGATCGAGCTCATCGAGGATGGTCTTCTCGTACTCGCTCACCAGCTCCACCGGACGCAGCCGGCGCGCCTCGCGCCAGTAGCGCTGCGCGAGGGCGGCGAGCGTGAACAGCACCTCCAGGTCCCGCTCGATGCGCGCGCGCATGCCGGGGCGCACGATCTTCACTACCACCTCGCGCCCGTTCTGCAGGCGCGCGGGGTGTACCTGGGCGATCGAGGCGGCCGCGAGCGGCTCATCCTCGAAGTGGGCGAAGATCTGCTCCACCGGGCGGCCGAGGGTGCGCTCTACCGCCGCGCGCGCGAGCGCCGCCGGGAACGGGGGCACCCGGTCCTGCAGCTTGGCGAGCTCATCGGCGATGTCCGGCGGCAGCAGGTCACGGCGGGTGGAGACCGCCTGGCCGAATTTCACGAAGATCGGGCCGAGCTCCTGCAGCGCGAGGCGCAGCCGTTCCCCGCGCGGGGCGCTGCGGGCGCGTCCCAGCCACATCCACGGCGAGAGGAAGAACAGGAAGCGCAGCGGCCGGTACAGATGGGTCGCCTGCACGAAGTCATCCAGGCCGTGCTTCACCAGCACGCGCTGGATCTGCACCAGCCGCCCGAGGACCCGCAGCTTCAGGGGCCGCCCGCCGACCCTCACGGTGCGGCCACTCGCCGCTCCAGCTGCTCCACTTGCGCGGCGAGCCGATCGGCATCCTCGCGCAGCGCATCGACGCCGTGCAGGAATGTCTCGCCCTCCGCGGCACTCACCAGGTCGCGCCGCTCGTGGGCCGCGTAATCGCCGAGGTCCCGCCACAGAGTCGCCACGGCGCGGCCACTCCAGCCGAGCGCGCCGCGTGCGAGCTGGCCGATGCGGTGCGCCGGCACGTCGCCCACCAGCACGGCGAGCTCCTCTTCCGGGTCCGGGCGCAGCAGCCGCAGCAGCTGCTGGAATTTCTCAGCAAGTTCGGCGTCACCGTGCACTTGCACGTCGCCTCGCCGGATCGGCTCGTGAGAGAGGCCGATGCCGAGGACACCGAGACTGAGCGGGCCGCCGCTGAGGGACGCCTCGGCCGCCTCCTCGCCGCGGCGCACGGTGAGCGCCGTGCCGCTTGAGCCGATCAGGACGCGCCCGAGGCCTGGCATTTCGACGGCCAACCGGCGGCCCTCGAGTTCGGCGCACAGCGCGCGGGCGCGTACCGAGCGGGGCAGGCCGCGGTTGAGCAGGTTTTCCAGCGCTGAGACCAGCATGTGGCCGCTCAATACTTGTAGCCGCGGTGTACGGCGACAATGCCGCCGGAGAGGTTGTGGTACCGGCAGCCCTCCAGCCCTGCGGTGCGCATCATCTCGAGCAGCGTCTCTTGCGGCGGGTGCATGCGGATCGATTCGGCGAGGTAGCGGTAGCTCGCCTCGTCGCGGGCAATCCACTTGCCGAGCAGTGGCAGGATCCGGAACGAATACGTGTCATAGAGCGGTGCGAGTCCCGGGGCCACCGGGTGGGAGAACTCGAGCACGAGCAGCTGCCCGCCGGGCTTGAGCACCCGGCGCATGGCGGCGAGCGCCGCGGCCTTGTCGGTCACGTTGCGTAGCCCGAAACCGATGGTCACGCAGTCGAAGCTCTCGTCACGAAACGGCAGCCGCTCGGCGTTGGCCTGGACGTACTCGACGTTGCCGAGCACGCCGCGGTCGGTGAGCCGGTCGCGGCCCCGCTCGAGCATCGCGGCATTGATATCGCTGAGGATCACCCGGCCGCGCTCACCCACTTGGCGCGCCAGGCCCGCCGTCAGGTCCCCGGTGCCGCCGGCGACATCGAGCGCGCTCTGGCCGGGGCGCAGACCGGTGATCGAGAGCGTGAACTGCTTCCAGAGCCGGTGCGCGCCGCCGGACATCAGATCGTTCATCAGGTCGTAGCGGTTCGCCACCGAATCGAACACACCGCGCACGCGGCGCGCCTTCTCCGTCCAGGGAACGCGCTCGTAGCCGAAATCCGTCGCGGGTTGTTCGCTCATCGTGCCAGCCGCCTCGCTCATCGGTGCGCCATTGTATCGCCGGCCGGTCGGCCGGGGTGGCTCGCGCGCCCCTTTAGCGGTAACGACGGGTCGCTGTCAAGTTCCGGACGGCAGAGGACGGGATTTGCATTTTGGGGCAGTCAGTGCGCACAATCCCGCCCGCGTACGGGGGTCTTGAAACCTTCGGGGCCGGACGGTGTCGAACACCCTCCGGCCTTTTTTATGCCCGCAGGGTCGCTGCACGGCTAGGGGAACGCGGCCCGATTGCACTATGATTGTGCATCTTCAGTGTTGCCGGCGGATATCGTGGACGCCACGGATACCTCGCATCCCGACTATTATCATCGCGTAGTGGATTGCCAGTGGGCCTGCCCAGCTCACACTGACGTGCCGGAATACATCCGGCTGATCGCTCAGGGGCGCTACACCGACGCGTACCTCGTCAATCGCGAGTCCAACGTATTTCCCGGCATTCTCGGCCGGGTCTGCGACCGGCCCTGCGAACCGGCCTGCCGGCGCGGCCGGGTGGAGGACAAGCCTGTCGCCATCTGCCGCCTCAAGCGGGTGGCGGCCGATCTGCGCGATGAGATTGAGGGGCGATTGCCGAAGATCCCGCAGCGCAAGAACGGCAGGCGCATTGCCTGCATCGGCGCCGGATGCGCCTCGCTCACCGTCGCCAACGACCTGCTGCCGCTCGGCTACGAGGTGACGATCTTCGAGCGCTACGGGCAGCCCGGCGGCCTGATGCGCAGCAACATCCCCTCGTTCCGCCTGCCCGAGCGCGTGCTCGATGAGGAGATCGGCATGATCCTCGGCATGGGCGTGGACCTGAGGCTCGGTACGCCCGTGGAGAGTCTGCGCGCGATGCTCGAGCAGGGCGGTTTCGACGCCGTATTCGTCGGCTCCGGCGCGCCGAAGGGCAAGGAGCTCACGCTGCCGGGGCGCGAGGCTGCCAGTGCCAACGTGCACATCGGCATCAGCTGGCTGGAGTCCGTTGCGTTCGGGCACATCGAGCGCATCGGTGAGCGGGTGCTCATCATCGGCGTCGGCAACACGGCGATGGACTGCTGCCGCACCAGCCTGAGGCTCGGGGCGCGCGAGGTCAAAGTGATGGCGCGCAAGCCGCGGGGCTTCTTCAAGGCCTCCCCGTGGGAGCTCGAGGATGCCGAGGAGGAGCGGGTGGAGATCATCGTCAACCGTTCGCCGAAGGCGTTCGTCGTGCAGAACGGCCGGCTCACGGGCATGCGCTTCGAGTGCATGGAGTACGAACTCGATGCGCGCGGGCGCATCCTCTCGGAGCGGGTGAGCGGGGAGGAGTTCCTGCCGGCCGATGATGTGATTCTCGCCATCGGCCAGGAAAACGCCTTCCCCTGGATCGAGCGCGACCTCGGCATCGAGTTCGACCGCTGGGACGTCCCGGTGGTCGATGCGCAGACCTTCCAGTCCACCCGTGCGGGCGTATTCTTCGGCGGGGATGCCGCGTTCGGTCCGAAGAACATCATCTGGGCCGTCGAGCACGGCCACCAGGCAGCCATCTCCATTCACCGTCACTGCGAGGGCGAGCCGATTGCCGAGCGCGCCGCGCCGCAGGTAACGCTGCACAGCCGCAAGATGGGCATGCACGAGTGGTCGTATGCCAATGACTACGCGCCGATCGAGCGGCGCCTGGTACCGCACGTGTCGCTGAAGGAGCGCTTCAAGAAGCTCAACATCGAGGTGGAGCTCGGTTTCAGCGCCGAGCAGGCGGCCGAAGAGGCGCAGCGCTGCCTGAACTGCGACGTGCAGACCGTATTCGCCGCGAAGCTGTGCATCGAGTGCGATGCCTGCATGGATATCTGCCCGGTCGACTGCCTGACCATCACCGGCAACGGTCCGGAGGCCGAGCTGCGCACGCGGCTGAAGGCGTCGGCCACCAACGTCGCGCAGCCGCTGTACGTCTCCGGCGCACTGCCGCAGACCGGGCGCGTCATGGTCAAGGATGAAGACCTGTGCGTGCACTGCGGGCTGTGCGCCGAGCGCTGTCCGACGGCGGCCTGGGACATGCAGAAATCCCACGTGCATTGGCCGCACGCCGCCGATGAGGCTGCCGCGCTCGAGGCGCGCAAGCCGAAGATCGCCTGATCACCCGCCGCACCCTCTGCGCCCCCTCCTGCCGGATGACACCCATGGCTGCCTGCACCCCCAGTCGCATCAACGATTTCACGCTCAAGATCGCCACGGTCAACGGCACCGGCTCGGCGAGCGCCAACACCTTGCTGATGAAGGCGATCTTCAGGAGCGGCGTGCCCGTGATGGGGAAGAATTTCTTCCCCTCGAACATTCAGGGTCTGCCCACCTGGTACGAGATCCGCGTCTCGCGCGACGGGCATCTGGCGCGCTCCGGCTCGATCGAGCTGATGGTGGCGCTGAATCCCGAGACCTATGCCCGCGATGTGCGCGAGGTCGCCCCCGGCGGCTACCTGCTCTACGACAGCACCTGGCCGCGGCCCGTGCTGCTCGCGCGCACCGACATCACGGTGCTCGGGGTGCCGCTGGCGCAGCTGTGCAACGAGAACTTCACCGGCGTGCGCACCCGCATCCTGATGAAGAACATCTGCTATGCGGGCGCGCTCGCGGCGCTGCTGAATCTCGACCTGGAGCGCATGCGCGAGCTGCTCACCGAGACCTACGCGCGCAAGCCGCAGCTCATCGAGAGCAACATGAAGGCGCTGCGGCTCGGCTTCGAGTACGCCCGGGCGCACTTCGCCTGCCCACTGCCGTTTGCGCTCGAGCCGATGGACCGCACTGCCGGACACATCATGATCGATGGCAACACCGCTGCGGCGCTCGGCTGCGTGTTTGCCGGGGCCACGGTGGCGGCCTGGTATCCGATCACCCCCTCGACATCGCTCATGGATGCCTTCAAGGGCTTCTGCGAGCGACTGCGCGTCGATCCGCAGAGCGGGGAGAAGCGCTTCGCCTTCATCCAGGCCGAGGATGAGCTGGCCGCGATCGGCATGGTGCTCGGGGCGAGCTGGAACGGCGCGCGCGCCTTCACCGCGACCTCCGGGCCCGGCATCTCGCTGATGGGTGAATTTCTGGGCCTGGCCTATTACGCCGAGGTTCCTGCGGTGCTGTTCGACATCCAGCGCGTCGGGCCCTCGACCGGCATGCCGACGCGGACCCAGCAGGGCGACCTGCTCGCCTGCGCGTACGCCTCGCACGGTGACACCCGGCAGGTCTGTCTGTACCCGGCCAACCCGGCGGAGTGCTTCACGCTGGCGGTCGAGGCCTTCGATCTCGCCGAGCGGCTGCAGACTCCGGTGCTGGTGGTCTCGGACCTCGACATCGGTATGAACGACTGGATGTGTCCGCAGTTCCAGTGGGACGACGCCTATCGGCCGGACCGCGGCAAGATACTCGGGCGCGCCGAAATCGAGAAGCTGGAGAAATTCCACCGCTACCTCGACCCGCAGGGCGACGGCATTCCCTGGCGCACGCTGCCCGGGGTGCATCCGAAGGGCGCGTACTTCACGCGTGGGTCCGGCCACACGCAGTTCGGCACGTACACCGAGGACTCGCACGACTACCAGGTGGTGCTCGATCGGTTGATGAAAAAATGGCAGACGGCCAAGTCGCGGGTCCCGCCGGCGCTCATCGAGGGTCCGGGCTGCGAGGTGGGGTTGGTGTCGATCGGCAGCAGCGACAGCGCGGTGCGCGAGGCGCTCGCGCTACTGGCCGCCGATGGCATCGCGCTCGATTACCTGCGGGTGCGCGCCTTTCCGTTCGGCGAGGAAGTCGAGCGCTTCCTCGCCGAGCACCGGTTGGTGTTCGTCGTCGAGCAGAACCGCGATGCGCAGCTGCGCTCGCTGCTGACGCTCGAGACCGGGGTCGAGAAGGCGAAACTGCGCTCCCTGCTGCACTACAGCGGCCTGCCGGTGAGCTCGCATTT
>JAKBBE010000133.1 GCA_021826035.1 Pseudomonadota bacterium | reverse complement strand
ACGATCAGCGCAAGGTGGTCTATCAGCAGCGCACCGAGATCATGGCCACCGAGGACGTCTCGGCGGCCATTCACGGCATTCTCGCCGAGGCCGTCGGCACGCTGATCGATCAGTTCCTGCCCAAGCATGCAATCGCGGCCGATTGGGATCTCGACGGACTCACCGAGGCGGTGCGGCGCGATTTCAACGTCCCGGTCGATCCGAAGGGGTGGCTCGAGGCCGAGCCTGAGCTGGAAGAGCCGGCGCTGCGCGAGCGGCTGGTCCGGGCCGTCGACGATGCCTACAACGCGAAGTCCACGCGGCTCGAGGCTTCGCTGATGCGCCATATCGAGAAGGACGTCATGCTGCGGACGCTCGATATGCACTGGCGCGACCACCTGGGTGCCATGGACTATCTGCGCCAGGGCATTCATTTGCGCGGCTACGCGCAGCAGGATTACCGCACCGAGTACAAGCGCGAAGCCTTCGCGATGTTCAGCGCCATGCTCGATCAGGTGAAGTTCGAGACCGTCTCGACGCTGATGCAGATCGAGGTGCGCACGCAGGAAGAGGTCGATCGCGAAGAAGAGGAGCGGCGCTCGCGCCTGATGCGTGCGCTGCAGGCCCAGCATGCCGAGGCCGACGTGTTCGGCGGCGCAGAGCCCGCCGATGCGCTGTTCGACGGCGCGCCGGGCGGACTGCCGAGCGCCGCGCTGCTCGACCCGGAGGGGGCGCACAGCCCGTTCGTGCGCGGGGAGCGCAAAGTCGGACGCAACGAACCGTGCCCGTGCGGCTCGGGCAAGAAGTACAAACACTGCCACGGTACGCTCTCGAACGCCGGCTGAGCGGCCCGTGAACGTGGTCCGCGTGGTGGCCGCGGCGCTGATCGACCGGGACCGCCGGGTGCTCATCGCCGAGCGGCCCGCCGGCAAGCCCCTGGCGGGTCAATGGGAGTTTCCCGGCGGCAAGCTCGATCCCGGGGAGAGCGAAGCGACCGCGCTCGCCCGCGAACTCGCCGAGGAGCTCGGTATCGAGATGTGCAGCGGCTCGCCGTGGATGCGCCTCACGCACGAGTACGAGGAGCGCATCGTGGAGCTGTCGCTGTGGATCGTCGCGCAGTATCGCGGCGAGCCGCGCGGACTGGAGGGCCAGGCGGTGCGCTGGGTGAGCGCCGCGGAGCTCGCCGGCGCGGATCTGCTCGCGGCGGACCGTCCTTTTGTCACGGCGCTGGTAGAATGGCTGGGGTCACCCACCGCTTGCGAGGGCCTCGATGGCCGACCCGAACGACATCCCTGAAATCGAACTGGACGCGGCCAATCTCTACCGCGAAGAAATCTTCACCGACCGGCGCGCCGGCACGCTGCGGCGGCTGACGCCCGTGACGGTCGAGGGCGCGCCGGATCCGTCCCGCGCCGTGCAGTTCTCCGGCCAGACGCAGCTGCTGACGCCCGCCGGTGTGCTGCCGCTCTCGTTCGAGCTGCCGGGCGCGACGCTCCCGGAGGCGCTCGCGAACTTCTCCGACGGGGTCCGCGCGGCGATCGAGCAGGCCATCGAAGAGGCCCGCGAAATGCGTCGCGAGTCCGCCTCGCGCATCGTGGTGCCGGATGTCGCCGGCGGCGGTCCGGGTGGCATCCCCGGCGGCGGCAAGATCAAACTGCGCTGATCAGGCGTCGTGTTCGGGCTCGGGCAGACCGTCCGGGCCCGGCTCGACGGCCTCGCCCGGGATGGCATTGCGCTCGCTGAGCCATCCGCCCAGATCGATCAGCCGGCAGCGCTCGCTGCAGAACGGACGCAGGGGCGCCTCGCTCCACTCCAGCCGGCGACCACAGGTGGGGCATTGGATCTGCATCGTGCCGCTTACGCGCAGGTGGCCAGCTGGAACGGCACGTCCTCAGTGCACTGCGTGGCCCGCTGCGAGAGCCCATTCCAGCTGAGAAACCGCAGACTGCAGCGGTGGTGGCTGCCGCTCACTTCCGGATACAGGCCGCTCGAGGCCGGCAGCAGGATGCGCAGCAGCTGCAGCGGATTGTCCCGGTCGAAGGTGATGGTGAACGTGCCGCCGCGCGCGCATTCCTGGCGGGTGCGGCCGAACTGGCGCGTCAGCCACAGCAGCTCCGCGACCGCATCGCACAGCGGGCGCAGCAGGGTGAGCCACTGGTTGAAGGCCTGCATGCGCAGCTCGTCCGGCTCGTTCAGCCAGTACAGGTAATCCGGCAGGTCGAACTCGCACGTCCCGCCCGGAATGCTGCTGCGATGCTTGATGGCGTTCAAGAACTCCGAGTCGCGCAGTGGCTGCTGGCAGGCGACGCCGGCACTCATCAGATCGGCGCGCAGCCGGCCCAGATTGGTGATGAACGTCGTCAGCCGCTGCGTATCGACGCCGGCCCGGGCCTGGTACTCCCCGAGCAGCTGCAGCTGGCGTTCGATCTCCTTCAGCGCATCCGAGCGCAGATCGCTGCGCGAGATCACCGCCAGGATGTCGATCAGGCTCGTCATCGCGGCGCGGCTGCCCCACTGGCTGCCGGTCTCGTTGTGATAGAGCGCCTGGTTGTAGAGAAAGTCCAGGCGCAGGAAGGTGCGCATCCGCTCGTTCAGGGGCTGCTCGAACACCAGCACGCGGCCGCTGTGGGTGGTCACGGGCCGGGGGCTGCTCGGGGCGGGGGACGCAGCAGGGGCTGGGGCTGCGACTTCAGCGGTCTCGGTGGTCATGGCAGCTATTGTGCGTGACGAGCGTGTGTTGCGTAAATGTCCGCAAGGCGCGACGTGACACGTCCGGTCAGGACTTCTCAGCGAGTTCCAGGTAGCGTTGATGCAGCGACGCGACCTGTTCGCGCAATGCCGCCAGATCCGACTCGTTGTGAATGACGTCGTGGGCCGCCTTCAGCCGCGTGGCGCGCGAGGTCTGCGCGCTGAGCATGGCGCGGGCCTGCTCGAGCGTCGAGCCGTCGCGCTGCTGCAGGCGTTTAAGCTGCAAATCCTCCGGGCAGTCCACCACCAGCACGCGGTCGACCCGTCCCGCCAGTCCCTTCTCGACGAGGAGCGGAATGACCAGGATCTGGTACGGCCCGCCCGCAGCGGCCGCGAGCGACTCCACGGCCGTGCCGATGGCCGGGTGCGTCAGTGCCTCGAGGTCGGCGCGCGCCTTCGGATCGGAAAACACGATCTCGCGCAGCCGCGGCCGGTCGAGATGACCGTCCGGGGTCAGGATGCCCGCACCGAAGCGCTCCACCAGCCGCTCGAGCGGGGGCTGCCCCGGCTCGACCACCTCGCGTGCGATCTGGTCGGTATCGATGATGGGAATCGCGCGCGTGCGGAACAGCTCCGCCACGGTGGATTTCCCGCTGGCGATGCCGCCGGTCAGACCGATTCGAATGATTTTCGTGCCCAAGCCGCGAATTCTAGCGCGAATTTGCGCCGAGCGGGGGCGATCAGCCTGGAAAGAGCCCCAGGTAGAGCCGAACCATCTGATGTCCGTACATCAGCATCAGCCAGCCGCCGGCGGCGAGGAACGGTCCGAACGGAATCGGCACGCTGCTGCTGCGCCCGCGCGCCACGATGAGCACGATCCCCACGACCGCGCCCACCGCCGAAGCAATGATCACCGTCGGTAACAACATCTGCCAGCCGAGCCAGGCGCCGAGCGCGGCCAGCAATTTGAAATCCCCGTAGCCCATGCCTTCCTTCGCGGTGAGCGCACGGAACAGGTGATAGATGCCCCAGAGACTGAGATAGCCGGCCGCAGCGCCGATGAGCGCCGCCCGCGGATCGACCGGCACGGGCAGGCCGATGGGCGCCGGAGCGAGCAGGCTGAGCAGCAAACCGATCCACATCAGCGGCAGGGTGAGGGAGTCCGGCAGCAGTTGGCGGTCGATGTCGATGGCCGCGAGCGCCACCAGGAACCAGGTGAGCACGAGCGCCGCCAGCGTCGGCCAGCCGAACCCGAACTTCCAGGCCACCAGCGCCGACAGTCCTGCCGTCAACATCTCCACGAGCGGATAACGCGGGCTGATGCGTGCCGAGCAGCTGGCACACCGGCCGCGCAGCCACAGATAGCTCAGCACCGGAATGTTGTGCCAGGCGCCGATCGGCGCCTGGCACGCCGGACAGCATGAGCGCGGCACGACCAGGTTGTAGGGTCCCGCAGTGCCGGCAGCCTGCGTCGGCGCCTCGGCGGTGAGCTCCGCGCATTCCGCGCGCCAGCGCCGCTCCAACATGATCGGCACGCGGTGAATGACCACGTTCAGAAAACTGCCGATCACCAGCCCCAGCACCCCGCAGGTGGCGGTGAAGAACGCGGGCGACGCAGCGAGCAGTGCAGCGGCCGACACGTCAGTGGACGACGTTGCCGAGCTGGAAGATGGGCAGGTACATCGCGATGACCAGGCCGCCGACGATCACCCCGAGGATCACCATGATCAGCGGCTCGAGCAGGCTCGACATGGAGTCCACCGCGTTGTCCACTTCCGCCTCGTAGAACACGGCGACCTTGGCCGCCATTTCATCGAGCGAGCCGGATTCCTCGCCGACCGCGATCATCTGCACCACCATGTTCGGGAACACGCCCTGCGACTCCATGGCGCGCTGCAGGCGCTGGCCGGTCGCGACCTCATCGCGCATCTTCAGGACCGCGTTCTCGTAGACGATGTTGCCCGTCGCCCCCGCCACCGACTCGAGGGCTTCCACGAGGGGTACACCGGCGGCGAACATCGTCGAGAGCGTACGGGCGTAGCGGGCGATCGCCGCTTTGTTCAGGATCGGTCCGATGATCGGAATTTTCAGCGACATCCGGTCGAGCACTTCGCGCATCTTGCGCGAGCGCTTCTGGAAATACATGAAGGTCCACCCCGCCGCACCGATCACGAGCGCGATCCAGATGCCGTGCCGGCGCAGCGCATTCGAGATGCCGATCACGAACATCGTGAAGGCCGGCAGGTTCGCGCCGAATCCCTTGAACAGCTTCTGGAACTCCGGAATCACGAAAATCATCAGCACGGTGGTGACGATGCCGGCGACGATCAAGACGGCCGCAGGGTAGAACAGCGCCTTCTTGACCTTCTTCTTGGTCGCTTCCGATTTTTCCTTGTAGGTCGCGATCTTGTCGAGCAGCGTGTCGAGCGCGCCCGCCTGCTCCCCGGCGCGCACCAGGTTCACGAACAGATCGTCGAAATAGAGCGGGTGCCTCGCCAGCGACTCGTACAACGAGGTGCCCGATTCGACGTCCGCTTTGACCGCGAGGATCAGATTGCGCAACGAGGGCTTGTCGACGCCGCTCGCGACGATCTCGAACGACTGCACCATGGGAATGCCGGCGATGAGCATCGTGGCGAGCTGGCGGCTGAACACCGAGATGTCCGCGGCATTGACCCTGCCGCCCTTCAAGCTCTCGCGCTTGCGGCGCACCCGTGAGGGGGCAATCCCCTGGCGGCGCAGGTCCGCGCGGACCGAGCCCTCGTCGGGGGCCATGGTATTGCCCTTGACGCGCTGGCCGCGTTTGTCGCGCCCTTCCCACAGGAAGGGGACGTCGGGTTTCGAGCTCTTGGCGGTCGCAGAGAGTGCCGGGGGCATGGGTGGGCCGTCCTACGTCAGTCGATGGTGACGCTGTTGACTTCTTCGAGACTGGTGAGGCCGGATTTGACCTTCTCGAGGCCCGCCCGGCGCAGATCCCAGATGCCCTCGCGCGCCGCCTCATCGCCGATCTCGACGGCGCTGCCGCCAGCAAGAATGATGCGCGCAATGGCATTGGTGAGCGGCATGACTTGGTAGAGGCCCGTGCGGCCTTTGTAGCCGTCGGTGCAATTCGAGCAACCGACGGGCCCGAAAATCTTCATACCGCCCCGTGCATCCTCTTCGCTGAAGCCTTCCTTCAGAAGCGCTTCGGCCGGAATGTCGAGCGGTTGCTTGCACTGATTGCACAGCTTGCGGGCCAGCCGTTGCGCGATGATCAGGCTGATGGAGGTGGCGATCGCGTAGGGCTTGACGCCCATGTCCACCAGTCGCGTCAGGGTCTGCTGCGCATCATTGGTGTGCAATGTCGAGAGCACCAAGTGGCCGGTCTGGGCCGCCTTGATGGCGATTTCCGCAGTCTCGAGGTCGCGGATCTCACCGACCATGATGACGTCAGGGTCCTGGCGCAGGAAGGCGCGCATGGCGGCCGCAAAGGTCAATCCGACCTTCGGGTTGATGTTGACCTGGTTGACCCCGGGCAGGTTGATTTCCGCCGGGTCCTCGCAGGTGGAGATGTTCGTGCCTTCTTGATTGAGGATATTCAGGCCCGTGTACAGCGAGACCGTCTTGCCGCTGCCGGTCGGGCCGGTGACCAGGATCATGCCCTGGGGCTTCGCCAGGAATTCCTCGTAGAGCACGCGCTGGAACGGCTCGTAGCCGAGGGAGTCGATGCCGAGCATCGCCTGCGACGGGTCGAGAATACGCATCACCACCTTCTCGCCGAACAGCGTCGGGCAGGTGCTGACACGAAAATCGATGGCCCGGGTTTTGGACAGCTTCATCTTGATGCGCCCGTCCTGGGGCACCCGCCGCTCGGCGATGTCGAGCCGCGCCATGACCTTCAGTCGGGCGGCCAGCTTGCCGCCGAGCTGGACCGGGGGCTGTGCCATTTCCTTCAACACGCCGTCCATGCGAAAACGCACCCGGTAGGTCTTCTCGTAGGGCTCGAAGTGGATGTCCGACGCACCGCGGCGAATCGCGTCCAGCATCACCTTGTTCACGAAGCGGACGATCGGGGCGTCTTCGATATCGTCGCGGGCGCCGCGATCCTCCGCTTCCTGGTCGCCCCCGGTGACGTCCAGGCCCTCGAGATCGACGTCCCCCTCGGTGCCGAGGGAGTCGATCTGGCTGCCGGCCTGCTCGATGGCTTTGTCGAGCGCGGCCTGTAGCTTGTCGTCATCGACGATGACCACCTCGATGCTGAGGCTGGTCTGGAACTTGATCTCATCGATGGCATGCAGGTGGGTCGGATCGGCGACGCCGAGAAAGAGCTTCTTGCCGCGGCGGTAGAGCGGCAGCACCCGGTGCTTGGCCAGCAGCTTGTCGCTGACCAGCTTGATCGTGTCCATGTCGGGGCTGATGGCATCGAGGTCGAACACCGGGACGCCGAATTCATTCGAGGCCGCGACCGCGATGTCGCGCGCCTGAGCGGCGCCGACCTCTACGAGCTGGGTCACGAGCGATATTTTTCGCTCGCGCGAGGTGTTCAGGGCCTCCAGAACAGTGGCCTCGTCGACGACTCCGTCCTGGACGAGGCGCTGCGGCAGGCCGCCGAGCCCGGTGCGTGCGCCTCCAAGCGCTGCAGAGACGTTGTCATTCATGGACTTACGGTGGTCCGAGTCGATCCGCGGGGCTCAAGTGTACCGAAGCCGGCGGGGCCGGCAATTGTCAAATCTG
>JAKBBE010000022.1 GCA_021826035.1 Pseudomonadota bacterium | reverse complement strand
AGCCGGTGTATCTGGCGTCGAATACGGAAGTGGACTTCAGCACGAATTACGCGATCAATAAGCATCTGACTGCGTATTTCGAGGCGCTGAACCTGACCGATTCGGTGTACCACACCTATGGCCGGTTTAAGAACCAGACGCTCAATCTGGTAGACTACGGCCGTTCGTATACCATTGGAATGCGCGCCAGCTTCTAGGTGAACAAGCCTGTCAAGGCGGTCGTCATCGTCGGCGGAGGAACCGCCGGCTGGCTCACCGCAGGCATCATCGCCGCCCGCCATCAAGCTCGGATGAAGGCGGGCGGCCTTTCGATCACGCTGATCGAATCTCCGGAAATCCGGACGATCGGCGTGGGGGAGGGCACGTGGCCGACGATGCGCTCGACGCTGGAGCGGATGGGCGTCTCGGAGACCGCGCTGTTTCGCGAATGCGATGCGGCGTTCAAGCAGGGGGCGAAGTTCGTCGGCTGGACCACCGGTGAGGCCGACGATGCCTACTACCACCCCCTCATGGTTCCTCAGGGCTTCAGTCGGGTGAACCTCGTGCCGCACTGGCTACAGGCCGGCGGCCCCGTCAGCTTTTGTGATTTCGTGACTCCGCAAGGCCGGCTGTGCGATGCCGGGCTTGCGCCAAAGACCATTGCGCACGGCGAGTATCGGGCGCCGGCCAATTACGCCTACCATCTCGATGCCGGCAAATTGGGCGTGTTTCTCGCACGGCATTGCAGCGAGACGCTCGGTGTCCGTCACGTGCTGGCCGATGTCGAGTCGGTGCGGCAAAGTGAATCCGGCAACATCGAAAGCCTGATCACCCGCCAGGCCGGACAGATCGAGGGTGACCTGTTCATCGACTGCACGGGCTTTTCGGCACTTCTGATCGGCAAGACCCTAGGGGTCGGCTTTCGCGAGTGCGGCGATGTTCTCTTCTGCGATACGGCGCTCGCGGTGCAGGTGCCGTACGAATCTCCCGATGCACCGCTCGCCTCGCAGACCATCTCCACGGCCCACGAGGCCGGCTGGACCTGGGATATCTGTCTGCCGACGCGCCGCGGGGTCGGCTACGCGTACTCGAGCCGCCATACCAGCGAGGAGGCCGCGCGCGAGACGCTGCTGCGCTACATCGGGCCTCGGCACCGCGATCTGCCGGTGCGCAAGATCCCGATCCATGCCGGACACCGCGAGACATTTTGGAAGAACAATTGCGTGGCCGTGGGCCTCTCGAGCGGCTTCCTCGAGCCGCTCGAGTCCTCGGCCATCGTGCTGGTGGAGCTGTCGGCGAAGCTGCTCGCCGAGCAGCTGCCGGCCTGCCACGAGGTCATGGATCTCGTGGCCAAGCGGTTCAACGAGACCACGATGTATCGCTGGGGCCGCATCATCGATTTTCTCAAGCTGCACTATGTGCTGACCCGGCGCACCGACACCGCATTCTGGCGCGACAACTGCGATCCGGCGACCGTGCCGGAGCGGCTGCGGGAACTCTTGACGCTCTGGCGCTACCAGTCGCCGTGGTTCTATGATGAGTTCGATCGGCTGGAGGAGGTATTCCCGGCGGCGAGCTACCAGTACGTGCTCTACGGCATGGGGTTCAAGACCGAAGTGGCTGCCGAGGAGACCATCGATACCGCTGCGACCGCGCGGCGCTGCGTGCAGGATAATGAGAAGATGATCGGCGAGCTGAGCATGCGGCTGCCGACGAACCGCGAGCTTTTGAATAAGATTCACCAATACGGCCTGCAGCCGATCTGATTGCCGCCGCCATGACGAACATCGTACCGCTCAGCAAAGAAGCGCACCGCGAACTGAAGATCGACGCGCGCGCCTCGGCCGCCTATGGCGACAACCGGCACTTCGTGCAGGTGATCGTCAATGAATTCCCGCATCTGCTGGTGCACTATCCGATCCTGTTCGGCAAAGAGGCGCAGACCGGCCAGTTCTTCTGCGGTGCGATGCTTGGGTTCGTCGCGGGAGAGAATCAGTTCCTTCACGACTGGCAGCGCGACGCGCAGTTCTACCGACCGCTCAGCCTGCAGCGCGAGCCCTTTTACGCCCAGGGCCCGGGGCTCGCCGTCGACCTGGATCACCCGCGGGTCGCCGTCGGCGAGGGCAAGCCGCTGTTCAGTGCACAGGGCGAGCCGAGCCGCTACCTGCAGAGCATCATCTGGGCCTTTCAGGACCTGGTGCCCGGCATCGAGCGCACCCGGATCTTCATCACCCGTCTGCTCGAGCTCGAGTTGATCGAGCCGATCGACATCGAGGTGGAATTCGAGGACGGCACACTGCGCCAGTGTGAGGGCCTCTACACCATCAATCAGGACACGCTCGCGAGGCTGCCCGATGCGGTGGTGGTCGAGCTGTTCCGGCGTGGCTACCTGACGCTGATCCAGCTCATGATCGCCTCGCTGAAACAGGTGCGCGAGATGGCGCGAGTGAAGAACGCGCGTCTGCTCGAGCACACCGCGGGGCTGGCCGCCGCACCCGACGCCGCGGCGCGCTGAGCGCGCGGCCGAGTCGAGGGATTTCGCATGGCACGCGCCCCGAGGGAGATCGACGGCCGCGAGCTGAGCGGACCGGAGCAGTTCCATCGCGACATTCTCCAACCGTGCCAGCCCGTCGTGCTGCGCGGACTCATCGATGCGTGGCCGGCCGTGCAGGCCGCCCGCCTCTCGCCGCGGCAGCTGCAGCAGTATTTGGCGACTTTTGATACCGGACTGCAGGTCGAGGCGTTCGTCGGCGATCCGGCGATCGCCGGCAAGTACTACTACACCGCGGATCTGAAGGGATTCAACTTCGAGCGGCGACCGATGAGGTTTCTCGATGCCATCGGGCAGATGATCGAGACGCTCGAGCGTCCTGAGAGCGCGACGCTCTACGTCGGATCGGTACCGGTTCCGCAGTGCATGCCGGGATTCATGGCGGCCAATCCCACGCCGCTGCTGCCACAGAGCGCCGGTGCGCGCATCTGGATCGGGCACCGCTCCAACGTCTCGAGCCACTACGACACCTTCGACAATCTCGCCTGTGTGGTGGCCGGCAAGCGCCGCTTCACGCTGTTCGCTCCGGAGCAGATCGGTCGGCTCTACATGGGGCCCATCGATCACACCATGGCCGGTCCGCCGGTGAGCCTGGCGGCCTCGGCGGACGGCGCCGACCCGCAGCGCTTTCCGCGTTTCGAGGAGATCCGCGCCGAGGCGCTGGTGGCCGAGCTCGAGCCCGGGGATGCGCTGTACCTGCCGAAGCTGTGGTGGCATCAGGTCGAGGCGGTGGCGCCGTTCAACGTCATGGTCAACCATTGGTGGGACGCCTTCAGCGCCGGCCCGGATGCGCCCTACACCAGCCTGCTGCTGGCGATGATCAGCATCGCCGAACGTCCGCCGGCCGAGCGGCAGGCGTGGCGGGCGTTCTTCGATCACTTCGTGTTCCGCACGGAAGGCCATCCGCTGCGCCATCTGCCCGCGGCGCAACACGGGCTGCTCGGACCGCTGAAGCCGGACAATTACGGCCACCTGCGGGCGCGCATCATGCGCTTGATGCGAGGCGGGTGACCCGAGCGCCGCCGCGAGGGTGATCACGCACGAAGACCGAAGGCATGATACGCACGCGTCCGTTGACCATAGAGTCGCCCGAGCCGCTGTACCTGTCAGTGAACTTCAGGTGCTCAATTGCAGGGGAGCGGACCGTGAAGCCGTGCGCGCGGGGCGCGGGCCCACACGCTACGTGCCCTGCATGGGCGGCCTAAGAGCCGCCGGGACGTGTGGCGCGCGAGGTTCGAGCATGAGGTGGTCCGCACCGGCCGGGAGCCGGTCCCTACCTTGCGGGG
The DNA here is from genome assembly GCA_021826035.1 of Pseudomonadota bacterium. The sequence continues at coordinate 29,853 of JAKBBE010000022.1, read as the reverse complement.
AAACGGCGCGGTATCCTCGGTCCTCTCACCGAGAGGATTCAGAAGAACATGCGCGTGCAGGTGATCGGTTCGCTGACCAAACGCTTGCCTGCGCAGCTCGGGGCGGCGTCTTGACCCTGCGTGAGCCGGGCCGGATCGCGTGTTTCGGGGAGATGCTGCTGCGGCTCGCGGCGGCGCGCGGGGAGCGCCTGAGCGAGGCCGATGAGCTGCGCGTTTACGTCGGCGGTGCGGAGGCGAACGTGGCGATCGGGCTGGCCCACCTCGGGGCCCCGAGCGCGATGATCACGGTGTTGCCGGACAACCCGCTCGGTGAGCGAGCGCTGGCGGAGCTGCGCCGCCATGCGGTGGATACGACCGCGGTGCGCCGTGCTGCGGGCCGCATGGGCCTGTATTTCCTCGAGCGCGGCGCGGGTGCGCGCCCGGCGCGGGTGGTGTACGACCGCGAGGATTCGGCCTTCTGCCGCGCGTTGGACGTCAAGCTGCCTTGGGCGACGTTGCTCGAGGGGTGCGCCTGGCTGCACGTGTCGGGCATCACGGCAGCACTCGGTCCTGCGGCTGGCGAGGCGCTGCTCGCGGCGGTCCGCGCCGCGCGTGACCGGGGACTGGGAGTGTCCTTTGATTGCAACTACCGCCCCTCGCTCTGGCAGGGCCGTGCCGCGCAGGCCGGCACGCGGCTCGCGGGCATCGCCGCGCACGCCGAGGTGCTCTTTGCCAGCGAGTTCGACCTGGCGTTGATGCTCGGGCAGTCGGCGCCGACGGCGAGTGATGCGGATTCGTACGCGCGCACCGCCCGCGCGGCGTTCGAGCGCTTTGCGCACTTGCGCCAGGTGGCGTGCACCTTTCGGCTCGAGCGCGGCCCGGACGAGCAGACGCTGTCGGCCGCCTGTGTGACGCGGGACGGGGATTTTCGCTCCCGCACGCATGAACTGCGCGGCATCGTGGAGCGGATCGGCAGTGGCGATGCCTTTGCCGCCGGCCTGCTCTACGGCGTGCGCGGCGGCTTCGATCCGCAGCACGCCCTCGAGTTCGCAGCGGCCGCCGCGAGTTTGAAGCACTCGCTCGGCACGGACTTCAACCAGGCCACGGCCGAGGAACTCGAAGCGCTGCTGCGCGGCGGCGCGGCGCTGGTGCGCTGAGGCGCCGCGCCGCACCTCAGCGTACGCGGCCGGTCTGCGGGCGGGTGAGCGCCTGGTTGGGCACGAACGGATCGCCCTGAGCGAGCTGCGCGAGCAGCTCCTCCGAACGCGACAGCCACGCCTCCTGCTTGTCGGGCGTGATGTTGTTGTGCGCCGAGTCGATCATTGGTACCGCTTCCTTCGCTGCCGGGATCTCATCGAGCTCGGTCCACAGTCCGGCCGGCGGCGCGGTGGTGTCGATGAATCCCATGGCGATGAGGGTCGGCGCGGTGATGTGCGGGGCGAAGTTGACCGTGTCGAAGTACGCCGCGGTGTGCAGCACCGAGGGATCCTGCGTTGCGTAGAACGGATAGCCCGGCCGGCGACCGTGTGCCAGGCCGTTCATGTCCGCGCCCGACGGTTCATTGACGATCACCGCGGTTTCCTTCCCGGGGTTCAGTCCGGCCGTGGCGAGGCTCTGTTGTCCACCCATGCTGGTGCCCGTGAGGACCAGCGTCTGGCCGTTCCACCACCGGTTGTGGCGGATGTACTGAAGCGCTCGCGTGTCGCGCAGATACATCCCGAGAAAATACGACGTTTGCGGGCTGTGCACCCCGAGGTCCGGATAGTTCTGTGCCACACCGGTCCCGCGGCTCGGCGGGATGTCGTGTGAATCGACGTCGAACACCAGCCAGCCCTCGGCGGCACGATTGGTCGCCCACGCGCTGTGCAGAGGATAGACGCCGGCCCACTGGTAGAGGATGAGCGCCGGAAAGCGCCCGGCATGCGCCGGCATCGCCAAATAGCCGCGCACGTCGGAGCCGAGGCTCTTCAGGCGCACGCGAAACAGCTTCACGCCGGCCTGGGCGCTCGGCAGAGGAGTGAGCTTCACGTGCATCGGCACGCGTCGCAGCGCGGCGAGCTGGCGGGCCCAGAAGGCATCGAAGTTGCGCGGCGGCGGCAGCGATGCGCGCAGTTGCGTCGGGGCGACCGCCGCGCCGAGTGTGGCGACACGGTGCTCGGCGTAGGCGCCGAACGGGAACGGCGGGGCGAGCGGCTGAAAGTGCGGGTAGTGGGCCAACAGCCGTTGCAGCGCCGGATCGCCTTGGCTCAGGAGCGCCTTCAGGCTCCTGTTCAACGTGAGGTACTGCGCGCGCGACAGCGCCGATGGGGTCGGCTCGTAGTCGACCGTGACGTAGAGCATGGCCGGCGCATCGAAGCGCAGGGCCAGGGTCGCGTGGCCGGAGGCGAGCGAGAAGCTCCCGGTCTTGACGACATCCAGATCGTTGCGTTTGACCGTATAGGCGAAGCGGCCGCGCGGGTTCGGTGCGCCCGCAGGCACCGTCACCGTCCAGCCGACCGTCTGGCCGAGGCGGTAAATGCCATCCGCATGCAGGGGCGTGAACTGGACCTGCGGGAGTGCGGCGAGCGCGGCCAGCGGCAGCAGGCCGCCGGCGAGTGTCAGGCCGAGGGTGCGGGTGAGGCGGCGGGTCGCCGGGGTGCGGTTCATTGGGGGAGTTCCCTGCGCTGCGCAGCGTGGTAGTGAATGGCCTGATCGACCCAGGCGATGAAGTATTTCATGTTGGGCGCATCCGTATGACCGCCGTCATCCTGGCGCCAGGCGAGCCGGCCGGTGAGCAGTCCGACGTTGACCGGTGGCATCGGCGCGGTGAGTGCGTTGCCGCGCACCGGCAGCCCCGGGACGCCGAGCAGCCGATAGACGGCGCTCGCCGCGACTGCCGCCATGAAACTGCCGCGCTGATCGAGCCAGCGGGCATCGCCCATGGCGGGGATGCCGTAGCTGATGAACACGAGCCGCGGCGCGCACAGCGCGATCAACTCGTTGGCGTCAACCGGCAGATCCGCGGGCGTGCGCGGGCCGAACGCGGCACGGGCGGCGTCGTAGCGCAGGAAATTCCCCGCCATCCAGTGATATTCGCCGGCGCCGGCGAGGTTACCGACGGTCTCCCCGAAGTGGCGCCGCAGCGGCGTGGCCCCGCCCTTGCCGGAGGAGCCGATCAGGCCCATGGCGAAGCGAGGATCGAACGCCATCGCGACCAGTGCCGCCTTGCCGAAGCGCGACACGCCTTCGATGCCCACGTGTGCCGCATCGACCGCCGGGTCGGTGCGCAGCGCATCGAGCACCTGGCTCGCCGCCCAGGCCCAGGCACGCAGCGCGCCCCACTGACCCGGTGAGCGCGGACGTCCGTGGTTGGTCAGACCGATGATCCCGCGCGTAAGCCCGGCGCCGTCGTCGGCCTGGACGGCGGTCGGATCGAGCGAGGCAAAGCCCCACCCGGCGGCGATCAACTGCACGATCGACGGGGCACCGCCATCGACGTTGCGCGCGCGCGGGGAAAACATCGAGCGGGAGATCAGCTCGGCATGCGGGTCCTGCCGCAGCACGGCACGCGCGGGCGCATCGTGGCGCGCGAGCACGGCACGCAGTTGCGCATTGAGCGCCGCGAGCTGCTTGCGATCCGGCCCGCGGCGCGGCACGGGAGGGGCGCCATAGGTGAACATGATGAGCACCGGTACCGGATGATGCGCGTGCGCGGGCAACACCAGCGTCACTGGGATGTGCACCGAGAGGGGCCGATAGGCGCTGTTGTCCACGGTGCCGATCAGACGGCGGTAGATGACCGGATATCCGCCGAGGCGGGTGCGCCCACGGGCCGCCACCTTCCAGGTGACCTGGGGCACGCCGCGCGGGATCCGGCCGTACACGTCATGTTCGAACGCGGCAACGAGTTGCGGGCGGCGGACCTGCCACCAGGTCTGCGCCGTGGTGACGGGGCGGCCGTCCGCGAGCCGCAGCGCATCAGGCAGCGCACCGTAGGGATCGGCCAGGGCTTCATCGTGGTTGGCATGATGGGGCGAGTTCTCATTGCCGCTCGCGCCCGGGCGCAGCGCCTCGATGCCCAGCTGCTCCATCATGTTGCGATGGTCCTGGGCGGTCGTGAACGTCACCGGCGCCCGCCCGTGTCGGGCGGGCGCGGCCGGCGCCGGCACGGCAGCGCAGGCGAGGGTCACCGCGGCGGCGGCGCACACCCCGCCGGCGCGCGGACTCATCGGGGCGTGCCGTCGGGGTGCTTCGCCGGCGAGAACAGCGACAGGGGGATGGCCGCCGCCATGGCGCGATAGCCCGCGGGGTTCGGGTGCAGGTGGTCCCCGGAGTCGAACGCAGGGTTCAGCCGCTGCGGATGCTGCCGGTCGCGCACCACCTTGGCGAAGTCGACGACGGCATCGAAGTGTCCGGGCGCGCGGATCCAGGCATTGATCTCGCGGCGGTCGCGTTCCGTCGCGGCCGAGGGGTGGTAGTAGGTCGAGCCGCCGAACGGGGTGATCGTGCCGCCGATGACTTTGATGTCGTGCGCGTGCGCGCGCAGAATGATCTGCCGGTACGCGCCGATGATGTTGCGCACCAGCGCGGCGTGCTGTGCGGCGGAAATCCGCCCGTGGAAGGTGGCGACGCCCAGATCATTCACGCCCTCGAGCACGATCAGGTCGCGCACGCCGGTCTGGCCGAGGACGTCGCGGTCGAAGCGGGCGAGGGCATCGGGTCCGAGTCCGTAGCGCAACAGGCGGTTGCCGCCCGTGCCCACGTTGAGCACGCTCAGCTGACGCGTGGCCGGCGAGGCCTGCAGCCGGCGGGCCAGATCATCCGGCCAGCGGGTGTCGCTGTTGTTGGGTGTGGCATGACCGTCCGTGATCGAGTCCCCGAGCGTGACGATCGCCGCGGCCGGTCCGTGCACCCGGACGTCGACGCCGGAGAGGAAGAACCAGTGGTTGAAACGCATCGCGCCCGGCAGGCTCGCCGCGGCCACGTGCTCGCCGTGCAGCAGGAAGGACGTCTCGCGAGAGCCGGGATGGCTGGTCTGGCGCTGCGGCGGCTTGCGCAGATAAATCGTCACTGCGAGGTCCGAGAGCGGCGCGGCGTGGAAGGCGACCGGATCGCAGTAGTAGGCGGCTCCGGGGGGGATGCGGATGCCGGGACGGCCGCCGAACGTGAGGCGGGTGTCGGTGGCCGGGTTGATCGCCCCGGTGGTGCGCGAGACCGGCACCGCGATGTGCGCGGCCAGGATGTGCAGCGGTGTGGTGCCGAAGACGTTCGAGAACCGCACGCGCAGTTCGCTTCCACCGACGCTCAGGTGCACGATCTGACGCAGCGTCGCTCGGGTGAGCGCCGCGCTCGGCAGCGTGTTGCCGGGCTCGGGAATCTGCTGCGAGGCCGCCCAGGTTCCGAGCCACTGCGCCGTGGCCCGGGCGGGCGGGCGCGCCGGGGCCGTCGCCGCGGCCTGCGGACGGTGCCCGCCACCGGCGCCACCGGCGCCGCAGGCGGTCAGTGCGGCACAGACCGAGAGCGCACACAGGCACGGCAGGAGGCGTTTGATCAGCATCGGCATGGCATTCCCCTCATTCTTCGGCACGCCGCTCGCCGCCGCCGGACGGCTGCCGGCGCGGAGCCGGTGGACATGGTAGCGATATCACGTCTGAGCGACAACCGAAGATCCGCTCGTCCCAAAGGAGATTTCGATCGGCCGCAAAATTGACACTATGGAAGTGGTATCGCTACCATCTGGCGACACTCAAGACGGGAGCAGCGCTCTGTACCTCGGAATTGATATTGGCACCTCCAGCGTCAAAGCGGTGCTGCTCGATGCGCACGGCGGCATCGCCGCGCACGCCTCCGCACCCCTCGAGGTGAACCGTCCCGCACCGGGATTTTCCGAGCAGGATCCGCACGCCTGGTGGCAGGCGAGCGTGCAGGCGGTGCTCGCGCTGCCGGCCGCGGCGCGCGCCGCAGTACGGGCCGTGGGCCTCTCCGGGCAGATGCACGGTGCGACGCTGCTCGATGCCCGCGATCAGCCGCTGCGTCCGGCCATTCTCTGGAACGATGGGCGCTCGGCCGAGGAGTGCCTCGAGCTCGAGCGGCGCGAACCGGCGGCCCGCACCATCACCGGCAACATCATGATGCCGGGGTTCACCGCCCCGAAGCTGCTCTGGGTGGCGCGGCATGAGCCGGAGGTCTTCCGCCGCACCGCACACGTGCTGCTGCCGAAGGACTACGTCCGGCTGCGTCTCACCGGCGAGCGCGTCAGCGACATGTCCGATGCTGCCGGCACCGGCTGGCTCGATGTGGCGCGGCGCGAGTGGTCGGATGCGATGCTGGCGGCGAGCGATTTGACGCGTGCGCACATGCCGCGCCTGGTGGAGGGATCTAGCCCGTCCGCCACGCTGACCGCCGCGGCCGCCGAGCAGCTCGGACTGCCGCGGGTGATCGTGGCCGGCGGCGGCGGCGACAATGCCGCGAGCGCGGTGGGTCTCGGCGTGGTACGACCTGGTCAGGCGTTTCTCTCCCTCGGCACCTCCGGGGTGCTGTTCGTCGTGACCGACCGGTTCCGACCCAATCCCGAGCGTGCCGCGCACGCGTTCTGTCACTGTCTGCCGGACCGCTGGCATCAGATGTCGGTGATGCTGAGCGCGGCCAATACGCTCGACTGGATCGCCCAGGTGGTCGGCGGTGCGGATCTCGGCGCGCTCGCGGCCGCTGCCGAAGCGCAAGGGTTGACGCGCCACTCCCCGCTGTTCCTGCCGTATCTCACCGGCGAGCGTACCCCGCACAATGATCCGCATGCGCGCGGAGTGTTCTTCGGACTGCGGCCGGACACGGCGCCGGCGGAGCTCACTGCCGCGGTGCTCGAGGGGGTCGCCTTCGCCTTCGCGGACGGACTCGACGTGCTCACCGAGAAGAGCGACCAGGTCGGGGAGATCAGCGTGACCGGCGGCGGGGCGCGCGTGCCGTACTGGGGCCGGCTGATCGCCGCGGCGCTGCGCCGGCCGCTGACGTATCGCGAGGGCGGGGAAGTCGGTGCCGCGCTGGGGGCGGCCCGGCTGGCTCGCCTCGCGGTCGGTGAGGGCGATGAGGCCGAGGTCTGCGCCGCACCGCCGGTGGCGCGGATCGTGCACCCCGATGCCGCCCTCGCAGCCCTGCTGGCGAGCCGTCGCCGCACGTTCCAGCGACTCTACCGCGACCTCAAGGGCGCATTCGCGGAATTCGCCTAGCCGGGCGGCGCGCGCCCGGTGGGCAAGGCGCGGGTGCGGCAGGCCCCGCGCCGTCCGTTCATCGAGCTCTCCTCGAGGCCGCGGCACCCGCCGAGCTCCCTGCGTTTCGATCTCGATCGCCGTGACGACGTCGCGGGGCTGGTGGCGGTGGCGCCGCTCGCTCAGCGACCGCGCGTTCTGCGTCTGATGAAGATGCGGTGCGGGTGGCGCAGCTGCTGCCCGGAAGGGTCGGCCGGGACGTCGCGGGCAAACACCCGCCGGTGATCCCCGGTCGGGCCGGGGAGAGAAAAGCCCGAGGGGATCACCGGCGAGACAAACCGACCGATCAGCTCGCCAGGTGCAGCATCGCGGACTTCAGGTGCACCGAATCGGCGCCCACCATCACCTGCACCGTGCCGGGTTCGACGACCTTGCGCATGTTCTCGTTCCAGATCGCAAAGACCCGCGGCTGCAGCCTGAAGCGCACCTGCGTGGCCGCGCCGGGCGCGAGCCATACTCGCTTGAAGCCCTTGAGCTCCTTGACCGGTTCGGTCACCGAGGTCACCAGCTCGTGCACGTACAGCTGCACCACCTCGCTGCCGGCGACCTTGCCCGTGTTGCGCACATTGACCGTGACGGTCACGGTGCCGTGCGCGGCGAGGGTCGGCGCCGACAGCTGCGGGCGCCCGACGTGGAAGGTCGTGTACGACAGTCCATAGCCGAACGGGAACAGCGGCGAGTTCCGCGTGAAGAGATAGCCGCGATGCGCGCTCGGCTTCTCATCGTAGTTGTACGGCACCATGCCGACCGAGCGCGGGATGGTCACCGGCAGCTTGCCGCCCGGATCGGTTTTGCCGAACAGCACGTCCGCCATCGCGGTGCCGCCGGCTTGACCGAGATACCAGCCCTCGATCAGGGCGTTGGCACGCGGCAGGATGCGGTTGACCGTCACCGGGCAGCCGTTGATCAGCACCACCACCACCGGCTTGCCGAGGGCGAAGATGGCGCTCGCGAGGCGATTCTGGTCGGCGCGCAGGCGCAGCGTGTCGCGATCTCCCAGGTGATAGGTGGCCCAGCCCTCGCGGCACATCGCCACGCGGGTGCCGAGCACCAGCACGACCGCATCGGCGCGGCGGGCGACCGCCACGGCGTGGCGGATGCGCGGCAGGTTTGCCGAGTTCGACTCGAGCACTTCGCGATTGGTGTCCTGGTTGCCGTACGCGAGCAGCTTCACGCCGCGGGCATACACCACGTGCACCCGCGCTCCGACGTAGCGGCGGATGCCCGCCAGAATGCTCACCGGGTGGCTCGGGATGCCCGAGTAGCCACCGAGGCGCACCGGCGCGGCGTTCGGGCCGATCACGGCCAGGGTCTTCAGGCGGCTCACCTGCAGCGGCAGCGTGCCGTCGTTCTTCAAGAGCACGATCGCTTCCTGCGCCGACTTCAGCGCGAGGGCGCGCGCCTGCGGGTCATCGGTGATCGCGCGCGCGTTGCGCACACTGGCATAGGGATGGTCGAACACCCCGGAGAGAAATTTCAGGCGCAGCACGCCGGCGACCGCCGCGTTGATCTGCTGCATCGACACTTTACCGGCCGCCAGCGCCTGCGGCAGGTGCGCGAACGCCTGGCCGTCGGGGAAATCGACGTCGACACCGGCATTCAGGGCGCGAGCGGCGGCATCGGTCAGATTCGGCACGACGTGATGCAGCGTCATGAGCTGCTCGATGCCCAGATAGTCGCTGACGACCACCCCCTTGAAGCCCCAGTCTTTGCGCAACACCTGCTGGAACAACCAGGGATTGGCGGTGCACGGGATGCCGCCGATTTCGTTGTACGCGGCCATCACCACCTGGGCGTGGGCCTGGTCAATCGCCCGGTGGAACGCCGGCAGATACATCTGTCGCAGCGTGCGGTGCGTCAGCTCGACCGGGCCGACGTTAGTGCCGGCCTGCGGCACGCCGTAGCCGGCCATGTGCTTCAGCACCGCGAGGACGTGTCCCGGGGTCAGAGGCAGCGCCGGGCCTTGCAGGCCACGCACCTCGGCGACGCCCATCCGGCCGACCAGGTAGGGATCCTCGCCGAAGGTCTCCTCGATGCGTCCCCAGCGAGGATCGCGGCCGAGGTTGATCACGGGCGTCAGCAGCATGTCGACGCCGCGGGCGCTGGCCTCGCGGGCCACCACGCCGAACACCCGAGTAATCAGTGCCGGGTCCCAGGTGCTCGCCAGTCCGATCGCCTGCGGGAAGCTGGTCGCGCCTCGGGCCACGTATCCGTGCAGTCCTTCCGCATGGAACAGCGTCGGGATGCCGAGGCGCGTATGGTCGATGTCGTAGCGCTGCACGGCGTTCACGAACTGGATGGTCTGCGCGAGGGTGCGCAGTCGGAACTGATCGGGCGCGTAGTCGCCCGGTCGGGCGAGTTGGCCGATGCCATAGGGGTAGTTGCGGGCCGCCTTGGCCGGATCGAAGTCCCCGGCGGCGTTCTCGATCTGTGGCTTGTCGTCCCAGATCGAGGTGATCTGCGCGATCTTCTCCGGCAGCGTCATGCGGCGCAGTAGATCCTTCACCCGGGCGGGGATCGGGGCGTGCGGATTTTTGTAAAGCGGCACACCGGCTGCGTGCGCGCCCGGTGCGGGGAGCGCGGCGAGCAGCGCCGCGGCGGTCAGGGCGCCGAGCACGCGCGCGCGAGTACTGTGATCCTTCATTGGTTGATCCCCCCGAAACCGATGACTGGTATCGCTATCATAACTGACCGTTCCGATTCGTAAACAAAATTTGCGTGCCGGAGACCGCTGAAAGGAATCCGGGGCGAAGTTGCGAGCCAAAAATGGGAGCGTTACCATCGGCCACCCCTTGGGTATGGGACACGTCCGAGTATGGCCGTCGAGCCTCAGTCAGTGCGGGACTCCACCGCTCGCCTCGGCGCTTACCGGTGGCGAATCTGCGCACTGTTGTTCTGGGCGACCACGCTCAATTATATCGACCGCCAGGTACTCGGCGTGCTCGCGCCGGCGCTGGGTCATTCGCTCGGCTGGACCCAGGTCGACTACGGCGACATCGTCGCGGCGTTTCAGATCGCTTACGCACTCGGCCTGGTGTTTGCCGGGGCGCTCATCGATAAGCTCGGTACGCGACTCGGCTACGCGCTCGCCATCGCGCTGTGGAGCTGCGCGGCGATGAGCCATGCGCTGGCGCGCACGGTGTTGGAGTTCGCGGCGGTGCGCTTCCTGCTCGGGCTCGGGGAGTCGGGCAACTTTCCAGCGGCGGTGAAAACCGTCGCGGAGTGGTTTCCGCGCCGTGAGCGAGCACTGGCTACGGGGCTGTTCAACGCCGGCTCGAACATCGGCGCATTGATCGCCCCGCTGGTGGTGCCGGTCGCGGTGTCGCTCTGGGGGCTGCGGTCCGGATTTCTACTCACCGGCGTGCTGAGCGCGCTGTGGCTGATCACCTGGCTCATCGTCTACCGCCCCCCGGGCCAGCATCCGAAGGTCAGCCCCGAGGAGCTTGCCTACATCCGTGCCGATGATCCAGCGCCGGCTGGGCCGGCGCGCCGGGTGCGGTGGCGCGAATTGCTGCGGCACCGGCAGACCTGGGCGTTCGTGGTCGCCAAGTTCCTCACCGACCCGGTGTGGTGGTTCCTGCTGTTCTGGCTGCCGAAGTATCTCGCTCACCGCTATGGGCTCAATTTGACCGATCTCGGTCCACCGCTGATCGCCGTGTACGTCATGGCCGATGCCGGCAGCATCGGCGGCGGTTGGATGGCCGGATGGCTGATGCGCCGCGGCTGGAGCGTCAATGGCGCTCGCAAGGGCGCGATGCTGCTGTGCGCAATCGCCGTCGTGCCGGTCGTGTTCACCTCTGAAGTGCACTCGCTGTGGGCGGCGGTGGCGCTGATCGGATTGGCCGCTGCGGCGCACCAGGGCTGGTCGGCGAACCTGTTCACCACGACGTCCGATCTGTATCCGAGCGCAGCGGTGGCCTCTGCCGTCGGACTCGGCGGTTTCGCTGGCGCCGTCTCCGGCGCATTGGTGTCCACCGCGGTCGGCTACCTGCTGCAGGCGACCGGTAGCTATTCGCTGCTGTTTACGCTGGCCGGCGGCATGTACATCATCGCCCTCGGTCTGTTCCAGCTGCTCGCGCCGCGGCTGACCCCCGTGTCCCTGGCGGACGCATGAGGGCTGCAGCGGCTCGGGACCTCTCATCTGCCGCCGCGCCGATAGCGTGGCCGCACCGTCCGTCTTGGAGATCGCACTTATGACACACGAACCCTCTTCACCGCAGGGCTCGCACCGCGACCGGGAGATCATTGCCGCGCGAGTGATCGTCACCTCGCCGGGACGCAACTTCGTGACGCTCAAGATCCAGACGCGCTCGGGCGTCTGGGGCATCGGCGATGCCACGCTCAACGGCCGCGAACTCGCGGTCGCCGCGTACCTCGAGCATCACGTGATTCCGAACCTGATCGGTCGCGACGCGGGCCGCATCGAGGACACGTGGCAGTTCCTCTATCGCGGCGCGTACTGGCGCCGCGGACCGGTGACCATGACTGCGATTGCGGCCGTGGACGTGGCTCTGTGGGACATCCTCGGCAAGATGGCCGGGCTGCCGCTCTACCAACTGCTCGGCGGGCGCAGCCGCGAAGGCATCCTCGTCTACGGTCACGCCAGCGGGCGGGATGTGGAGGAGGCCAGTGCCGAAGTCGGCCGGTACCTCGAGCAGGGTTATCACGCGGTCAGGGCCCAATGCGGTGTGCCCGGACTCGCCAAGCCCTACGGGGTGACGCGGTTGAAGAACGCGTACGAGCCGGCGGAGAGCGAACTGCCGCTCGAAACCGTGTGGTCGACGCCACCGTACCTGCAGATCGTGCCGCGGCTGTTCGAGCGTCTGCGCGCCGATCACGGCCCCGAGGTCGAACTGCTGCACGATGTGCACCACCGCCTCAGCCCGATCGAGGCGGCGCGCCTGGCCCGGGACCTCGAGCCGTACCGCCTGTTCTGGCTCGAGGACGCCACGCCGGCGGAGAACCCCGAGGGCTTCGAGCTGATCCGCCGCCACTCGGTCACGCCGCTCGCGGTGGGCGAGGTATTCAACTCCATCTGGGACTGCCGCACGCTGCTCGAGCGGCAGCTGATCGACTACATCCGCACGACACTCGTGCACGGCGGAGGCATCACGCACGTGCGCCGCATCGCCGATCTGGCCGCCCTGCACCGGGTACGCACTGGCTTTCACGGTGCGACGGATCTCTCGCCGATCACGCTCGGGGCGGCGCTGCACTTTGATACCTGGGTGCCGAACTTCGGTATCCAGGAGTACATGCGGCACACCGAGCAGACCGACGAGGTGTTCCCGCACGACTACACCTTCCGGGACGGCTGCCTGCATTGTGGGGAGAGTGCCGGTCACGGCGTCGGACTCGACGAGACGCTGGCCGAGCGCTTTCCCTACAACCCCAAGCAACTGCCGGTGGCGCGTCTGACCGACGGTACGATGTGGGACTGGTGAGCCGGGGCGCAGAGTCATTCGAGTTGGCGCAGTACAGCATTTTTACAAAAGAGAGGGGACGGGCATGATGAGGCGAATCCATCGAGCAGCGGGCATGCTGGCCGCACTGTGCGGGGTGCTGTGCGCGGGGACGGGTGGCGCTGCGCCCGCCCGCACCGCGGTGCGCCCATACAAGAACTTCAGCGTCGCGGTGTACATCCCAGTCACCTCGACTCGGCAGCTTGCCAACCCGCAGACGCTGCGTCGACAGTTCCAGCGCATCTGGAGCCAGGTGCACTTCAACAAGGTGTACCTCGAGGTGTACCGAGACCAGGTGTTCGCCGACCCGGCGACGCTCGATCGGATCGCGGCGTTCTTTCGCCGACGAGGCATCACGGTAGACGGCGGCATCACGCTGTTCGCCGGTCGCAACCAGTACAATCAGTACAATTCCTTTGACTTCGAGAACCCGCACGACGTCGCGATCTGCGAGCGCGCGGTGCGCATGGCGGCGGGCCATTTCAATACCATCATTCTCGATGATTTCACGTTCTTCAATACGCGCAGCAACGCCGACATCAAGGCCAAGGGGTCCCTCAGCTGGACGCAGTACCGGCTGCGCAAGATGCGCTGGGTGGCGCAGCATCTGATCATCGATACGGCGCGCCAGGTCAACCCGCATGCCAAAGTGATCATCAAGTACCCGAACTGGTACGAGCACTTCCAAGGGCTGGGCTTCGATCTGGACCGCGAGGCGAAGATGTTCAGCGGCATCTACACCGGCACCGAGACTCGCGATCCGGTGCACACCGCGCAGATGCTTCAGCAGTACGAGAGCTATCTGATCTACCGCTACTATCACAACATCCGCCCGCACGGGGACAAGGGCGGCTGGGTCGATACCTTCGGCGACCGGTACGTCGACCGCTACGCCGAGCAGCTCTGGGACACACTGTTCGCCAAGTCGCCGGAAATCACGCTGTTCAGCTGGCCACAGCTCGCCGTGCCCGAGGCGGTGAGCCCCGGTGCACGCTATGCCTGGGCGGCGGATCGCACCAGCTTCGACTGGAACGCCATGGTGCGTGCGTTCAAGGCGCCACCGGGCAGCGAGGCGGTGCCGGGCTGGGCCAGCGTTGCCGGCTATGCGCTCGGCAAAGTCGACAAAATTCTCGGCAAGCTCGGGCACCCGATCGGGATCGCCAGTTACAAGCCGTTCCAGTCAAGCGGCGAGGACTTCCTGCAGAACTACTTGGGCAACATCGGCATCCCGATCAATCTCGAGCCGCACTTCCCGAGGCATGCTCCGATCGTGCTGCTCAGCGCGGAGGCGGCGGCCGACCCGCACCTGGTGGCGAAGATCCAGGCGCGGTTGAAGGCCGGGGGCGATGTGATCATCACCTCCGGGTTGCTGCACACGCTCGAGCAGGAGCATCGCGGAATCCGCGCCATCGCCGACATCACCTACACCGGACTGCCGATCATGGTGCGGCACTATCTGGGCAGCATTGCCGGTGGCACCACTGCGGGACTGAACGTTCCGGGTGAACGCGCGGCGCGGATCGTCTTCCCGGAGATTCGCTTCTACACCAACGACAGCTGGCCGGTGGTCGAAGGGGAGGCGTCGGCTCATGGCGTGCCGCTGCTGCTGATGACCGGTTATTCGCGCGGGGAACTCTACGTGCTGGACGTTCCGAGCAACATGGGAGATCTCTACCGATTGCCCGAACCCGTGCTGAATACACTGCGCGGGTATCTGCTGGCGAACTTCCCGGTGCGCATCAACGCGCCGGCGCACGTCGCAGTGTTCGCTTATAGCAATCACACGTTCGTCGTCGAGTCGTATCTGGCGCGTCCCGTGACGGTGCGCATCTTCGTACATCGAGGGGCTCGCCAGCTGCTCGATCTGGCCTCGGGGCGCACGGTGCTGTCCTCGCCGCTCATCACGCCGAATCCGTTGCCGAGCGAACAGGGGCAGAGCAGCTTCGTCGTCAGGCTCGCGCCCCATTCGTACCGCGCGTTCGCGGTGCAGTGAGCCGAGTCGCACGGCGCTCGTGAATCGACCCGCCCCGGCCTGCGTCGCTATCGTTGCGGCGCCGGCCGGGCGCGGAGCCGATCAGAGCCGATAGGCCTGTTTGGGCAGCCGATAGACCAGATCATGCGCCACCTGCAGCGCCTCGTCCTCAGAGAGGCGGTGCTCGGCCACCCACCGGGCGAGAAATGCGCAGTCGATGCGCCGCGCCGCGTCGTGGCGCGCCGGAATTGACAAGAACGCGCGCGTGTCGTCGTTGAAGCCCACGGTGTTGTAGAACCCGGCCGTTTCGCTGGTCTGCTCGCGAAAGCGCAGCAAACCCTCGGGGCTGTCGTGGAACCACCAGGCCGGTCCCAGTCGCAGCGCCGGATAGTGTCCGGCGAGCGGCGCCAGTTCGCGGCTGTAGCTCGATTCATCGAGCGTGAACACGATGATCGTGAGGGCGCGCTCGTTGCCGAAGCGATTCAGCAGCGGACGCAGTGCGGCGACATAGTCGGTCCGCGTCGGGATGTCGGCGCCGATGTTCGCACCGAAACGACGGTACAGCGGCGTGTTGTGGTTGCGCCAGGCACCGGGGTGAATCTGCATCACCAGGCCGTCCTCGAGGCTCATGCGGGCCATCTCGGTGAGCATCTGGGCGCGGAATGTCTCGGCATCGGCGTCGGTGAGTTCCCCGCGGCGCGTGGTTCGCACGACGCGCTCGAACAGCGCCTCGGCGTCCCGTTCACCCAGATCGGTCGTTAGCGCGGTCGGGTGGCCATGGTCGGTGGAAGTCGCGCCGAGGGAGGCAAAGAAGGCGCGTCGCGCCCGATGGGCGCCGAGATATCCCCGCCAGCTGAACGGATCGAATCCGCTCAGTGCGCCGAGGCGCTCCAGGTGCGTGAGGAATCCCGGGGTGTGCGGATCGACCACCGGATCGGGCCGATAGGCGCTGATCACTCGTCCGGGCCAGCCGCTCGTGCGGAGGGCGGCGTGGTGCTCGAGGGAATCCAGCGGCGACTCGGTGGTGGCCAGCACTTCGATGCTGAATCTCTCGAACAGCGCGCGTGGGCGGAAGGCCGGCGCGGCGAGCCGCTCGCAGATGCGCGCGTAGGTCTGCTCGGCGTTCGCGCTCGTGAGGGGGCTGTCGGCGCCGAACACCTCGGTGAGGACCCAGTCGAGCCACAGGCGAGAGGGAGTGCCGCGGAACAGGTGGTAATGCGCGGCGAAGGTGCGCCAGATGGCCTCGGGCGCCGGCGGGCTGTGCCGCTCGCCGTTCGGTTCGACGCCGAGCGCCTCAAGTGGCACACCCTGACTGTAGAGCATCCGAGTGATGTAGTGATCCGGGGTGATCAGCAGGGCGGCCGGATCGCTGAACGGCTCGTTGGCCGCGAACCAGCGCGGATCGGTGTGCCCATGGGGACTGATGATCGGCAATGCACGCACTTCGGCGTGGAGACGTCGGGCGATGGCCCGGGTCGCCGGCTCGGCCGGAAACAATCGATCGGGGTGCAGTGCAGGGCGGGCAGGGTCAGTCATGTTCGCGGCTCGTGGGGCGCTCGGGGCGCCGCTGAGGACGGGACCCCGATGGGTCGGGGGTTCTCGGGGTCAACGCGGCACCGGGGCGTCATCCGGCGGGCATGCCGCTCCGGTCCCGGGTGTTCCTTCGAGGTAGGGAATGCAGAACGCCTCGTAGGCCTTGAGTGAATCGGGGGGGGGTGCGACCCCTGGGGGCAGCGGCAGATGGGAGATCGATTGGAAGTAGGCGATGCTCGCATCCCGCCACCATTCGGCCTCGTGCACCTGGATGGTCAGGAACGCGGCCGTCAATTGGAAGCGACGCGGATCGACGAAGCGGGAAAGCCCGCGCCATGTCCTGCGCATCCGCTTGACGGCGGTGACGCCGCGCACGTAGTGCAGGACTAGCGAGTCCCACAGCGTGTGGCCGGACGCCAGGCGGTACGTCCACGGTACGTGGTGGAACCACAGGAGCAGATTTTCCGGACAGCGCTTGAGGCTCGCGAACCGGGCAGCGACGTGCGGGGCGTACTGTGCGACGGCATCGCTGCCGCTGGCCGTGCGGTCAAAGCCGATGCCGCTCGCGTCCGCGCGGCTGTAGTAGGTGTCCGACCAGTCCGGTGGGACGTGCGCGCTCGGGGCGATCCACGGGCCCGGGCCGTAGTGCGTGCCGGCCATCTGACTGGCGAGCCCGAGAGGATCGCTGTAGTCGACCACCGCTTCGCGCGAACCCATCATCATGTGCACTACGGGACGCACGAACTTTGCGGCATTGGTGAAGGTCATGCGGACCCACTGGGCGGCGATGGTGCGGGCCGAGGCGTTGGGATTCCAGGCGAGCCGTCCGAACACGTACCAATTGGACTGATTGAAGATTGAGCCGCACCAGTTGCGGTCCGAGCCGATGTTGGCGACGCCGGCGATTGCGGTGTCGTGCTGGCCGTAGAGCGAGCCGTCAATGACCCGTGCGACCGTCGAGCCCGGACCTCGGGCCCAGGTGTCTGCGCGCAGCGCTCCCTGGAACAGCGTACCGAGGTAGACGAGGCTGGTCTGCTGGCCAAGGTATTCCTTGGTGATCTCCAGTTCGAGCATCAGGTGCGTGTGCGGCATGGCGCCGAACAGTGGATGAAACGGCTCGCGCGGCTGGAAGTCGAGCGGCCCGTTTTTGACCTGCAGGATCACATTGCGGTCGAATTTGCCGTCGAGCGGCTTGAAGATGTCGTAGGACTGGCGAACGCGGTCCTCGGAGTGCGGGTTCGTGGAGTAGACGAATGCACGCCACATGACGATGCCGTGATGAGGGGCGAGCGCTCGGGCGAGCAGATTGGCGCCCTGCGCCTGGGTGCGGCCGTAGTTCTCCGGTCCCGGTTCGCCTTCGGAATCGGCCTTCATCAGAAAGCCTCCGAAATCCGGCACCGCGCGATAGATCGCGGCGACTTTGTGCCGCCACCAGGCCTGCACCGCCGGATCGAGCGGGTCGGCGCTCGTGAGCTTTCCGACCGTGATGGGTGCACTGAACGGCACCGACAGGTAGATGCGGATCCCGTAGGGCCGCAGTACATTGGCGAGCGCAGCGACCTTGGCGAGGTACAGGGGCGTGAGGATCCACGGACTGGCATTGACGTTGTTCAGCACCACCCCGTTGATGCCGACCGAGGCGCACGCGCGCGCGAAGTCGGTGTAGCGGGGCGAGAGGTACTGCGGCAGTTCGCGCCACTTCCAGATCGAGTCTCCGGCGTAGCCGCGCTCGACACTGCCGTTGAGGTTGTCCCAGAAGTCGAGCACGCGCCGGCGGATCTTCGGCCGCGAGGCGATGGCGAGCGGCTCGAGCGGCTGGCGGGTCTGGATCTGGCGCAGGAAGCGGAACACCCCGTAGAGCACGCCTATATCGGTATTGGCGGCGATCACCGTGACGCGGTGGGCGTTGATCTGCGCGGTACGGATCACGTAGCCCTGTGCACCGAGCCGGCGCAGGCCCAGGTGCAGCGAGCGCAGCAGCGGTGCGCTGCGCGGTGTGCCGAGCACGATCGCGCCATTGCGAGTGACGGTCGGCTCGCTCGGGACCGGGCGCGAGAGCAGTCCCGTGAGCCCCCGCTCCAGCTCCTGGGTCGCAGCGCGCAACGTCGGTGAGTCTGCCGCGCCCGGCACCAGCTCACGCGCCGAGTGGCGGTAGCGCTTCTGCCATGCGCCGTGCACCGGCACGTAGCGCAGCCAGAGCCGGTAGCCGTCCTCGGCATGCGCGGCGACGAACACCGTCGGCAGGGCGAGCAGGGCGGTGGCCCCGAGGACTGTTGTGCAGCGTCGTGCTGCCTGGGTGAACTGCGACATGCGCCCCCCGGCGATAGTGATTGCGTTGCAAAGTGATAACGCTACCATTACTCTTTCCGCAATGAAACTCAGGCAGCTGAGCGACTCAACGCTGGCGCAGGTGCGTGCGGAGGTGGCTCGTCCGCGCTACGCGCGCGAGGCTTGCCGCGTCGGTTGGCTGCACTTCGGTCCCGGCGCGTTTCACCGCGCGCATCAAGCGTACTACGCCGATCGGCTGCTCGAGCGCGATCCGCGCTGGGCCATCAGCGCCGTTGCGCTGCACAGCGGCGCAGTTCGCGATGCGCTCGCGCCGCAGAATAACCTGTATTGCTTGGCCGAGCTCGCCGCGGCGGCGCCGCTGCGCGTGATCGGTGCGCTGCACGAGATCCTCGTGGCACCGAGTGAGCGGCCGGCGGTGTTTGCGCGCCTCGAGGCGCCCGAGACGCTTCTGGTGACGCTCACCGTCACCGAGAAGGGCTACTGTCTCGGGGGCGATGGGCAGCTTGATCTCGCGCACCCGGAGATCGCACACGACTTGCGGGCCGACGGCGCGGTCCGCAGCGTCATCGGATTTCTCACCGAAGGGCTTCGGCGGCGACACGCCCGCGGCGTGGCGCCGTTCGTCGTGGTCAGCTGCGACAACCTGCCGGACAACGGACCGACGCTGCGCGCGGCGGTGACGGCATTCGCCGCTGAGCGCGATCCGGCGTTGGCCCGGTGGATCGAGCACGAGGTGTCCTTTCCGCGCACCATGGTCGACAGCATCACTCCGGCGACCGATGCGGACCTGATCGCCCGCGTTGCCGCCGAGTGCGGCCTCGATGACGCCTGGCCGGTACAGCGCGAGCGGTTCACGCAGTGGGTCATCGAGGATGTCCCGGCGGTGCGGCTGGCCGATTGGGCTGCAGTGGGCGTGACGTTGGCTCGGGACGTCTCGGTCTATGACCGCGCCAAGCTGAGAGTGGTCAACGGGGCGCATTCGATGCTCGCCTACCTCGGCCTGTTGCGCGGTCACACCACGGTGGCCGAGGCGATGCGTGACCTGCCGCTCGCGCACTGCGTCGAGCGTCTGTTGCGCGAGGAAGTCGCACCCGGTCTGCGTGCGAGCGGCTCGTTTGAAGTCGGGGCGTACATCGAGGCGACGCTCGATCGATTTCGCAACCCCAGTGTCAGACACCAGCTCGCGCAGATCGCCTGGGATGGATCGAAGAAGCTCCCGGTGCGTCTGCTGCCGAGTCTCGCGGAGGCGATGGCCGCCGGGCGACCCTTTGGGCATCTTGCGCTGGCGCTCGCGGCATGGATGCGCTTCGTGGTCGGGCGGGCGCGCGCCGACGGCGCGCTCACCGATCCGCAGGCCGAGCGGTTGCTCGTCCTCGGCCGCGCCTGTACCGATCAACCGGAGCACGACGTCGAGGGGTTTCTGGCGCTCACGGAGATCTTCCCGCCACACCTCGCGCGCGCGGTGCTGTTCAGGAGCGCGGTGGCGCAGGCCTACCTCGAGTTGGGCGCCAACGGTTCACTCCCGAACGAGGAGCGCGCGTAGAGCGTCGCTGCAGTCGTGCGCAGAACCGTCGCAAGAGCCTGTGCGCCTGGGGAGAGACGATGCTGGCGGCGCGTGATCAAGCCAAACGGGCCGAGATTTAGCCCGATATCCTCGATGAGAACCGCAAGATTTCCGCAGTCGCACAACGATTGCACGAGTTCCCGCGGCAGGGGAACTATTGCCTGCGCGGCGTGCAGGAGTCCGAGGATCGCAGGAATCGATTGCGCCTCGACGACGTTGAGCGGCATCGGTAAGTCTCGCTGTTGGAATACGGCGGTGAGCCGTTCGCGTAGCAGACTGTCCGGCGGCGGCAGGATCCACAGCTGAGTGACAAGGTCCCCGAGGTCCACCATCGGAATTCCGGCCAGAGGATGGTTGGCCGCTGCGATGGCAGCGTGAACCTCGCTGGAGAGAGGCTCTAACTGAAGCTCTCCGGCGCCCTGTGCGTCGAGCAACCGACCGACCACTAAATCCAACTGCCCGCGCAGAAGTTTATCGATCAACAGTCGACTGTTGTCGATTTCAATGCTGATTAGCAGGCGCGGGTGTTGCTGCTTCAATTGCGCGACGGCGCAAGGCACTAGGTTCGTACCGGGCGTTGCTACGGCGCCGATCGAGGCTTGCCCAGCAAGTCCGGATTTCAGCGCTGCGATCTCCTCCTGGGCCTGGTCAAGTTCTGCGATCACCGCCCGTGCATGCCGGGTGAGGATTTCCCCGTAAGGTGTCGGCACAATGCCACGGGCGTGGCGTTCGAACAGCTGAACTCCAAGGGCATCTTCGAAACCCTTTACCAGGGTCGAAGCAGCAGGTTGAGACATACCGACAGCGTGAGCAGCCCCTCCCAGCGATCGCGCTACCTCAAGTTCGGCAATGAAGAGAATCTGTCGAGTATTCAATCGCTTGCGCAGGAATGAATGTATTCTTTGCCGCGAATTCATTTGATGCCAAACCCGGTTTAGGACGCTCGATATATACGAAAATTCAAATAGCTTGTACCATCATTGATATTGGTACCGCAACCATGACAGCGTTAGCATCATCCCGTCAGCGTGCCGGCGACGCATCGAATCGTGCGCCGGCTGGAGCATTGATGAGGCTGTTGCACTAGACCAACAAAATGGGCCTGCCGCAGCCGTACAGATATTAGTCCTTGAGGGGGGTACTGAATCGTGTCCAATCACTCGGGTAACCGATCGAATTCTGCGCAGGGCTGCAACAAAGCTATTCCATTGCGTGTTCCGGCCACAGCCACTGCTCTTGCACTGGTGATGGCGCTCTCACAGACCGCGCATGCCAGTGCGAAGCCGCAATCTCCGCAAGATCTCAACAGCGCATCGAAGCGTGAGTCGAACTCAAAGAACGCGTTTCCGCAGCAGACACTGACCGAAGTGGTCGTCTCGGCGCGTCGCCAGGCAATCATCAGCGCAGATCGAATTGAGAAGCACTCCGATACGATTGTCGATGTAGTCGTAGCCAATAAGGCGGGACTGCTGCCAGACAACAGCGTGACGGAAGTTCTGCAGCGCGTCTCGGGCGTCACGATGTCGCGCTTCGCAGCACTCAATGATCCGGATCATCTGTCGGACCAAGGGACTTCAGTTCAGATTAGAGGTCTGTCGGATGTTGCAGCCAGACTCAACGGCCAGGATATTTTCAGCGCCGGTAGCGGTGGGGGGCTGTCGTTCTCAGCAATTCCGCCTGAGCTTTTGAAGGCTGTCGAAGTATATAAGGACGAGACTTCAAATCTAATTGAGGGAGGCTCTGGTGGGCAGGTGGATCTCATCACCCACATGCCCTTCGACTATTCGCCCGGATTGCACGTCTCGGGTACCGTAAGCGGAAACTGGGGCGATTTGAGCAAACAGGCGGAACCGGCAGTTTCGGCGCTGGCTACTGACAACTGGCGCGGCCCATGGGGTCGCTTTGGCGCCCTCGTGGATCTGGCCTACAGCAAATTATCGTTTGCCGATAATTTCATCCGTAATGAACCATATTACAAAACGCTAATTGGGAATCAAAACTACTATATTCCTGGTGGATATGATTACGGGTTCGATAAGTACCAGCGTACCCGCAAGGGCGCATACCTGGGATTACAGTGGGCACCGAACAGCCACCTAAAAATCGGCGAAATGGTGTTTTATTCGAAGTATCAGAGCACCGGATCAGGGGACGGAGTATTCGTCACTTCTAAAGCACTGGCGGTGAACCCGAGCAACAGCACGTTTGATTCGAACGGCGCCTTAATCAGTTCATCAGACGTATTTACGCGGAATTCGAGCACATTTTCAGCGACTGGCGCACCAAATATGTACGCCACTGGCGACGCCGGCGTCCATCAGAATCACAATGAGACGTTAGACGCATCAACAACGGTAGATTGGAATCCTACGAGTCGGCTGCATGTCACCGGAGGATATCAACTGGTCAGTGCCTCGGCTGGCAGCAAATCTTACGACATATTCGATACTCCGCCCTCCGGAACGGGCGGCTATGGACTCGTGGAAACCAGTGGGCAACCTAACATCACACTGTCGCCCGCCATGGCGTCGCTGTATGCGAATCCCGCGAGCTATTATTGGTATGCTCACCAGGATCATAGGGGGCATCACGATGGCCAGGAGCAAGCGTTCGACGTGAATGGCGAATATCGGATGTCGGAACATGGATTCTTCCGTTCGGTCGAAACGGGAGCAAGATATTCCGATCGCCGCGAACAGGACGCCGATACGATCTATAACTGGGCACCGTTCTGCGAAGGCTGGAACGGCTGCGCCAAGGTGCCGTTATCGCAAGCGGATGTGTCGAATGGAATGGCCGCCTATCAACCGTTCAGCGGATTCTTTCGCGGCTCAGTCACTCTCCCGGCCCCGGTCTACTTGCCTAGTCAAGCGCTGGTCAGTCAATACAACCCTGCCGGGAACGTGGCGACATTAGGTGGTTCGGTCGCCAATGGCGCGACGAATCTCGACGGCAGTCCATACGTTCCATATCAGTTTAATCCTGGGGACTACAGCCTTGCGACCTCGTACGACACCGCGGCGTACGTGATGCTAAAGTTCGCGGACTATCGCATGAGGTTTCCGATTTCGGGAAATTTAGGCTTGCGATACGTCAAGATCGAAAACCGAAGTTCAGGCTACTTCCTCCAGTCCGCTGTTACTCTTCCGGGGGCTCTTAATTCTGCAGGTGTTTCGACCGGGTCGACGGCACTCTTTCCGTCCAAATATTATTTTAGATCCGGAGGCAGTACGACCCGTCGAGTTCTACCTGCGATTAATGTCAAGCTGACCTTGGCGCGGAATCTCTTTGCTCGCGGCGCATTCTTTGAAACACTGGACGAGCCGTCCTTCTATGATCTGCGTGCAAGCGGTAGCGCTGGCGCCAGCGTGTCGGCCGCAAGTGCATCCTCCGGTGGGCAAGTGACCGGCTATACCTCCAATACTGGCAACCCTGCGCTGCGCCCAATGCAGTCAAACAACTGGGATTTTGCCTTGCAGTGGTTCCCGCAGGCAGCCTCAGAAGCGCACCTGGACTTCTTTTACAAGACGCTGAAAAATACAATCGTTTACGGCAACACGCTTCAGCCTGTCCCATTCGTGACGGCAAATGGGACCACGGTGATAGAAAATGCTAGTGTAAACGTTGACTTCAATTCACCGAAGGCTGCGACAATCAAGGGCGTGGAGTTCGGTGGGCATACTTACTTCAGTATGCTGCCGTGGCCCTGGAACGGACTCGGAATCGAGAGCAATTTCACATATATCGACAGTAGCAGTCCTGGTAATCAGTATGTTGATATTAGCGGTGTCATACATCACAACGTGCCAGTCGTGGGGCTCTCAAAGTACAACTACAATGCGGTGCTGATGTATGACGATGCCCGGTGGTCGGCACGTCTCGCGTGGAGTTGGAGAAGTCGATATCTGATGACCACAGATAGTAACGGAACAAATGGCAGTTACACGTATTACTCGGCTCCTGGCGTTGGGCAAACGATCGGAATATCTCTGCCGGTATATGCAGCGGCGTATGGAGAGCTTGATCTTGGTTTGACTTATCGACCGACTAAAAACCTGTCAATTGCGGCTCAGATTGGCAACCTGACGAATTCGACCACGAAGACTTTGATGGGAGGGTACCCGAATAACGCTCTTTACGTGCGCAGCTGGTTCACCAGTGATCGTCGTATCAGTTTGGCAGTACACTTCAAGTTCTAACAGAGAAGATGGCGCCGGGTGGGGAAGCGTTTACTCATAGTTGGAGGTGGAACGGCAGGATGGATCACGGCCGGATATCTGGCACGGACATTGGGTGCGCATTGTCCAGATGGTGTGCAGATTGAGCTGATAGAGTCGGATGAAATTGGGATTGTCGGGGTCGGCGAAGGAACGTTTCCCTCGATTTGTACGACGCTTAAGCGCATCGGCGTGGACGAAACCACTCTGTTGCGGGGCTGCAATGGCAGCTTCAAGCAGGGAGCGAGATTTTCCCATTGGCACCGTGCTCCAGGAGAGGAGCACGGTGCCCCGGATCACTACCTGCATGCGTTTCAGGTTTGCCGGGAGCCGTCCGGTCTTGACCTGCTCTCCTATTGGTTGCTAGGGGCTGCAGGGGAGCAAGCGGCTTGGGACGAGGTGAGTACGCCGCAAAAGCGCGTCGCGGATGCCAGTCGCGCTCCGAAGGTGATTACACACCCGGAGTTCACAGGACCGCTCGGCTATGCATATCATCTTGACGCGATTAAGCTTTCGGAATTGCTGCGCGGTCGTGCCGTGGCATCCGGTGTGAAACGTATAGTAGATACCGTCAATTGCGTCAATATGAATGAGAGTGGATATATCACGTCGGTCAGTACAGGCAAGCACGGTGAGATAAGCGCTGACTTGTACATCGATTGCAGTGGATTTCGAGCGCTCCTCATCGGTAAAGCACTGGGTGTGCCTTACAAATCCTGCTCTACGTCACTTTTTTGCGACCGTGCGCTCACCGTAAGAATCCCGTACACCGATCGCACCATTCCGATTCCGTCATATACCATTGCGGTAGCTCAAGAGGCCGGATGGATGTGGGACATCTCGCTTGCAGATCGTCGTGGAATTGGCTATGTCTATTCGTCAACCCACACAAATGACACCCGCGCCGAATACATTCTGCGCCAGTATGTTGGTGTCAAACATGATGCCGAAATCGACGCCCGAAAAATTTCGTTCGACGCCGGATACCGTGAAATCAATTGGAAACACAACTGCATCGCAATTGGATTGTCGAGCGGATTCTTTGAGCCACTCGAAGCCACGGGAATCATGTTTTGCGAATTGGCCGCGGTCTCGCTATCCAATTTGTTTCCATGGGGCGGGGATATTGAGATTGCGGCACGTCAATTTAACGAGCTGATGCGTAAACGCTACGAGCGAGCGCTCGATTTCATAAAATTGCATTATTGCCTTACAGAGCGTAAAGATTCAACGTTTTGGCGTGACAACAGCATCTCGGAAAGCATTCCGGACAGCTTGCGTGAGCGCCTGCTCCGATGGCGTCACCGACCGCCGAGCTCAATTGATATCGATGCAAATGTCGACATTTTCCCAGAAAGTAGCTGGCAGTACGTGCTCTACGGTATGGGCTACAAGACTGATATTAGTGCACGTGGTCCGACTCTTAAGTACCACGCAGAGGCGCGAGACGCATTTGCGGAGATCGGTCGTCAGGCAGAGTTCGCACTTAAGGCATTGCCGACGAATCGAGAACTACTCGAAGCGGTGCAAAGGCGACCAATCGGCATTAACGCGTAGGGCGACGTCATGATGAATAGTGACAGCGAGGGAGCGAATGAATCACGCCGCTGTCCGATTAAGAGTGTTGTGATAGTCGGAGGCGGTACCGCAGGATGGATGACTGCCGCGGCGCTGTGCCGAATGATTAAAAATTCTGGAGTCTCTGTGACTCTGGTCGAGTCTGAGCAGATTGGTACCGTACGAGTCGGCGAAGCGACAATCCCGTCAATCCGAACATTCCACTCCTTGCTAGGAATCGATGAGAATGACTTGCTTCGTCAAACCGAAGGGACGTTCAAACTAGGGATCGAATTTGTTGATTGGGGCCGCTTAGGCGATCGTTACCTACATCCATTCGGTGAATATGGCGCTGATATTCAAGCGCTGAAGTTCCACCAATTGTGGTTGAAGCTACGATGTCTTGGTGACTCCGAGCTAGGTGAGCTTGGTGCCTATAACATTTGTGTCGCCGCTGCGAAGTCCAATCGCTTCGCGCGACCGAACGGTCCCCCGAATTCAATTCTTGCGTCATTAAAATACGCCTTCCACTTGGACGCCGGCCTATACGCTCGGTTTCTTCGCAACTACGCACAATCGCGCGGAGTTCAGCGAATCGAGGGTCGGGTCGTCGACGTGCGAGTTCGCCCGCATAATGGGTTCATAAGCTCCTTGCAGTTGCATGACGGACAATCAATCGAGGGAGATTTGTTCATTGATTGTAGTGGGTTTGCAAGCATATTGCTCGGCCGGACACTTGGTGTCGGCTTCGAGAGCTGGAGCAACTGGTTGCCGTGCGATCGTGCCGTCGTTCAAGCCTGCGATAATTCCGAACCGCTGCTCTCCCATACGCGTTCTACCGCTGACAAATACGGTTGGCGTTGGCGAATCCCGCTGCAACATAGAATCGGAAATGGGTATGTATATTGCAGTGATTTTCTCTCTGATGAAGACGCCGGCACGCGGCTGACCTCGACATTAGAGGGAACGCCGCACGCCGTGCCTAGCGTTCTGAAGTTTACCGCTGGCTGCCGACATCGCTTCTGGGAACGCAACTGTATTGCGATTGGGTTGGCGGCAGGATTTCTTGAGCCCTTGGAATCAACGAGCATCCATTTCATTCAAATGGGAATTGCGACCTTGATGGCGTTATTCCCGGATAAGTCGTTTTCTTCCGTAGAAACTGAAATCTACAACCGACACACGCGCCAGGCATACCTGAAAACGCGAGACTTCCTGATCTTGCATTACAAGGCGACGGAACGCGACGATACACCATTCTGGCGACACTGTCGCTCCGAACTAATTCCAGATAGCCTACAAGAAAAAATCGAATTATTTCGATCGAAGGGCCGCGTTCTGCCTGATCTTGACGATCTATTTACAACAAATTCATGGGTCGCGGTTCTAATGGGGCAGGGTGTTGTGCCAATGGACTATGATCCGCTGGTAGACACGCTGCCCTCTGAATATGTACGGAGTTTGCTAAGGCATGCTCGTGAGGCAGTTCAGCACACGGTCCGCGAGATGCCGACACATCAGCAGTATATAAACGTCAATTGCAGCGCTCGTAAGTAAATAGTTCAGAACAGAACTCAAGGAGATGCTGTTCACGAACTATTCTCGCGAGCTTTCGAAGTAGTAGAAAAATGAGCGGCTCAACTTCAAACGATGCTGCGGAACTATTTAGAATCGCTCTGCTGTTGCAATCACGAGGAGAATTCAGTAAAGCAATAGAACTTTATAATAACGTGCTCGCAATTGAGCCTGATGTGCCCGAGGTACACAATAATCTCGGAATCGCCTTGCTGGAATCTGGGCGGCTCGATGATGCTGTAGTCAGCTATCGTCGTGCACTTCTGATCAAGCCAGACTTTGCCGCGGCCTACAACAATCTGGGGACTGCACAACGGCGGATGGGATTGCTGCCGGACGCTCTTGAGAGCTACAGTCATGCAGTAAGTTTCATTCCGGAATTCGCTGATGCGCACAACAATATTGGTAACGTACTTCGAGATCTTGGGAAGAGTTCCGAAGCCATTTTAAGTTATCAGACAGCAATAGCGCTTCGTGCAGAATTCATTGAAGCTCACAGCAATCTTGGTAACTTACTGCGTGATCTTGGTCGCTTAGACGAGGCCTTGGTAAGCCATAAGAAGGCGTGCGAATGCAACCCTAAAATTGCAGAGGCCTACTACAACTGCGGAAATGTTCTCCTGGATCTGCTGCGTCTCGATGAAGCACAGAGCGCATACTTTCAGGCACTTAAGCTCAAAGCAAACTACCCACGAGCCCTTGTCGCGCTTGCGCGTGTGATGCGGTTACAAGCGCGTTCCGTGGAATCTGAAGCTGCATGCCAACGCGCATTGGCGATTGAGCCAAATTTTGCAGACGCGCTATCGTTCTTAGGAGAACTGAAAACTGACACCGGCGATTTCGAAGACGCTCTTGAACTGTTTCGGAAGGCTGTGAATTATCAGCCGAACCTCGTTGCAGCATGGTGTGGAATCGCACGTTGCCGCCAAATCGGCTACGAGGATGTTCAATGGCGTGAGGCAGCGAACAGACTCTTGCGACAACGTTTACCAATTCAGGAGGAGATTGCGCTTCAGTATGCTATTGGTAAAGTTCTTAATGATTGCAGCGAATTCGAGCAAGCGTTCAAACACTACCGCCGTGCAAACGAACTCTCCCGCCGGTGTGGTGCGCCATACGACCATGGAGCGTTTGCCAGTGAAGTGACTGGCATCATGAATCGCTTCACTCCCCAGGAAATTGCACGTTTGCGCGCTTTTGGTGCCGCATCGGAGTGTCCGGTGTTCATCGTTGGCATGCCGCGCAGTGGCACAACTCTCGCTGAACAAATACTAGCGTCTCATCCGCACATTTTTGGCGCGGGCGAATTGGCATTTTGGGGCGAGGCGGCAACATGTTTAGCTTCGAGAACGATTCAAAGTGTGACGAGCGATGAGGTAGCGAAGTTAGCGCAGCGATATTTGACTCAGCTTGAAAGTCTGTCAGGGACTTCACGGCGAGTTGTAGACAAGATGCCGTTAAACTATTTGAATTTAGGGCTGATACATGCCGCGCTTCCGCGAGCACGTATCATTGTCATGAATCGAACTCCACGCGATGTGTGTCTCTCGATTTACTTCCAGAATTTCTCAATCTCCCATGGATATGCTACAGATCTTAACGATATAGCGCACTTTTATAGGCAATTTCGTCGAATAATGAATTATTGGAAAGCGGTTCTGCCGGAAGGGGTCCTCATGGAGGTTCAGTATGAAGGGCTTGTGCACAACCTTGGATGGTGGAGTCAAAAAATTGTGGAGTTCATCGGATTGGAGTGGGATACACGGTGTTTAGAGTTTCATAAGACCCGGCGTACGGTGATTACACCAAGTCGGTGGCAAGTGCGTCAACAAGTGGGTTCGTCTGGGGTTGATCGGTGGCGCCGATACGAGCAGTTCATTGGGCCACTTGCCGCGCTAGCTGTCGAGTGATTTGACGCATAATCGGAGTGTAGAGAGCTGCGCGCATAGTAGAAGGAGGTGGCCGCGGCTTTTCGGGCAGGGGTGTAAGTGGAAATCTGCCGGTGCAAAAGAGCAACCGGAGGACGGATATCCATGAAGAAACCGAGACGAAACCATTCGGCGTCGTTCAAGGCGCGAGTGGCCCTGCAGGCGATCCGGGGTGAGAAGACGGTGGCGCAGATCGCGGCGCACCACGAGGTCCATGCGACCCAGGTATCGGTCTGGAAGACGGAGCTGCTGGAGAACGCCGCGGCGATCTTCGGCGGGGATGTGCTGGCCTCGGACGGCAGGAGCGTATCCGGGAGCTGCAGGCGAAGATCGGCGAACTGACGATGGAGAACTCATTTAAGTTCCCGTGATCCGCGCTCATCTCGACGGCATCCTCGCCTGGGTCACTTCGCGCCAGACCAACGGGTTCCTGGAGGCCATCAATGGGCTCTTCCAGGCCGCCAAGCGCAAGGCCCGCGGATACGGCCGGTTCCGTACCATCCGCATGGTCATCTTCATGATCGCAGGCAAGCTCG